>NZ_CP015587.1 GCF_001941945.1 Roseomonas gilardii | reverse complement strand
CTGCCGCACCCGCTTCGGGCTGCGCTTCCTGCAGCCCGGCCGCTTCATTTGTCCGGGTCCCGGCGCCGAGGCACCGCTGCTGTGGTTCGCGCCGCTGGAGAACATCCCGAGACGTCCACCCCGGGGCAGCGCCGCGGCGCTGATGACCGAACGCTTCGACGCCTATCGCGAGGATATGGAGGTGCGCTTCTTCGACAGCTTCTTCGCCGACTACAGCCGGCAGGTGGTGCTGGTGGACGTGCTGGGGGCGCTGCATGCCGGACGCGTCGCCTTCGAGGACACCGAGCAGGCACTTGCGACCATTGCCAGATATCTTCCTGCCCATGGCATCAGGCGTACCGCCTTCGTGGCGACCAAGGCGGACCATGTGCCGGCGCTGCGGCGGGAGAACCTGCGTCATCTGCTGCGGATCCTGGCCGGCTGGGGTGAGGTAGCCATGCCGAAGAACCATGGCGTTCACGCAGTGGCCTCGGTGCTGGCCACGGTGGATGGCACGGGCCAGCGCGACGGCCGGGCGGTCGAGGTGGTGCGCGGCGTGCTGGCCGGGCAGGGCGAGCTGCGGCCCTACGATCCGGGCGAGGTGCCTTCCGCGCGGCCGCCGGAGAGCTTCTGGGGCGACCGCTACTTCGAGCTGCCGGTCTTTGTGCCGCCGCGCATCGATCCGCGCGGCGAGACCGGCATCCCGCATCTGGGGCTCGACGCCGTGCTGGCCGAGCTGTTGGGGGACGTGCTGTGACGCGGCGCGACCCGGGCTTCCTGGACGACCTGCCGCAGCCGCCCTCCCGGCCGGTGCTGCCCAGCCCGGGCCCGGAGGAGACCCATGCGGCAGGGCAGGGGGATGTGGTGACTCCCCCTGGTCCTCCAAATCCTTCGGCCGGGCCGATGCTGCTGGCGGCGGAGGAGGCGCTGCCAGGCGGACGGATCGACCACGGCTGGGCGCCGGAGGCGCTGCGGCCCCGGCCGGTCCGCGCCGGGGCGCTGACCTGGATCGCGGCCGGAGTGGCGGTGCTGCTGCTGGGCTGGCTGCTTCTTTCCGGCGTGGGCTTCGTGCTGGCGCGCTTCCGGGAGGGGGCGGAGCTTGGCTGGCTGGCGCTCGCGGTGTCCGGCTGCGGCCTGGCGCTGATCGCGACCGGGCTGGCGGGCGAGCTGCGGGCCTGGCGGCGGCTGCGGCAGGTGGACGCGCTGCGCGCGCTGCTGGCGCGTCCCGACGCACCGCTGGAGGTGGCGAAGGCGCGCTGCCGGGCCTGGATCGACGGCCTGCGCACGCAGCTGCCGGAGTGCGAGGCGGTGCTCCTGTCCCTCGAGGCAGCCGACAGCCTGCCGCGGCTACGCGCGGTGCTGCGCCGGCAGGTGAGCGAACCGTTACGGCAAGCCTCGCGGGTAGCGGGCCAACGGGCGGCGCTGGAGGGGGGTGTGATGGTGGCGATCTCGCCCTCGCCGGCGCTGGACGGGGTGCTGGCGGGGCTGCGCGGCCTGTCGCTGGTGCGGCAGGTGGCACAGATCCACGGGCTGCGGCCGAACCTGGCGGTGACGGTGGCGCTGCTGCGCCGGGCGGTGTGGACGGCGGCCGGCGTGTCGGGGGCCGACCTGGTGGCGCAGGCGGTGAGCGAGCAGGTGCTGGGAAAGATCCCGGTGCTGCAGCACATCGCCGCGGCGGTGCCGGGCAGCAGCGTCACGGCGCTGCGGCTGAGCCGGCTGGCCAATGTCACCGCCGAGGCCTGCTGCCCGCTTTCGGCGGAACGCGAGGGATAGGGGCGGGGAGACGCTGTGGCCGGGGAGGGCCATGATTGCGGCACACGCGGTCCGCAGGCGTCGATGACCCTTGAGGGGACGGAGCAGAGGCCCTAGTCTTACCGAACGTAAGACGAGATGAGGCGCACCATGACCACGGTGACACTGCGCCGGCAGGGCAACTCGGTCGGGGTGACGTTCCCGGCCGAGACGAGGATCCGCATGGGGCTGGAGGTCGGCCAGGACCTGACCCTGGTGGAACTGGCGGATGGGGTGAAGCTGGTGAAGCGCAACCTGAAGCTCGAGCGGCAGATGCAGCTGGCCCGAGAGGTCCTGCGCGAGCAGGCCGACGCGCTGCAGGAACTCGCCAGGCGTTGAGCGACCCGGAGTTCCTGGAGGCCGATGTCGTGCTGTTCCTGCACGACCAGGCCCTGCGGGAGTATGGCGGGATCCAGGGCGTCAAGGACGAGGGCATGCTGCACAGCGCGCTCGGTCGTCCGGAGAACAAGCTCGTCTACGCCGATACCGGCATCCCGGACCTGTTCGATCTGGCCGCCGCCTATGCCTATGGCCTCGCGGCCAACCACCCTTTCAACGATGGCAACGAGCGGACCGCCTGGGGCTGTTGCGTGCTTTTCCTCAAGGCCAACGGTGTCGAACTCGACGTCGCCGCGCCACGGGTCGTGGAGCAGATGCTGCGGCTGGTCGAAGGCGGGCTGGACGAAGCGGCCTTCGCGGCGTGGCTGCGGGTCAGCCGGCTCGGCTGATGCCGGGGCGGGACCGGTCGTACGAAACGGTCTTCGCCGCCATGAATCCAGGCTGAACCGGAGGTCCGATCCTCACCACGGCACGGTGCGGCCGCGGTAGTCGAGGTATTCCAGCCCCGGCCGCTCCCGCTTGGCGAGGAGCACCTCGACGAGGCTCGGGATGCTGTCCCCGATGCTCAAGGGTGCCTCCGCACCGCCCAGGGCGGTGCGGATCCAGCCGGGTGCCATCAACGCCATCGGACGCGGCGTCGCGCCCTGGCGGGCCGCGTAGCTGCGCATGAACATGTTCAGAGCGGCCTTGCTGCCGCGATAGAGTTCACGCTGGCCGCGCTCGTTGTTGGCGACGCTGCCCTGGCCGGAGGACATCGCGCCGATCAGGCCCGCCGGGGCGACACGGGCCTCCAGGCGCTCGATGACCCGCATCGGGCCGAGCGCGTTGGTGAGCATGACCTCCACGAACTCCTCGGTGGACACCTCGACGATCGTCTGGGTTGGGTCGCGGTTGGTGGTCCCGGCATTGACGAACAGCATGTCGAAGAACCGGCCCATCAGGCGTTCCCGCAGTGCCTCGATCTGCTCCGGCACGCGGATGTCGAGGGTCTCGATGCCGACGCGGCCCTCGGCCTCCTCGGCAAGGTCATGCAGCAGCGTCCGGGTGCTCCCGTCCCGGACGGTGCCGGTGACGTTCCAGCCTTTCCGCAGGAACTCGGCGGCCATGGCGTGGCCGAGGCCGCGCGAGGCGCCGACGAGGAGGATCGAGGGCGTGGGGTGGTCGGAGGCTGTCATGGGTGGGTCATCCTTGGCTGACGGATCGGGCCAGGATGTTGGGCAGCCTCCGGTCCGGGCGCCACGCGCATCCCATGCAAGTCGTTGTTGCATGGGACGCTATGGGTGATCGGACAGGGCGGGTAGGCTGGCCCGATGGACGACGTGGACCTGAACCTCCTCGCCGCGCTGGACGTGCTGCTCGCCGAGGCCAGCGTGACGGGGGCGGCCCGCCGCCTCGGGCTGAGCCCATCGGCCATGAGCCGCACGCTGACACGGCTGCGCCGGGCAACGGGCGATCCGCTGCTGGTGCGCGCCGGGCGCGGCCTGGTGCCGACGCCGCGCGCGGCCGAGCTGCGGGACCGTGTCCACGAGCTGGCCCGGGAAGCACGGGCGGTGCTGCGGCCGCAGCCCGCCCGGGTGGACATCGCCTCGCTGGAGCGGAGCTTCACCATCCGGGCCAGCGAGGGCTTCCTGGAGGTCCTCTCCGCCCCGGTCGTCGCAGCCGTCGCGCGGGCGGCGCCGCAGGTCCAACTCCGCTTCGTTCCGAAGCCGGACAAGGAGGTGGGCCCGCTCCGCGAGGGGCTGATCGACCTGGAGATCGGCCTGCGCGGCACCTCCGCGCCGGAGATCCGCACCCGCTTCCTGTTCCGCGACCGCTTCGTCGGCGTGGTCCGGACGGGGCATCCGCTCCTGGCGGTCGGGGAGGTGACGCCGGAACGCTACGCCGCCTGCCGCCACGTCGCGGCATCGCGGGAAGGGGAGACGGGCGAGGCGGTCGATGCCGCCCTGCGGCGACGTGACCTCGGGCGGCGGATCGCCGTCGCCGTGCCCGGCTATCCGGATGCCATGCGGATCGCGCGCCACTCGGACCTGGTGGCGCTGGTGCCGCGATCCTGCCTCGGCAACGGGCTGCTGGGCGATCAGGCCGTCACATCCGGCTTGGAGGGGTTGGGTCTCCCGGTGCCGGCGCCGGAGTTCCTGATCTCGGCGATGTGGCATCCCCGGCTGGATGCCGATCCGGCGCATCGCTGGCTGCGCGAGACGGTGGTGACGGTCTGCCGACAGGCCTATCCCGGGCGCTGAAGGAGGGCCGCTGCCGGGAACGCGTGGTCAGGCGCTGCCCTGGTGCGCGTCGAGCGCCCGCTCGATGGCTTCGCAGGCCCGGTTACCAACCTCGGCGCCGTCCGCCATCACGACGACCTTGCCGCCGGCCCGCACCACCGCGGCGAGGCTGGCCAGCACGTGCTCTGGAAGGGCAGCGCCCGGGACCAGCCCTTCGGGCAGGAGCCAGAGGCGGTCCTCCGGCTCGATCGTGTTTCCTGGTTCGTCCAGGTTGTGCAGCACCGCCTGGAAGGCACGGTCCGTGACCAGGCCGAGCGAGAAGGTGGGACCGCTGCCCAGGACCAGCCTGCCATCGCCGTCGTAGACGGCGCCGGCCGGGACGGCCGCTTCATCGGCTACTGCCATCCGAGCCTCGCGATGTGATGGAGGATGGAGTTGCTGACGAGGGCAGACATGAAAGGCAGGATCTTCACGACGGTCTCTTGCGCAGCCGCACTCCGGCACCTCCACCGTTCTCTGGAATGAATTCCACGCCCGCTGCTTCGAGAGCGGCGCGAATGGCATCGACCCCATATCACACACGGCAGAGGAGGCCTTTCCCGCCATGCCGCGCTCGCCGCCGACAGCCTGACTCTCTCCATCTTCCGTGACGCCTTATCGGAGACCGGGCCATCCGGTGATCCGGACGCGAAGCTGCTGTGGCTCCATGCCGAATGGAGGAACGCCCACGCCGTCCTGGGGGCACTGCAGGCCCGGGCAAGGACGCTTGCGGACGAAGACCGCCTCAAGCCAGAACTCGATGCCGCCACTGACTGGCTCCTTGAGGTTGAGCAGGCACTGATCGCGACACCAGCGCAGGGACGCGACGGCATCCAAGCCAAGCTGCGGGTGGCGCAAAGGCTGGAGAACCGGGGACGGCGGCGCCCACTGCCGGTCACGCCCCGCCATGGTGGCGAGTACATCGCCTAGTCCATTTGCCCGCGACCTGCAGAACTACGGCTGTGGGCGCTTGGCGCCCGGCTGGAACGGAGCGACAGCGAGGGCATCGTCGTCGTATTCCCGAAGGAATTCGCCGGAGTATCCGCAGCACCGGTCGGGCATCTGCGGACGGAGCCCGCGAAATGCTGCACAGCTGGCTTCATCGAGACCTGACCTTGTGCTGGGCTTGAAGCCTCAGGTGCGGCAATTATCCGCTGTCCAATCCCGAAGCGTACTCCGAGAGCATCTTGTGCGGCCTTCGACGCGACGGCTTCAGCCGCGGATAAGCAGTGCGGACCGCAGGGCGGATCCAGAGACAGCATCCGCGAGGGCGGCGAACGGATACAGGGCGAGGCGCCACGGTCCCACGCCGATGCTGCCTTCCACGAGATCCGGGTATATCGCAAAGCGGTAGTAGAGCAGCGCGATCAGGACCGGCGCCACGATCATGGCCAGTCGCGACAGAAGGTGCCGTACCAGGATCGGCGCGAGATGGTTGGCGATCTCGAAGGCGACACGATCCGGCGTCAGGTTGAGCTTGGCCTGCAGCGTCGTGAAGGCGCTCCTGAAGAACGTCACCCCGGTGCCGTCCCCGCTCATCTCGGGTTCCGCAGTCTGCTGCCACCAGTCGCGTATCGCATGGAAGATCATCATGCGCGCGTACTCACGGGGCCGCTGGCGTGTCACCCACCAGACACGCAGACAGGGCCAGGCTGCGCGTCCGCCGGTAACGACCGCATAAGCCGACCACAGCAGGGTTCCACCCACCGCCAGACCCGCCAGGATGCGTTCCGCCTCGGGCAGGCCCGCCGTCGCGGCCGCCGTGTGCAACACCAGCATGAAGGCCAGCGGCAGAAGGGACGGCCAGATGGTGCCGACAAGCCGGTCCACCATGAAGGCATCCAGCAGCGCCTGACCGACCGGGCCGGAAATGCCCTTGCCGGTCTCGAAGCCCGTCTGGAGGCGGTCTCCCCACCTTCCGGCGGCGAATTCGCCAACCTTTCGGCCGACAAGTTCCACAGTGATCTCGCGCAAGACAACAACTCCAGGTAGTAATTCCGGATATAAACCGAACCGGATCGAACTCCGCAATGGTCACGGCATCCCAGCTCCTGCTGGCCGACCTCACCGCACTGTTCATGGCGTCCAGCAGTTCCGAACTGGGTTCCGTGGACTTGGCCCTGAGCATGCTGTCCCCCGACCCCACCGCCGTGCCTTCGGTCCGCCAGGACAGCAAGCAACCGGACCGGTGTCCCTATCTGCTGGCCGAGGCCACCGAACGCTTCGTGCGAAGCGCCAGGCGAGGCTGGCCGGGATTCGGTGAACCGCAGGCCGATCTGGCGGCCCTGGCACTCATGCGGGCCGGCCTGCCAGTGCCGCGCATGGCCACCATTCCGGAACTGGAAAAGGAAGTCCTGACCCACCTCCCGGCCCTTCCACGGGATGCCCTGCAGCAGCTTGCATTGGAGGTGGCCGGCCTGCGGCATCGCAAGCTGCGCCGCGCCGGGATGCTGCGCATGCCGGCCGAGGCCAGGATCCTGCGGCGTCCGGCGGACGATGGGCCGGGATGGCTGGGGCACATGACGGAAGCGGTTACGGATGCTGGCCAGCGGGTGTTCGACCTGGGCCGTGAGATGCTGGGAGACATGCCGTTCATGCGGGACTTCGAGAAGAAAGCCGAGGAGGCGGTGCGGAAGTTGGGCAAGGCCAACATCCTGGTGGCGGGGCGCTCCGGCGTGGGCAAGAGCACCCTCATCAACGCGGTCTTCGGCCGGGAGGTCGCCAAGGTCGGGATGGGGCGGCCGGTCACCCAGGACATCACCTGGTTCGAGCCGGAAGGCCTGCCGGTGCGTCTGTGCGACACCAAGGGCCTGGAGATGGTGGCCTTCGACGCGACGCTGGCCGCGCTTGCAGGCGAGATCGAGAAGGCCCATGCCAGCGGCCGGGCGGAGGACAGGATCCATGTCCTCTGGCTCTGCATCGACGAACCGGGAGCCCGGATCCAGGATGGCGAGGTGCGTGTCGCCGAACTCTGTGCCCGGCACCGCATCCCGGTCATCGTCGTGCTGACCAAGGCCATAGGCCCCCGTGCCTTTGCAGGCACCGTCCGCAAGATCCTGCCCGACGCATGCGGCGTGGTGCGTGTCCTGGTCGAGCCGTGGGACGACCAGCCACCTTTTGGCTTGCCTGAGTTGGTCAAGGTAACCCTCGAAACCTTAACATTTGCGAAGGCCGCCTTTGAGGCAGCACAGCAGGTCGACCTCACGCGCAAGCGTGAGACTGCCTTGAAGATCGCGGCGGCTGCTTCGGCAACTGCCGCAGCCGCCGCGGCCGTACCTGTTCCCGTAGCGGATGCCGCCGGCGTCTTCGCCGCGAACACTGGCATGATCACCGGCATCGCCGCCGCCATGGGCGTCCGAATGACACGCGACAACATCCTGACCCTGGCCGGTTCCATGGTAGGAGCATTAGCTGTGGCCGGTGGCGGCCGGCTGATCGCGGGGCAGGTTCTCAAGCTGATTCCGGGGATCGGTTCGGTCGTGGGCGGCATCATCACGGCCGGCATCGCCGCCTCGGCGACTTACGGCCTGGGCTACGGCTTCATCGAATTCCTCTGCCGGTACCACACGGATGCGGGGCGGATGCCGGAAGGTGAGGAATTGCGCGAAGGCTTCCAGCGGTTCTGGGAGACCTGGAAGGAGAAGGAGAAGCGGCCGCCGGGTGACGCAGCTGCTCCCGCGCCGGCGTAGGATCCTGGTCGCTTGCCAGGCCATCCGCGGGCAGGCTGAAGACGGAGCGCGACGTCCAGGGACGAGCTACAACGATCTTGTCCCTGAAGGGCGAGCGAGTTGCTGGGGGTCTTAGCCCATGTTCATACCTGCGCGCTTCTCATGCGGAAGAAGGTTCTGCATCAGGATGCGTGACATGATTGATTACCATAATCCACAAGCCTTATGGCCATCGCTCGATAGGACGTAGATTGATCGTCGATCGCGCGGCCTGCTGTGGACATGAAGCATGCCGAAACGGCTATCGAGCTATCCAAGATGCCCTCCTTTCCTGTTCGGGCATTCCGCGAGCAGCAGCGGATGATGCCAAGACCGCAGGCATCAAGGAGTGGGAAGGACGCACGCGTGGTGCTAGTTGAGCGGCTGATCGTATGCCGCATGGTCCTCGTTGAGACAGCAGAGCTCGATCAAGGACAGCCGGTCGCGAGTGTCCGACAGCATGGGAAGTCGCCGTGACAAAGCCGCAGCGAAGCGCACCAAAACGGAAAGCCAGGAAGGCAGTCAGCGGCCCGCCCTTCGTGAACATCGCCTCCGACGAGAAGTTCATCTACGCGGAAACCCACATCAACTTCAATGCTTCGCATGTCGCCAAGCTCGTGAAGTTCGTCGACATCAAAAAAGGACCCTACTCCGTGCCTGCGGCCACCATGGCATGGATGCTTCAGGGCGCGATGAGGCAGTCCTTCTACGCTTGGTATTCATGGCAAATTCACCTTCTTCCCGAGAAGAAAGCGTGGCTGCTTGGCTTCAGCAGAAAGCTGTCGGCCGTTTTGGCGATGATCAGTCCTGAATGGCGGGATCCATCCAGGCAAGAGACAAGCGAGCACGGTCAGATGATCGCGGCGCAGCTTCTGCTGGAGCCGGAAGTCGACGACCTGCTGATCAATTTGCATCTTCAGATCCAGGAACATGCACAACAGATAGCGGGCGTGCGGCGCCCGAAAGGGCGTCCCCTACCTCCCGCCCGCGACAACGAAATGTACGACGAAGAAGTGCTGCACGGCGCGATCACGTTTCTCAAGTACCTTTCAGTTTCGGCAGATCTCGCATACCGGCACCACAAGCAGAATAGCAGACCAGGTAGGGTAGGACAGGAAGCACTCTCGCGCTTCGTCGACGAGATCTTGAGGATCTATGAGTTCTGCTTCGAGCGCGAGCCCGGGGTATCGAGGGATGCCAACACGGGCAAGATCTCGGGGCCGGCAGTAAGATACTGCACGTTCCTGTTCGCGCATCTTGGAGCTTGCCTACGGAAGATGCCCGATGGTCCTCATGAGAAATTCGCCAAGATCATCGAGCGCGTGGCGGCCTCGCCTCATGCTGTGAGTGAGCGGATCAGAGGCGCTCGGGCGCGGAGCCACATGGGTAAAAATAAGCGAAAAAAGGGATAATTCTTCCCATTTTGCTGCGCCAGAACGCACCAGCCAATCATCGCCGCCGTAACCGGGCATTCCTGCCCGCTCTCGGGAAGAGCGATGAACACGTCATCCAAGACACACCAACTTACTGACCTAAGCCCACCCGCATCGCTCGTTGGCGCACAGCAGCCACAGCTTCATGATCATACCGGCTGCTTCCTGTGTCCGCCGAGTGATCCGAAGGTTCTGACAGCGAAGGACCGCGCCGTTCTCAGCAAGCGCGCCGCTTCATCAGTAAGGATGAGCAAGCGGCAGTACGGTTTCTGCGCTCCTTCCGTGGCTGAAAGCCACTGCTCATGAGCACTCCTGATCCTGGTGAGCGCCTGCTCACCCTGGCCGAGGTCACCGAGCGCCTGGGCATCTCGGCCCGCACGTTGCGGCGCTGGTGCCAGCACGGCCTGCTTCCCACTGTTCGTATCGCCGGCACCGTGCGGATCCGCCTCGCGGACCTCGAGCGCGCGCTTGCCGACAGCGCCGGCGACGACACCGGCCCTTCCGACGAATCCGGAAATGACTGAGCCAGATCAACGCTCTGGCGAACGTCGTGCGTCCGTCGCCCCGCTAAAGCGGACATTCAACTCTGCTACGCACGCACGAATGGCCGCTCCTGGCCACCCTTGGCCAAACAGGGAAATCCGACCCATGAAAGACCACGATCCGCGCTCCGCGGGGATGCTGCCATCCCTTCCGCTTCCGGCTTCCGCCGTGCCCAGCTTCGCGGAGGCCATGGCAGCCATCGATGGCTGGAGCGATCTGCCGGCGACACGCCGCCGCGATCTCAGATCGGACCTCACGACGGCCGCGCGGCTGCTGGGCCGACAGCCCGCGGCGGTGCCCTGCGATGTCGCCTGGCTGAACGAGGCGCTGTTCCGAAAGCCTCCGGGTGGGCATCGCATGCGGACCAGGCGCTTCGGCAACATGGTGAGCGGATTGCGCGCGACATTGCGGCGGCTGGGTCTGCATGCGCCGGACCTGCGCACCTTCGAGGACCTGTCCCCGGCCTGGCAGGCCTTGCTCGGCCACGCCCGTCTGGAGGCTCAGGTCGCCTGCCTGCGGCACCTGGCAAGATACTGCGGCGAACGCGGGATCGGGCCGGAAGCGATATCGGACGTCATGCTGGCCGAATGGGCCATGGCCGACAGGAGGATCCGCCTGGGTGCGAATGTTGCGGGGCGCCCGGTCGTCGTGGCGCGGGCCTGGAACGCCGTCGTGGCCGCCTCCGGCATGCCGCTTCCTGTCCTCAAAGCCCCCCGCCGCCGCCAGCCCTACACCCTGCCGTTCACGGATTACCCACAGAGTTTCCAGGACGACCTTCGGGACTTCAGCGCCACGCTGGCGCCGGTCGTGGGGGCCAGCATCTGGCGTCGGTCACGTGTCCAAGGCAAGCGGCACCATGTGCTGCGTCCCCGGACCATCGCGACACGCCTGTTCTCCATCCGCCAGGCAGGGGCCCTGCTGGTGAAAGGTGGCGTGCCGCTGACACAGCTGCGTTCGCTGTGTGACCTGGTCAGGCCTCTCGAGCGGGTGGAACTCATCCTGGATGCCGTCATCGAGCGCTCCACCGAACGCAGGGGCGGGCAGGTCTGGACCGTGGGCGTGGCCCTGCTGCAGGTGGCGAAGTACTGTGCCGGGCGCAAGAAAGATCCCCTGGATGCCGAAACGCTCGCCACGATCAGGGAGTGGGTCGCCGACACGAAGCCGGACCCCAGGGCCGGCCTCCCCCTGCGGGTGCGCGAACGCATCCGGGCCCTGACCCAGCCGGCAGCCTATGCCGGGCTGCTGCACGAGCCGGCGAGGCTCATGCGGCTGGCGAAGGACCCGGATCTCGCGCCCGTGGAGGCGGCCCGCCAGGTGCGGCTCGCGGTGATGCTGGAAATCCTGACCATCTGCCCGATGCGGCTGTCCAACCTCCTGGGACTGCGTCTCGACCGGAACTTGCGCCGTCTCGACCCCAAGGGACGCCGGCTGACCCACCTCGTGATCGCCGGCCACGAGGTCAAGAACGGCGAGCCCATCGAGTGGCCGGTGCCGGAGGGGTCCGCCAGGCTGATCGAGCGCTACATCCGCTCGTACCGGCCAGACCTGACGGATGAAGGCAATCCATACCTCTTCCCCGGCGCCGGCGACGGTCCGATCAGCGCGACCTCCCTGGCCAATCACCTCAAGGCGCATCTCTGGGAGGTGATCGGTGTCGAGGTGAACCCGCACCTGATGCGCAGCTTCGCGGCCTGGCTGCATCTGAGGCATTATCCGGAGGCGATCGACGAGGTCAGGCGCATCCTCGGGCATCGCTCCATCGAAACGACGATGCGCCACTACATCCTGTTCGAGAAGGAAGCGGCGGCGCTCCGCTTCGGCAGGAGTGTGCTGCGGCTGCGCGAGGAGACGCGCGGCCTGGCCCTCGCCTCCCGTCTGTCCAGGCGTCCCGCCGTCAGGGCGGGGGTGGGCCGGTGAGCGCCGATCCAAGGCGGCGCTGCCTGCGCCTGCGGGAATGGCCGGCCTCCCATCGCAGGAGCTGGGAGGAGTTCCTGGCCAGCCGGGGGCGGCGGTCGCGCCAGCCGTGCAAGGCACGGCACTGGGCGCTGGCCAGCGTCACCAAGGCCGAGGAGGGCTGGGGGCGCTTCCTGGGCTTCCTGCTGTGGCACGGGCTGCTCGATCCGGACCTCCCGCCGGCGGCGCTGGCGACCGGAGAGAATGTCGGCCGGTTCTTCGATGAGCTCCGTGCGCTGGGCAACGCGGACTACACCGTGGTCGGCCGCCTGCAGGAGATCGAGATGGCGCTGAAAGTCCTGGATCCCGGTGGTGACCACGCCTGGATCCGTTGCCCCGGCGGCACGCCGGTCCGCGAACTCCTGCCGATGCAGGTCCACGACAAGCCGGTCCATCACAGCGCGGTGCTGTTCCACTGGGGGCTGAAACATGCGGAGGGATCGTTGGGACGCTCTCCGCGCCGCCGGCAGGTGCAGCTGCGCGACGGGCTACTGATCGCCATCCTGGCGTCGCGCGGCTACCGCCTGCGCACGATCGCCGCCTTCCGGCTGGGCAAGCACCTGCGGTGGGATGGCGAGCACTGGTGTGTCTGGCTGGAGCAGGAGGACACGAAGACCCGTTATGCCGAGGATTGCCGGCTGCCGGCTATCCTCACCCCCTGGATCGACCGCTACCTCGCGCAGGAGCGGCTGGAACTGCTGGGTGGCCGCGTATCGGACGCCTTCTGGGTCAACTGGGGCGGCGAGCCGCTGGGAGCGCGCGGCCTGGAGAAGCGGATCCGCTGGCTGTCGGAGAAGCGCTTCGGGAAGGACGGGATCTTCGGGCCGCACAGCTTCCGACATGGGCTGATGACATCGGCCGTGATGGATGCTCCGGACGATCCCCATCTCGGGCCCACGATCCTCTCGATCACCCTGCGGACAGGCCACGGGCACTACGACCGCAGCAAGCGGCAGGTCGCGGCGCGGCGCTTTCACGATGCCCTGGCCCGGGAACGTGCCCGAACCGCAGCCGTGCTACGCACGCCATCCGGTGACGGCGACAAGGCGTGACATCACGCGCGAGAGCCGCGTGAACGAGAGGCGGATAAGGAAGAAGCGCCCCGGATCGGGGACTTTCGGCTAGCTTCTCTTTCCGCGCTGTCCAACTGGAACGCGAAAAGCCCCTGGCCTTCGAGGCCGGGGGCTTTGTGATGTTGCCGGCGTCAGGGTGGTGCACCTGCCACTCTGGAGCCGGCCTTCTTCAGGCGAAGGCGATGCCGTAGCTGCCCGGATCGTCGGACATGAAGTTTGGGTTGGTCAGGGCGATGTGCTCCGGGCTCTCGGAGAAGCCCAGCACCACGTCGCTGCGCGACGCACCCCCCTGGAGCTGGGCCGCCCAGTGGTCCAGCCCGGCCGGCTCCGCGGCCCGGTGCAGCGTGTTCAGGTAGAGGCTGGACACGAACTGGCGGTCATCCAGGGCGCCGTATTTCGCCTGGAACTCGGGGCTGCGGGTGAAGGCCGCGGCGACATCCCTCAGCGCGACGCCGCTGTCGAGCAGCGAGGCCTGGAATGCCAGGCCCGGAGCGTCGGGCAGCCGGCCCAGCACCGTGTCGTAGAGCCGGGCGGCCTGCAGGGCATGCTCGTCGACGTCCCAGATGCCGTTCCGCCAGAGGCCGGCGGTGTTGTTCCGGTTCTCGGCGCTCTCCGAGAAGCCCTGCAGCACCTCCGCGCGGCTGTGGCCGCTGCCCAGCTGCGACAGCCACCAGGCCTTGCCCGCCGCCTCGCCCTCGCGGCCCAGGACGTTCTGGTAGAGGCGGTCGACATACTGGCTGTCCGTCAGGCTGCCGTAGCGCGCGTTGAACTCCGGGCTGGCGAGGAAGCTCTGCGCGAGATCGAGCAGGCTGTGGCCCTCTCCGAGCCGGCCGATCCAGAAGTTCAGGCCCTGCTGCTCGGGGCCGCGGTCGAGGGCCGCGTGGTAGAGCCGCACCACCTGCGCCGCCGGATCGGCCTCGTTGAAGACGAGGCGCCCATCGGCCAGGCGGACCTCCTCGACCGAGCGCAGCGTGTCCGTCTGGCCGCCATGGCTGATGACGACGTCGCCCTCGGCGGAGCGGGTCACGGCGAGGCCGCGGCGGCCTACGGCACCGTAGTCCAGCACGTCGAAGCCGGCCCCGCCGTCATAGATGTGGGAGCCATCGGCATGGTGCAGGACGTCGTTGCCGGCAGTCCCCGACACGACCGGCGTATCGTCGTCGAGGATCGTCGCGGTGACCGCGGCGGTGCCGATCCCGGTCAGGAAGCCCGGTGCTCCCGACGGGCTCCAGGTGTTGGTAATACGGACCACGAAGGTCTCGTTGCCCTCGAGGAGGCTGTCGCCGGCGATGGCGACCTCGAAGGTCTTATGAGTCTCGCCGTAATTGAAATAGACCTGCTGCGTGGCGAAGCCGCCCACGATGTCGCCGGCCGAGGCCGAATGCGCGCCGGCCGAGGTGTCGGCCTCGATCACGATCGCTGCGGTGACCGGCCAGGAGGTGTTGCCCTCGCGCACGATATCGAAGGTGAGCTTGTGCGAGCCCTGGTCCGACGCATCGCCCTCCCGCACGGCCGGGGTGCCGACAGCGGCGATGCTCATCGTATCGGTCGGATCGTTGTCCTGGATGGACACCCCCGCCGATCCGCTGCCATTCGTGCTGACGGTGGCATTGACCGGGTTGCGCAGCCACAGGCCGATCGCGCCGGGGACCTCCGGGACGTTGTCATCGACGATGCCCCAGCTCACCGCCTTGGACGTCTCGCCCGGCGCGAAGGTCACCACCTTCGATGTGAGGCCGCCGACGAAGTCGTCCGCTCCGGCGACATTGCGTGTGGTGACGGGCGTGAAGAACTCCACGGTCACGGAGCTCGTCAGGTCGGACGGCGTCCGAACGACGATCACGTCGAGGGTCTTGTCGGTCCCCTCGGTGAGGTAGGACTTCGCAACGACCAGGGAAATCGTAGGCAGCGTTCCGGACACGTCTGGCAAATCCCTTCCAAGGTCAGGGGAAGTCGGTAATCGTTAACCTTTGTCTCATCAAGGCAACGAGTGCGTTGTTTCGATACGCTGGCGTCTCAGGATTTGTCCGCAGCGTGGCGTGTTCCCGGTTTGCCACAGGCCGCGGCTCCGGCCCGGTGACGCCGGAGCCGCCAGGCCTGGAAACGCAAAAAGCCCCGGCCTTCAGGCCGGGGGCTTTGCGTTGCTGGCGAGTGCCAACGTCAGGACGGGGCGTCCGCGGAGCGGGCCCGGGATCGGTCCCGCCCGGCGAGCACCGCGCCCTGGAAGGCGCGGAACTGGTGGATGCGCGAGAAGCGCGCGAGATAGCCTCCATGGGTCATCTCGCGGTGGCAGGGCCGGCAGACCAGCCAGCCATGCTCGGGCCGGTTCAGCCCGCGGTGGAAGGCGTGGTCGAACTCGGTCCCTTCCAGCGGTGCGCCCGCCTCGTCGAGGACGGGCTCGTGGCCGCAGCAGGGGCAGAGGCCCCGGTAGGGTGTCCGGCGCAGGGCCGCGACGATGAGGTCGCGGCTGCGAACCGAGAAGTCCCGGCGCCTGCCGAGCAGGAGGTCCTGCGCGGAGAGCTGGAGGAACATCAGGTCGGCCATGTGGCGCTCGAGGACATCGAGGCGCCGGTGCAGGTGCTCGAACTCCTCCGCAACCGGAAGGGCGGCATCGCTGGCCTCCGCCACCGTGGGCAGGAGCTGTGCGGCGAAGTGCCGGAAGAGCCGGGCCCGCTGGCGCTCGGCCTCGTCGTCGGGAACATCGGTGCTGAAGAGCATCGTGGTGTCCTGGAGGATGGTTTCGGCCTTGCTCAAGGGCCGCGACGGTCGGCTTGGGAGCTACCGAGACCGGCCGGGGACACGGGACGAGGGGAAAAAGAGGGGCGCGATGATGTGGCGTCCCCCGCCGGTGATCACCGGAGATCCGTGAAGGCAGATCGGGAGAAGGCGTGGTGAAGCCGGGAGGAGAGAAGGGAAGCGGAAGGAGGAGAGAAGGAAGAGGATCCGCCGCGCGCACGCGGTGGGGCCGGCGCAAGGCCCACGGCGAGGGGCAGCGCCGGGCGGCCCATCCCGGTCATCGGGCTGCCACCGCTGGCAGGGCAGGAGGTTCGCAGAAGACGGCCGGCTCAGTGCCGGATGCGCGGTCCAGGACCGGCACGCCGCCAGAAGGCGCGCGCATCGGTCCGCCAGGATGAGAAGGGGATGGGGAAGAGGGGGCGACAGGCGCCCGGAAGGCAGAGAGCAACAGACAGGCTTCCGGCTTCACCTCAACATAGATGGGAAGCGGGGCCTGCATTTTCAATAGCAAATCGGAATGAAATGCGAAGATTTCCCGGCCATACGCGGGTTGCCGCATCCAAGCCGTGCACCTCCCGTTGCGGTGCAGCAAGAACGACCTACCTCAGTGTCGTAGCGGGCGTCAGGCGATGACGGTGCCCTCCCTCACCGGAGCCGGCGCCCCGCCCTCCCGGCGGGCCGAGGCCGGGGCCGGCAAAGCGGGACGAGGCCATAGGCCTCGCCCGCTTTCCGTGCCGGTCGTGACGCAAGGCGCCCCTCAGCGCTTCGCGGGCGGCCGCTCTCCCTGCTGCTGGGGTGACGGCTCCTCCAGCAACCCGGTGACCGGCACTTCCAAAGCTTGCGCCAGGCGCAGCAGCACCAGCAGGGTGGGGTTGCGCAGGCCCCGCTCGATGCCGCTCACATAGGTCCGGTCCAGCCCCACCCGGCCGGCGAAGTCCTCCTGGCTGAGGCCGAGCGCCACCCGCAGGGCGTTCACCCGCTCGCCCAGGACGATCCTCGGATCCTTCGCCCCGGCCGGCATCTCCGGCTCCGGCAGCGGCCGGCGCGGCTTGCGCGGGACGCGCGCCCGCTGTGGCTCCGCCTGTGCCGCTCCGGCCCTTCCGGGGCCGCGTTTCGTCCGTTCCATCGCCGCAGGGAGGCGTGCGACGGACCAAAGGTCCACGCATGGTGATTCCACGTCTTATCGTCCCTATGACGATAGGCTACATGTGTTCTGCTCCATCACGTCTCCTGGTCGTCACACCCATCATGCAGGACCACAGGACCCATGGACGAGGAACACAGCGGCGAGGTGCCGCGGCCCGGAGACGCAGCGCGCCGCCCCGAGCCCGAGCCGCGCAGCGTGCCGGGCGTGCAGGTGCGCAAGCGCCACTACTTCGAGGTCGGGTTCCGCTACGACCCGGCCGTCATCGCGCTGTTCAAGCAGCGGGTCCGGAGCGCGCGCTGGAACCCGAAGGAGAAGGTCTGGACGGTGGGCGAGGAGGACACGCGGAACCTCTTCGAGGCGCTGCCCGAGCTGGCGCGGCTGGTGATCGAGCGCCTGCCCGAGACGCGCACCGAGACGCCCGAGACCGTCACCTACCTGTTCCCGCAGGAGCAGCATCCCCAGGTGGGCGACCTGATCCAGTGGCCGGGCCGGCCGGCCAACGAGGTGGCGACCGGGGTCAGCCCCGGACCGGCACTCAGCGACGACCTGCTGGACGAGCACGGATCGCACCTGTGGGAATGGGAGGGCGCGCCCGGCGTCTGGGTCAGCGTGCGCCCGGCCACCCACCAGGAGCGGACCGACCGGACTTCGGTCTTCGTGGTCGGCTCCTGAAGGCAGGAGGAGGGAGGGTGACCATGGCCGGGGAGCCCGATGCTTCCAGCCGGCCGCCCCGGCTGGACCTGTGGACGCTGTGCGGCCTGCCGTCGCCGCGCAGCGCGCGCGAGGCCTGGCGGCTGGCCTGCTGCCTGCATTCCCGGGTCCAGCCCGCACCGCTGCCGCCGCTGGCGGACCATCTGGTCACCGGCGAGCCGGCGATGCCGGATCCGCTGGACTTCGTGCTGTGCGCCGTCGAACGTGGCAACGAGCGCGAGGGCCATTGCGGCACCTCGGGCAGGCTCTGGGAGGCGACTTGAGCGGGCATGGATCCGGCGGGACAGGGCAGGGTCTGCGCGAGCCCTCGTGGCTGGCGGAGATGTTCCTCGATCCCTGGATGGCGCTGCTGCGGCCCCAGGTACCGGGGGAGCATCGCTTCCCGATGGTGCTGCTCAGCGCCACGCTGTGGCTGCTGGCCATGATGGTCCGGCGACCAGCCAGTTCACCATCGGGGGCAGTGACACCTTCGTGTTCAGTGAAGGGACGAAGGCCAACCGGATCATGGATTTCGAGCACGGCAAGAACAGGATTGACCTGACGGGCTTCGGCGGCATCCATGAGTTCGGCCAACTGAGCATCACGCATGGCGACACCACGGCCAACTCGGCCGATCCCGGGAACGGCGCCATCATCGTGGTCGCCCACACCGATCTCCAGGCCAACAACTTAATCTTCGCATGAGGCGATGCCGGTGGTGCCACGGCGGGATGCGCTTTGCCAATGAGAACTAGTCGATCGGAGTAAGGCGTTTTGCAATAAGCTGCAGCCCCTATTTGGATTGCAGCATACTCCTATCACGAGGCAATGCCGTAGCGGTCGAGCATGTCGCTCATCGCCATGGTAGGGTTAGGGAGAACCTGCGTCCGGCCCATCGCGCCGCTGTCGAGCATAGTGCCAAGCCGCGCGGCTACTGGCATCCGCTTCCCAGTTCAGGCCACCAGACCGAGCCAGCTCCGAAGCACTTGGCGCCAGCATAATCTCACACACCCTTGAGCGCCCTGCTGCGGAGAGCCTGCACATGCTGGTTCTCCTCAAGGTGAACATGTAGCCCCTTGAGGTAGTCGGCCATTGTCGTGGCCGCGCCCTCCACATCCTTCGCCGCAATCTGGTCTATTAATGCCCGGCGCATCCGGAGCACAGGATCATGGGTGCGCATTCCTGCCAGCGCAACGAAATGCCTCACCACTTCGCTCAACGCTTCAACAAGAGCGGTCAGAATGTGGTTTCCTGTGGCTTCGGCCAGGATCCTGTTGAAGCCGATAGCAAGGAATGTACGATCTTCGAAGCGACCAGATCGGGTCAGTGCTTCTGTCTCAGACAAATTGGCTTCCAGTGCTGTCAGATCCAAAGGCCGAGCGCGCTGACAGGCTAATCGCACCACTGCATCCATGACATACAGTCGGGCCTCAAGCAACATAGGCAGTGTGGCGCGTCCCAGATCCAGCATGTCCTGCATCGATTGGGTGACCAGCTTCGCGCTTCCATTGCTGACAAAGGCCCCGCCGTTGCGCCCCTTGCGTAGAACGATCAGGCCGGCTGCCTCAAGATTGCGCATGCCCTCCCGCACCGCCATCCGGCTCACCATAAAGGCCTCAGCTAGCTCGCGCTCTGTTGGAAGTCGGTCACCCGGCTGCAGTTCGCCAGTGGCAATCTGCCGACGAATGCGAACACCGATCTCCTCCGAAATCCGCGTTGTCCGGATCGGCGCGAAGGTCTTCTGGCTCCCCTCTTTGCCCAGGCCTGCGCGAGCAGCAGATGCGACGGAAGCCATCCTCTCGTCCTCTCGAAGCCGTTTGGTGGCCATCTGTCTGGCAGAAGCAGGTACTACCCCCGCTGGACGCCTGGGCGCCGCCCTCTTCCCGGATGCCATGCATCTCCTTGGTGATGTGAGCTTCGAGCTGAGCCACGCAACGTTCGCGTGCTTCCCCAGTCCGCCTCAGGACAGACCTAACACTACAACCTTACCGGTTGCCCGGCAATTAGGTTGAATGGACGGTCCAAATGTGTCACGCTGACCGTCGCGTCCACATCAATGCGTCATCAAGACAAATAAAACTAGGGAGATCAGCAGCATGTACCGACGCCCTGCTTTGCTTGGCGCCTTGGCAGCGACCTTGGCTTGGCCGACTTCCGCCGCCGAGGTGTTTCCGGCTCGTCCAATCAGGCTGATCATCCCATACCCGGCTGGCGGTACGACCGACATCATCGCACGGGCCTTGCAGGAGCCCTTACGAACAGCACTTGGTCAACCAATCATCGTAGAAAATCGTGGGGGCGGTTCCGGGTCGGTAGGATTGCGTGAAGTCATCAATGCTGCACCCGACGGATACACGCTAGCCATTAGTAACAATGGCCCCAGCACGATCCTGCCTTTGACAGACACAACAATTGGCTACAAGGCCACAGATAGCCTGTCCCCGGTTTCATTGTTGTCGCTGGCACCGCTCGTTCTTGTTACATCCGCCAAATTCCCGGCCATGAACTTGCAGCAGTTCATCGCGCAGGTGCGGTCGCAGCCGGGGAAACTCAATTATGCCACAGCAGGCGTCGCCTCATTCGGCCATGTCGCGACGTTGATGCTCAGCCAGATGGCGAAGCTGGATGCGGTCCATATCCCCTATCGTGGACAAGCGCCGATGACCATGGCGGTCGTGTCAGGTGAAGTGCAATTCGTCCTCACCTCCTACTCTCAGGCCATGAACGAACAGGTGGAGGTTGGCAAGTTGCGCCGTCTCGGCATCAGCACGACACAGCCCTCTCCTGTGGTGCCTGGAACGCCACCAATCGCTGATGTTGTCCCAGGTTACTCCGCTGAGATCTGGTTCGGTATGTTGGCGCCCAAGGCGACACCGCCAGACATTGTCAACAAACTCAATGCGGTGATCCAGCAAGCCCTTCTCCTGCCTGCAGTGAAGGAGCAACTTCTTGGCGCCGGCATGGAGGCAAATGGCAGCACCCCTCAAGCATTTGGTGAGCGCCTCGCATCAGAGGAAGCTCAATGGCGTAACGTCCTCTCTACGGCTGGAATCAAGCCAGAATGATTCGCTCAGAACCGGCAGGTTCCAATGTCACAGACGAATTGTCTTCCATTGATGCTCTTCATCGGCTCCTGGTTCAGCGACATAGCTGCCGCGCCTTTCTATCGGATCCTGTGCCCGATGAGATCATCAAAAGAATCCTGATAGTAGCACAACAAACGCCATCCTGGTGCAATGTACAACCCTGGCAAGTTGTTGTGACGCGCGGGGCAGCGACGGATGATTTCCGGGATGGATTACGATCCCGTGCCGTTACTCATGCCCAGGCGCCAGATATCGCGTTCCCAGTTGCCTATGACGGCGTGTATCGGGATCGGCGCCGTGCTTGCGGATTCCAACTCTATGATGCCGTTGGCATCGCCCATGGAGACCGCGAGGCTTCGGCCAAGCAGGCAGCAGAGAATTTTCGCCTCTTCGGTGCCCCGCACGTTGCCATCGTGACCACAGATACTGTGCTTGGCACTTATGGTGCCGTGGACTGTGGTGCCTATGTCACGACCTTCATGTTGGCAGCGACAGCACTGGGTGTTGCCTGCATTGCCCAGGCGGCTCTCGCATCCCACGCAGGCTTCATCCGACGACATCTTGGCATTCCCGATCACAGGTATGTCCTGTGCGGGATCTCATTCGGTTATGAAGACAAGGCACACCCAGCCAACTCCTTTCGAACGGACCGGGCATCCATTGAGGAGGTGGTTCAGTGGCGTTCCTGAGGGAAAGATCCATTAAGGGAGACGTCAAGTGAGTAGTGGGCCGCTTTGCGGAATCCGGGTACTTGAATTCGGCGCGCTGGGTCCCGTGCCGTTCTGTGCCATGATGCTGGCGGACATGGGCGCGGAAGTCATCCACTTAGCGCGCCCCGGCGCGCCACGGTATGCAAGGCACGACGTGACTCTGCGTGGTCGCCGCATCCTGCCAATAGATCTCAAGTGCACCGAGAACAGGGCGCAGGTAATGGACCTCGTTAAGGGCACGAATATTTTGTTAGAGGGGCACCGTCCAGGCGTCATGGAACGCCTTGGCCTTGGACCGGATGTCTGCCTGGATGCCAATCCCCGCCTTATCTATGGCCGTATGACCGGATGGGGACAGAAGGGACCGCTGGCGCCGACGGCAGGGCACGACATCAACTATATCGCGCTCACGGGAGCGCTCGATGCTATCGGTTCACATGGTGGGCCACCGGTGCCACCGCTGAATCTTGTGGGCGACTACGGCGGCGGCGCCATGTTCCTGGGATTTGGTGTCCTATGTGCATTCATTGAGGCGCAGCGAAGTGGACACGGGCAGGTGGTGGACGCAGCCATGGTCGATGGCGCCGCCCTGCTCATGTCACTGTTTCATGGATTCATGGCACGCGGCCAATGGATTGCACAGCGGGGGGGCAATCACCTCGATGGTGGCGCACCCTGGTATGGGACCTATGAGACTGCCGATGGGCGCTACATCGCGGTCGGTGCGCTGGAGGAGCCATTTTGGCAGGAATTGCTGGCAAAACTTCAGATCGATGCGGCCACCTTGCCTCGGCGGGAGGATCGTTCAGGCTGGCCGATCATCCGGGCTAAGTTGGAACAGGCCTTTCGGCAACGCGAGCGGGACGTTTGGGCTGAGGTTTTCGCTCAATCCGACGCCTGCGTAAGTCCTATTCTTAACCTGGACGAAGTGGCAAACCACCCGCACATGGCGCAGCGCAGTAGCATGATTGAGGTCGATGGCATAATGCAGCCAGCACCGGCACCGCGCTTCTCCAGGACGCCTGGAAAGGCACGACCACCGATCAGAGAAGATCTCACCGCTGCCAACCTTCTTTCGGAGTGGAGCGTACGACGCCGCGAAAGATCTGGCGTCTGAATCGGAACGTGGAAGAAGGCATCTTCCAGGCTGCATAGAGCGTCCAGGCAGCAAACGCACGACTTTTTCCTTGACTAATTTGGACGGTCCATTAGTCCATAACACAACACTAGCGATAATGCTGATATGGAGGGCGACAGGAATGGCGACGGAGCGAGCCGTCTACCGACTACCCGATCTTCAGAAGCTGATAGATCCCAAAAGCGTGGCTGTGGTCGGCGCTTCGGCGACACCTGGCTCTTTCGGCCAACGCACCCTGGCTAACCTCGCTGGGTTCCATGGCAAGGTCTTTGGCGTCAATCCGAAGTATCGGGAAATCGCGGGCAGGGAATGCTTTCCCAGCCTGACTGATCTACCTGAAGCGCCTGATTGCGTTGTTCTCTGTGTGGCTCGAACACAGGTAGAGGAATCGCTTGGCCAAGCGATCCGCTTGGGAGTCGGCGGTGCCATCGTCTATGCCTCAGGATTCGCAGAGACAGGCTTGCCTGAGCGTGTGGCAGAGCAAGTAGCCATCGTTACCTTGGCACAACGCAGCGGTATCCGGGTTGCCGGCCCTAACTGTGTTGGTATCGCCAATATGCGAAGCGGCGCCATCATGAACTTCATGCCCGACTGCGGCCAAATGGTCGGCGGGCGATCGGGACCCGTGGCTATCGTTTCGCAAAGCGGTGCACTAGGCTACGCAGTGCTGCAATCCATGACACGCGGCGTGGGTGTGAGCCATTACCTTGCTGCCGGCAACTCCGCAGATGTCGACATCTGCGACTTTATCTCCGCACTCGCGGATGATCCCGAGGTTCGCTCTATCATCTGCCTCTTCGAAGGCGTGAAGAGCGGGAAACGGTTCCTCGATGCTGCGCGTCGAGCCACCGCAGCAGGCAAGGCCCTGATCACCTACAAGGCCGGCAACGGAGAGGCGAGCCGCAAGGCGGCCCTATCGCACACTGGTACGATGGTGGGAGCTGATAGTGCTTACCGTGCTGCTTTCGAGGACGTAGGAGCAGTTGTGGTCGATGATCTGGAAGCGGTCATCGAGCGTGCCAGTTTCTTTGCGCGCAACGGGCGTCCCGCCCGGGGGCGCGGTGTCGGCATCATGTCTACTTCTGGGGGAGCGGGCGTTATCAATGCCGACAAGGCTGAGAAGATGGGCCTGTTGCTACCGGAACTCAGCTCAGTAACCAGAAGGGCCTTGGAAGCGGTGGTCCCTGACTTCGGCGCAGTTGCCAACCCTGCTGATCTCACGGCCGAGGTGCTAAAGACCTCCTCAACTTTTGCCCATTGCCTGGATGCCTTCGTCACAGATCCAGGTTTCAGCTCCGTCGTTGTGCCCTTCGTCTTCGCGCATGAAGCCTCCACAGGCCATCGCGCACCAGTTCTCACGGAGGTTGCCGCACGGACAGACTGTGCCGTGGCCGGGGTATGGATGACGGACTGGCTGGAGGGTCCTGGCAGTGCTCTGCTGGACGCAGACCCGAGAGTGACTCTCTTTCGTTCTGCCGAGCGCTGCATGGAAACCATTCGGAGCTGGCATGACTGGCATGAACGTCGGGATACCCCTCTAGATAACCTCTCCCCTCGCCTGTCGCCACTCACGGCTGCCGACACAGCACGTGAGATCATCGCCGTGGCCGGAAGGTCAGGCCGAACGCTGAGCGAGCAGGACTCGAAACGCATCCTTGCTGCTTATGGTATCGTGGTGCCACGTGAGATTGTAATCAGCAGCCCTGCTGAGGCAGCAGATGCAGCGGCTAAGGTCGGCTTCCCCGTAGTGGTCAAGATCGCGTCCGCCGATGTTCCACATAAGACCGAAGTTCACGGCATCCGACTGAACCTGCAAAGCGACGAAGCCGTGCGGCAAGCTGCGGAGGAAATCCTCAAGTCTGTGCGCCAACATAAGCCGGATGCTCGCCTGGATGGCTTGAGTGTGCAGTCCATGGCTCCCCCTGGCGCTGAGCTGGTCCTGGGGCTGCAACGAGATGCGCAGTTTGGACCGATGATCGCGGTGGGGCTCGGCGGTGTGCTGGTTGAGGTGCTGGGTGACGTTTCGACAGCCCTTGCACCCGTCAGCCCGACCAGAGCCCGAAAGCTCCTGGCATCCTTACGTGGCTACCGCTTGCTGACAGGCTTCCGTAACCAACCAGCGCTGGATGTGGACGCTGCTGTCGAGGCCATCTGTCGCTTCTCGGAGATGGCATCGGACCTTGTCGATGTGATGGAAGAAGTCGACGTAAATCCCCTCATCGTCGGGCGTGAAGGCGTCGTTGCAGCGGATGCGCTGGTCGTTCTGGTCTAGGGAGGCAGCAATGGCAGGAAGGTATCTGGAAGAATTTGCCGAGGGCCAAGTGGATGAAAGCCGGGCTCGCACCGTGACGGAGACGGATGTTGTCACCTACTCCTGGATCTCGGGTGACGTGAATCCGATGCATACGGATGCGGAGCACAGCCGCCGCTCTCCGATGGGGGAGCGTATCGCCCATGGCACACTGGGGCTATCACTCTGTACCGGCTTCACAGCTGATCTCGGCTACCTGCAGGGTAGCGCCATCGCTGCACTTGGAGTGGACGAGTGGAAATTCCTTCGGCCGATCCTGTTGGGCGACACGGTGCGACTGCGCGCTACGGTGATCTCTACCCGAGTGAGTTCGAAGCCTGATCGTGGCGTGCTGGTCAGGCGAATGGAGCTTCTCAATCAGCGAGATGAGATCGTGCAGTCCGGCTTGATGACAACGCTAGTCCTGACACGTTCTGTTGCAACCTCGTCGATGTGACCATCATCTGGAGCAAAGTCCAATGCGTGGGAAATGCATCGAGGATTTTCGGATTGGCCAAGTTGATACGACGCGTTCCAGGACCATTACGGAGACTGACGTCGTTATGTTCTCCTGGCTATCGGGTGATACCAGTCCGATGCACACGGATGCCGAGCATGCGAAACGTTCGCCCCTGGGGCAGCGGATTGCTCATGGCGCTCTGGGCTTATCGATCTGCACCGGCCTGAGCGCCAGCGTAGGTTACCTCGAAGGGACGGCGATCGCCGCACTTGGCATCGATGAATGGCGATACCTGGAGCCCATCTATTTTGGCGATACCGTGCGCCTGAGGGCCACGGTGATCTCTGCCCGTCCGACCTCTAAACCAGACCGGGGCGTGCTGGTCAGGCGGATGGAGTTGATCAATCATCATGACGAAGTCGTCCAGAGTGGGCTGATGACGACCATGGTGCTCACGCGTGCCGGTGCCGAAGCACTACAGAAAAGCAGCAGAGTCCAAGCGGGAGGAAGGCAATGACACTCATGAATCTAACAGGACTGACCGATGAGCAGAAGATGATGCGTGAAAGCATCCTCGACATCTGCGAGCGCCATTTGCCCTGGGAACGCGTCCGGAAAATGGATGAGGCAAAAGAGTTCCCGCACGACGCCTATAACGCTCTGGCGGAAGCAGGTTACTTGAGACTTTTCTATCCTGAGAAGTTCGGAGGCATGGCGGGGTCAGCAAAGGATCTGGCTGTTCTACTGGAGACACTTGGATATTACTATACTGGAATTGCCCAGGCCGTGACGACCACACTGATCTACGCTGGCATGCATGTCGTCAAATTTGGCCAACCCGAGGTCCAGAGCGACGTCATCCCGAAGATCATGTCCGGCGACGTGAAGTTGGCATTGGCCATGTCCGAACCCGGGACCGGATCTGACGTGGCAGGGATCAAGACCAATGCGGTTCGCAGGGGGGATGAGTTTATCCTG
This sequence comes from Roseomonas gilardii, assembly GCF_001941945.1. NCBI lineage: Bacteria > Pseudomonadati > Pseudomonadota > Alphaproteobacteria > Acetobacterales > Roseomonadaceae > Roseomonas > Roseomonas gilardii. Next base: position 26,150 of record NZ_CP015587.1, on the reverse strand, counting down.
AACGGTAACAAAGTCTGGATCACCTGCGCGCACGTCGCCGACTATCTGGTTGTCATTGCAAAGACCGATCCAAGTGCGGAACGGCACAAGGGTATGAGCGCACTGCTGGTGGATGCCCGGGCGGCGGGCGTGACGATCCGACCTCTTGCCATGCTAGGGCGTCGTACCACCCACGCCAACGAGGTCTTCTTCGAAGATGTCAGGGTGCCAGCTTCGAACCTCATCGGCAGCGAGGGTGCAGCCTGGAAGAACATCATGACATGTCTTGGCATCGAACGCCTTGGGCTCGCTGCCATTTCCTCCGGACACTGCTTCAAGATCACGGAGTATGCGAGGGACTACGCCAAGGAACGTATTCAGTTCGGCCATCCTATCTCAGATTTCCAGGTGATCCAGCATAAGCTCGCCAACATGCTGATCATGTCCGAGACCGCCAGGCAGTCTGTGTATCGGGTCGCTGATTTGATCGATGCGGGACACCCAGCGATCGAAGAGACCTCAATAGCTAAGATTATTTGCACGGAGAACAACTTCCGCTGCGCTGATGAAGGTCTTCAGATACTTGGTGGTGCGGGATACTCAATGGAATACGACATGCAGATGTTCTTCCGTGATTCCCGCGTAGGTCCGATCGGGGGCGGGAGCAATGAGATTCAACGGAATGTCCTCGCGAAGCGTATGGGTCTGTGAAGACTTCCATATCGCGACAACAAGCTACGGATTCCACACCGTGACCAGATCTGTCGCCTTACTCGGTGCCGCGGCAATCCCCTGTGGCAAGTGGCAAAGCCCGGCCAATGCAGCCGAGCAGGTGCTTGAGCACGAGGTGCTGGCGAATGTTGTTCTGGACGCTGTTGCGGATGCAGGTGTCGAACGGAAGGAGATCGGATCGCTCTCCTTCGCACAGTGCCGACCGTATACGCTGCAGAAGTACTTCGCGACATTCATGGCGCACTACCTGCGTTTACCCTGCACGGGAACAGTTGCGGAGATCCTCGGCAATGGGATGACCGCGGGCCTTGCCTTCGAACAGGCAGTGAACGACATTCTATTAGGTCGAACACGTGTGGCACTCGCACTTGGCGTAAATTTCGAAACAGCGACCTCTGCTGCCGAGCATATGATGAGTTCTATGCGTGCAACAGGGGATGTGGACTTCCAGGTTCCTTTCGGTGTCACCCCAATCGCTTGGTATGCGATGGATGCCGCACGCTACATCCATGACTACAGATCTTCACGCGAGGAGATTGCAACTGTGGCCGTGAAGAACCGCCGTCATGCATCTCTCAATCCGCTCGCCCAGTTTCGCAAGCCGGTGACACTGGAGCAGGTTCTTGCACAGCCGATGATCGTGGAGCCACTTGGTCTCTACGAGGTACCCCCGCGCTCCGATGGTGCAGTGTGTCTGGTACTGGCGGATGAGGAGGTAGCTCTCGCGACCGGACGTCCTTATGCGCGGATACGCTCTCGCGGCTTCTATCACGAGGGAGCGCACCAGATCAGCGAAGTTCCAGGTGACATGACGGCCCTGATCGCAGCTCAGAGAGCCGGGCATATGGCCTACGACATTGCGGGCGTACAACCGTCAGACATTGATTTTGCTGAACTCTACGCCCCCTGTACGATCGTCGAGGTGCTGGTGAGCGAGGCACTCGGATTGGTACCACGTGGCGGTGGAGCCCGCTGCGCCGCAGAAGGAGAGACCAGCCTTGGCGGCAGAATTCCGATCTGCACCTCCGGTGGGCTGCAATCTCGTGGCCACCCGGCCTATGTTACGCCTTTCTACAGCTTCGTTGAAGCATTGGAGCAGCTTCGAGGAAAGGCGGCCAATCGGCAGGTTGCCGACGCAAGACTCGCTGTTACTAGCGCAGAACTCGGCAACTATAACGCGGCACTTGTACATGTTCTGGAGGCGGTCCGATGAGTATCGAGGTTCTCCCGTGTGCCGGACGTCGTGCCTATCCACCTCGCGTAACGGCCACGACAGCCCCATTCTGGAATGGATTAGCCGAAGGCCGCTTTCAGTCAACGTATTGCGAGGATTGCGACCGTTTCACCTTTCCTCCCAAAGCTATCTGTCCGCACTGCTGGTCTCGTCGGATCATCTGGCGTGAATTATCGGGCAGGGGGCGCCTCTACGCTTCCACTGTTATCCATGCAGCGCCGGCTGCATTCCAAGGCGACGCACCCTATAGCATTGCAATCGTGGATTTGGAAGAAGGGGTCCGACTTGCGACCCGCTTGCTCGACAAGGAAACCATAGAGCTCGACCAACCAGTGAAGCTGGTAGCGCTATGCTACGAAGATGGACCGCTCTTCGCCGCTCGTCCCGACATAACCCATGCTGGTTCAACTCCGGATGCGGGTTGATCACGCTACTTCCAGGCACCTTGAGGCGGCTAAGGCAGCGGTAGATGAGATAGTAGATGAATGGCCGGCTATCCTCGCTTGTTTTAGCACTGGCGATTTTCACCTGGGGCTTCGGCTTTTACGGTCAAGCAATCTATCTGGCTGAGCTGCATACCAGCCGAGGCTGGTCCATCTCTATCCTTTCCGTGAATCTGACGACTTACTTTTTGGCAGGCGCGGCTTCGGCTCTCATCATCGGCAGGGAGTTCGCCACGGAAGCCTTCATGCGCGTACTTGGTCTGAGCACTGCTTTTGGACAGGCAGCTTACGCTCTTGGTCCCCTCATGATGGGGGTCCTGCGCGACTTCGCAGGCTATTCGTTGGGGTTGGTGAGCTTGCCGGCCTTTCCCTGACGGCTGGCCTACTGCTGCTACGAATCCGGTAGTCATTAAAGGGAGGAAAGTTTGTCTGAGCTTGCTGCAAGTGAAACGCCCTTATTGTCGATTTTGGCGCGCTATGTGACCACTCTGGAGATCGATCGCATCCCGGTGGAGGCACGGTGGCAAGCGGCTCTTTGCCTGCTTGATACAGTCGGCTGCATCGCCGCCGGATCCAGGACGCCAGAAGCGACGATGATCCAGACCGTAGAAGGGGAAAACGGATTTGGGAAATCCCGCTTGCTTGGCAGCAACCTTCGGCTTCCATCGGAAGCTGCCGCCCGGATCCATGGCTATGCGGGAGACGTCTTCGAACTCAACGACCTCATTGGTGGCCACGCCAGCATAGGAAATGTTGCTGCTGTCCTGGCTGCGGCTGAAGATGGGAGTGTGTCCGGTGCTCGGTTGTTGACTGCCTTGATCGCAGGGATCGAGGTTACTTGCCGTGTCTACACTGCCGTGTATCCGCATTTGAAGCCTTATACTGACGTCGCCATGGTCATTCCCGGCATCGTATCGGCCATCGGAGCCGCAGCGGCTGTGGCGGTGCTGCAGGAGCAACCTGAGCCCGTAGTGCACGAGGCTCTGGCTATTGCAGGCGCTCTCACGACCTGGTGTCCGGCAGAAGCAATCTTTGGCGATGGCGGCACCGTCAAACCCCTGCTGTTCGGAGCTTGGCCAGCAGCGGTTGGGCTTCGTGCTGTCTGCTACGCGCGCCGAGGCATGACTGGTCCTGCGCAGCTGCTGGACAGCAGCATTGGACTTTACGCCACATTGGGAAGGTGCTTCGACCGGGACGTTATTACCGATGTGTCGCATTGGTACCTGCTAGAGCCACGACGGAAGCTTCATGCATGTTGCGGCTATATACACTCCGCTCTGGATACTTTGATTACACTGCGACGCGAAATCGGCGTGGAGGCAATGAATAAAGGCCGTCTGCATATCGAAATGCCTGCCTATGTGATACCAGCCGTGTCAAAGAGAGACCTACCATCTTCGGCCAACGAGGCGCGCTTTCATGCAGAGTATTGTCTAGCGTTAGTAGCTTGCGGTGATGATGTGGTCACGCCTGATCACAGCCTGAATTATGCACATTTTTGTGCAAGGGAAGATGTGAAGCGCGCGATCTCACGAATTACGATCCGTGCTAATTCTAGTCTAACGCATTACCATCAGTCGATTCTGGAATTCGAGGCTGATGGGCTAAAGGTACGGCGAGCGAACCACGCACCTAAGGGATCGCCACAAAATCCGATGACCGAGGAAGACGTTATTGCGAAATTCCTTCGCCTTGCAGCATTTCCAACCAGCCATGATTACGCGGCCCGGATGCTCAAGATTGAGAAGGAAATCGACTGCTCCTGGATCTTCGACGACATGGAGGCAGCATCAGGACGAGTGCAAGAGCGCATGTGACGCCATGCAGAGGTTGAGGCGCGTCCTACCCTGAAAATTCCGGCATTACGCTTCGGATCTGCAGTTAAAGTATGAGGAAGGGCAACATGAAGCTACTGGTGCCCGTGAAGCGGGTGGTGGACTACAACGTGAAGGTACGCGTGAAGTCGGACGGGAGTGGCGTCGAGACGGCGAACGTCAAGATGTCGATGAACCCGTTCGACGAGATCGCGGTCGAGGAAGCGGTGCGGCTGAAGGAGCGTGGCATCGCGAGCGAGATCGTGGCGGTCTCGGTGGGCCCGGCGCAGGCGCAGGAGCAGATCCGCACGGCGCTGGCGATGGGGGCTGACCGCGGCATCCTGGTGGAGCAGGAGGGCACGGTGGAGCCGCTGGCGGTGGCGCGGATCCTCAAGGCGCTGGCCGAGCGCGAGCAGCCGGGGCTGATCGTGCTGGGCAAGCAGGCGATCGACGACGACATGAACGCCACGGGGCAGATGCTGGCGGCGCTGCTGGGCTGGGGGCAGGGGACCTTCGCGAGCAAGGTGGAGGTGGCCGACGGCGTGGCGAAGGTCACGCGCGAGATCGACGGCGGGCTGGAGACGGTGTCGCTGAAGCTGCCGGCGGTGGTGACCACGGACCTGCGGCTGAACGAGCCGCGCTATGCCTCGCTGCCCAACATCATGAAGGCGCGCAAGAAGCCGATCGAGACGGTGAAGCCGTCGGATCTGGGGGTGGATGCGAGCCCGCGGCTGACGGTGCTGAAGGTGGAGGAGCCGGCGAAGCGCCAGGCGGGGGTGAAGGTGGGCTCGGTGGCGGAGCTGGTGGACAAGCTGCGCAACGAAGCAAAAGTCATTTGAGCGGGGGTGATCTGAGATGAGTATCCCGGTGAGCATCCTGGTCCTGGCCGACCATGACGGCAGCCACGTCAACCAGCCGACCCGCTCGGCGATCGCGGCGGCCCGGAAGCTGGCCCAGGCGGCGGGCGGCGAGGTGCACCTGCTGGTCTCGGGGGCGGCGGCGGTGGCGCAGTCCGCCACGGCGATCGCGGGCATCGCGAAGGTGCTGCATGCCGAGGGCGACGGGCACATGCTGGCCGAGCCGCTCTCGGCGCTGCTGGTGGAGCTTGCGCCGGGCTACACGCACCTGCTGGCCCCGGCCACGGCGGTGGGCAAGAACGTGATGCCGCGCGCGGCCGCGCTGCTGGACGTGCAGCCGGTCTCCGACATCTCGGACGTGGTGGATGCCGAGACCTTCGTGCGGCCGATCTATGCGGGCAACGCGCTGGCAACCGTGCGCTCGGCGGATGCGAAGAAGGTGGTGACGGTGCGGGCGGCCTCCTTCGACCCGGTGGCAGCCGAAGGCGGCACGGCGTTGGTGGAGAGCGTGGCGGCGGTGGCCGATCCGGGGGTGTCGTCCTTCGTGGGTGCCGAGATCGCCAAGTCGGAGCGTCCGGAGCTGACGGCGGCGCGGGTGGTGATCTCGGGCGGCCGGGCGATGGGGTCGGCGGAGAACTTCGCGATCCTGGACAAGCTGGCCGACCGGCTGGGGGCGGCGGTGGGGGCGAGCCGGGCCGCGGTGGATGCGGGCTATGCGCCCAACGACCACCAGGTGGGCCAGACCGGCAAGATCGTGGCGCCGGAGCTCTACATGGCCTTCGGCATCTCAGGGGCCATCCAGCACCTGGCGGGGATGAAGGACAGCAAGGTGATCGTGGCCGTCAACAAGGACGAGGAGGCGCCGATCTTCCAGGTCGCCGACTACGGCCTCGTCGGCGACCTCTTCTCCGTCGTCCCGGAACTCGAAGCCGCTCTCGGCAAGGGCTGAGCAGGGGGCTTCGGCCCTGCTTCAGTCAAATCGAGAAGCAGCATTCTGCGTTCACCTACTTCCCCAAAGATCAGGAACGCCCTTGCCATGTCCTCTTCCCGCGAAACCTCCTCCCCGCAGCGCAGCGTCGAATGCGACGTCCTGGTGATCGGCGCCGGTGCCGGCGGGCTTTCCACCGCCGTCACGGCGCGCAAGCTCGGCCTCGACGTGCTGGTGGTGGAGAAGGAGCCTTTCTTCGGCGGCACCATGGCCTTCTCCGGCGGCGTGCTCTGGATCCCCGGCAACCCGCAGGCGAAGGCGCGCGGCATCGCGGACACGAAGGAGGCAGCGCGTACCTATCTGCGCCACGAGGCGGGCAACCGTTTCGACGCGGAGAAGGCCGAGGTCTTCCTGGAGAACGGGCCGCGCATGATCGAGTTCTTCGGCGAGGACACTGAGGTCCGCTTCGTCGCCACCGACTATCCAGACTACCACCCCGATGTGGAGGGCGGCGTGGCGGTGGGCCGCTCCGTGGTGGCCGCGCCCTATGACGCGCGCCGCCTCGGCAAGGAACTGGCCCGTCTGCGGCCGCCGCTGCGCACGATTACCTTCCTCGGCATGATGTTCAACTCCTCGAACGCGGACCTGAAGCACTTCTTCAACGTCACGCGTTCGCCCGTTTCCGCCGCCTATGTGGCGAAGCGGCTCGCCAGCCACTTCAAGGACCTCGCCACCCATCGCCGCGGCGTGCAGCTCACCGCCGGCAACGCGCTGGCGGCCCGTCTGGCGAAGTCGGCGCTCGACCTCGGCATCCCGATCTGGACGGACAGCCCGGCGCGCGAGCTGCTGCGCGAGGGCGGGCGCGTCACCGGCGCGGTGGTGCAGGGCGCGGAAGGGCCGGTGCGCGTGCTGGCGCGGCGCGGCGTGGTGCTGGCCGCGGGCGGCTATCCGCGCAACCCGGAACGCACCGGGGAGGAGTTCCGCCATGTGAAGCGCGGCGGCGAGCATGTCTCGCCCGCGCCGCCGGGCAATACCGGCGACGGCGCGCGCCTGGCCGGGACGGTGGGCGCCGGGATGGTCACCGACTATCCCGAGGCCGCCGCCTGGATTCCCGTCTCCAAGGTGCCGCTCGGCGGCGGCAGGACCGGCGTCTTCCCGCATCTGGTGGACCGCTACAAGCCCGGCATCATCGCGGTGAACCGCCACGGACAGCGCTTCTGCAACGAGTCCAACAGCTACCACGATGTCGGCGCCGCCATGCAGCGCACCTGCGAGGGCGAGCGCGAGACCGCGGCATGGCTGATCGCCGACCATGCCACGATCCGCAAGTACGGGCTGGGCTTCGCCAAGCCGGCGCCGATGCCGCTCTCCCTCTACACGCGCAGCGGCTATCTCCTGAAGGGCGCGACGCTCGCCGAACTGGCGCACAAGGCCGGCATCGACGCGGCCGGGCTGGAGGAAACGGTGCGCCGCTACAACACCGCCGCCGAGCGTGGCGAGGACCCGGAATTCCACCGCGGCAGCACGGCCTTCAACCGCTTCCTCGGCGATCCCGCGCACAAGCCGAACCCGAACGTGGCGCCGGTGAAGCGCGGCCCCTTCTACGCGGTGAAGCTGTATGTCGGCGACCTCGGCACCTTCAACGGCATCCGCACCGATGCCGCCTGCCGCGTGCTGGGCGAGGAAGGGCGGCCGGTCCCCGGCCTCTACGCGCTGGGCAACGACGCGGCCAGCATCATGGGCGGCAACTATCCCGGCGCGGGCATCACCCTCGGGCCGCACCTGACCTTCGGCTACGTGCTGGGCCACCACCTGGCGGGGCGCGACGTGGCACCGGCGGAGGCTGCCCGCCCGGGGCGGGAAACGGCCGGCGCCGTGCACTGAGCGGCGCCGGAGGCAGCAACGACAACCACGACAAGAACAGGGAAACGGACAAGATGCAGTGGAACAGGCGTGACATCCTGGCCTCCGGCCTCGCGGCGGCCGCCATGCTGGCGGCGGGGCCATCCCGCGCGCAGGCGGCCAGCACGATCCGGGTCGGCCACATCACCGACATGTCGGGCGTCTATCGCGACGTGGAGGGCCCCACCAGCGTCGCCTGCGCGCAGCAGGCGATCGACGAGTTCACCGCGCAGAACCCGGGGATCCGCGTCGAGCTTCTGGTGGCCGACCACCAGAACAAGGCCGATATCGGCCTTTCCATCATCCGCCAGTGGTTCGACCAGGGTGGCGTGGACGTGCTGACCAATGTCGGCAACAGCTCCGTGGCGCTGGGCGCCAAGGATCTGGTGGAGGCGCGCGACAAGGTCTCCATCGTCACCTCCGCCGGCAGTTCCGACCTGACCGGCAAGGCCTGTTCCGCCAACACGCTGCACTGGTCCTGGGATTCCTGGTGCCTGGCGCATTCCACCGCCACCAGCCTGGTGAAGACCGGCGGCGACAAGTGGTTCTTCGTCACCGCCGACTATGCCTTCGGCCATGCCGCGCAGGCGGATGCGACGCGCTTCGTCGAGGGCGCGGGCGGCAAGGTGCTGGGCTCCGTGCGCTATCCCTATGGCAGCACCACGGACTTCACCTCCTTCCTGCTGCAGGCGCGGCGCAGCGGCGCCAATGTCATCGCCTTCGCCAATTCCGGCACGGACCTGATCAACTGCCTGAAGCAGGCGCAGGAATTCGGCCTGTCGCGCGGCGGCGTGCGCATGGCGGCGATGGTCGGCTACGTCACCGACGTGCTCGGCATGGGGCTGCCGGTGGCCAAGGGGCTGACGCTCACCGAGACCTTCTACTGGGACCTGAACGACCGCACCCGCGCCTTCATGGAGCGTATCCGGCCGAAGCTGCCCGCCGGCACCTTCCCGAACATGAGCCAGGCGGGGGACTATTCCGGCCTGCTGCACTACCTCAAGGCGGTGAAGGAACTTGGCGTCGAGAAGGCCAAGGCCTCCGGCCGCGAGACCGTGGCGATGATGAAGCGCCTGCCCACCGACGACGACGCCTTCGGCCCCGGCAGCATCCGCGCCGACGGGCGCAAGATCCACCCGGCCTATCTCTTCCAGGTGAAGCCGCCCGAGGAAAGCCGGCAGGTGGGCGACATCTACAAGCTGGTCTCCACCGTCGGCGCGGAGGAGGCCTTCCGCCCCATCGCCGATGGCGGCTGCCCCATCACCCGTAGCTGAAGCACGAGAAGGAGCCCGCCCATGACGGACAGCAAGCCGCTGGTCGATCTGCGCACCTACACCATCCGCCTGCGCCGCATGGGCGAGTTCCTGGAGGTCTTCGACCGCCTCGCCATGCCGGTGCAGCTCCGCTACCTGGGCCGGCCGCTGGGCATCTTCACCAGCGCCGTCGGGCCGCTGAACCAGGTGGTGCATCTCTGGGGCTTCGACGACATGGGCGAGTTCCAGCGCCGCCATGCCGAGCGCGACCGGGACCCCGACTGGCCCGCCTATCTCAAGGCCTCGGCCGACCTGATCGTGGCGCAGGAGAACCGGCTGATCCTGCGCGCCAACATGCCCTCCCTGGCCGGTTGAGGAACACGCTGCCATGACGCAGATGAGCTGGCTCGGCCTGGAAGGCCGGATCTCATCGGCATCCTTCTTTAACCTCGGCTGCGACGACGAACTTCTTCTCTATCACGTGCTGCCTCACGCAAATTTTCTGAAAGCCCTGAAGACCCTCGAAAGTGGTGCCGCAATGTTGCATTCCATTTGCTTCGATCACCTCCACACTGCGTATGCTCTGAAGCTCCCCCTCCCCGTCACCTCCTGGATGATCCGGGCCTCCTGCAGCCTGGCCAGGATCAGCAGCGCGCCCTGATGGGTCAGGCCGAGGTCCTTCGCCAGTTGCGGCGCGGTGACGAGCGGCCGGCGCAGCAGCAGCTCGGCGGCTGCCGGCAGCGAGGAGGAGCGCCGCGTGCCCTCAGCCAGTGCGGCCATCTTCTGTTGGGCCGCCTCCAGCCGGTCGAGCACCTCCAGCCCCTTTCGGGCCGCCGCGGCCACGCGCGTGAGGAACAGCCCCGGCCACGCGGCCGGATCCCGGGCGGGTCGCGGCAGCCGCTCCCCCGGCCCGGCCCCACTCCAGAAGACCAGCGGCACCTGCGCCAGCCGCCGCCGGCGCTTCAGCAGCACGGCGGCCAGGAAGATCGCCTGCTGCGGCTCCGGCCGGGCGAGGTCGCCTTCCCCGGCTTCGCGCAACCAGCGGGCTGCGGCCTGCGCCGCGGCGAGCAGGGCTGGCACCCCCTCCCCTGTGCGCAGCCAGCCTCGCCGCCAGGTCGCGACGTCCGGGATAGCGGCGCCGGGCGAGGCGATGGCCGCGGGCCAGGCGCTGTCGCCCAGGGAGCGCAGCGCCGCGGCGAGCCTCTCCGCCTCGTCGAGCGGATCGCCGCGAAAGACCGGCAGCCGCGTCAGCAGGCGGGCCAGGGCGAGCGCCTGCTCCACCGGGTGCTCGGCGGCGACCGCGCCCACCTCGCCGTCGCTTCCGCCCCAGGTGGCGGGCATGGCCTGCTCCAGGCGATGGAGGTCGGAGGCGGCGCTCCAGGAGCCGGTGAGGCCGGCGGCGCGTAAGCCAAGGTCGTGCGGATGGGTGGGCAAGCCCGCCTGGGTGAGCCAGGCGGCCGCCTCGGCGAGCGCCAGGCGGGCGACTAGGCCCTCGCGCACCGTCCCGGAAGCGGCCCCGGCGCGGGCGTCGAGGCGCGAGAGCAGATCCTCGGCCCGGGCCAGGGGCAGCAGCAGCCGGGCGGGATCGGGGGCGGCCGCCGGCGGATGCGGACCGGACCGGCGCGTGGCCCAGGGCGGCGTGCTGCCGTCGTCCGGATCGCCTTCATCCTCATCCCAGCCTGCCATGCACCAAACCTCCGTCTGAAGACGCTAGAGAGGGCTTCTGAGCTCCAAGCATTCGTTTCCAGAATACATGCCAAAACAGTATTTTGTAAGTCAATCTGAAACTGATAGACGGGTATCGCTTGTGCTACTCCGCCGCCCTGTAGAACGCTCCCGGCGACCGCGCCGCGCCCGCGCAACCAGCGCGCATCATTCCGTCCGCTAATCCCCATTTGCGGACGGATTCCTTTGCGTCGCGCCCCGCCCCCGGCTAGCGTCGCTCCTCCATGGATGCCCCGCAGACCCCGGATCCCCCTGATCTGCCCCCTACCCCGCCCACTCCGGCCGCCGACGGCAGCCTGGTCCTGCACACCACGCTGCTGGGCGACCTCGTGGTGCCGGGTGGTGCTTCGCGCGCCGCCGAGCTCCGTGAGCTCGCCGCCCGGGCCGCGGTCTATGCCACCCGCGCCCGCGGCCCCGGCACCCGTCGCGCCTACCGCTCCGCCTGGAGTGGCTACGAACGCTGGTGCCGCTCCCTCGGCCGCGAGCCGCTCTCGGGCGATGCCGGCACGCTCGCCCTCTACGCCACCGCCTGCGCCGGCCGCGGCCTCAGCCCCGCCTCGCTCCGCGTCCACCTCGCCGCCATCCAGGCCGCCCACCGCCTGGCTGGGGTGGCGCTGGATCCGCGCGAGCCGCGGCTCGCCATGGTGCTCGAGGGCATCGCCCGCAGCCATGGTACCCGGCCCCGCAGGCGCGCCGCCGCGGCCGGCCCGGACGCGCTGCGGCTGATGCTGGCCGCGCGTCCGCCCGCCACCACCCCGCTCGGCGCCCGCGACCGGACGCTGCTGCTGGTGGGCTTCGGGGCGGCGCTGCGGCGCAGCGAGCTGGTCGGGTTAGCGCTGGGGGATGTGGAGGTGGTGCCGGGCCGGGGCCTGCGCGTGCTGGTGCGCCGCTCCAAGACCGACCAGCGCGGCGCAGGCCAGGAGGTCGCCGTCTGGGCCAATCCGACCGAGCCGGGCTGCTGCCCGCTGGCGGCCCTGGAGGCCTGGCTGGGTTTCCGGAAGCAGGCGCCCGACATCACCGGCGGGGGCTCCGACCGGGAGCGGCCGCTGTTCGTCGGCATGAGCAAGGCGGGCCGGCTCTCCACCACCGCGCTGTCGGACAAGGCGGTGTGGCGTCTGGTGAAGGGCGCGGCGGAGGCAGCCGGGCTCGAGGGTTGGGAGCGCTTCTCGGGGCACTCGCTGCGCGCGGGGCTGGCCACCGCGGCCGGCGAGCAGGGCGCCGACCTCGCCCAGGTCATGCGACAGACCCGGCACCGCTCCGCCGAGGTCGCGCTGGGCTACCTGCGGCCAGCCGACCTGTGGCGCAACAACCCCACGCGCGGGATCTGGAAGAACGTCGGGGAGGGCGAGAGCGGCTGACTGGCGCTCCCGGACGATGGAGCCCCGGGACAGGTAGGGGGTGCGACCCAGGCGAAGCTTGCTCCTGGCGATCCAGAAAAGATATACTGCCGGGATATACACGGAGAAGAGCATGCCCGCCCGCACGACCCTGTTCCTGTCCAACCGCTCCCAGGCCGTGCGCCTGCCCAAGGGCGTGGCCTTCGGCGAGGGCGTGCGCGAGGTGGTGATCCTGCGCGACGGTCCCCGCCGCGTCATCGCCCCGGCTGACGCACTGTGGGACGACTTCTTCGCAGGCCCTGGCCTGGACCTCGGCGAGCGGCGGCAGCCGGCGATGCAGGAACGCGAGGCGCTGTGACGCTGCGCTACCTGCTCGACACCAACCTGTGCATCCGGGTGCTGCGTGATCGCCCGGCCGGTCTGCGGGGGCGTTTCAACGCGGAGGCCGCGGCGCTCTGCACCTCGGACGTGGTGCTCTACGAGCTGCTCTACGGGGCGGAGCGCTCGGCCAGGCCCGCGGAGACGCGGCGCGAGGTGGAGCGCTTCGTGGCCAGGCTGAGCGTGCTGCCCTTCGACGATGACGCGGCGGCGCACACGGCCGAGATCCGGGCGAGCCTGGAGCGGCGGGGCAGGGTGATCGGTCCCTACGACCTGATGATCGCCGGCCACGCGCGCAGCCGCGGGCTGGTGGTGGTGACGGGCAACCTCGGCGAATTCGGCCGCGTGGAGGGGCTGCGCTGCGAGGATTGGCTGGCCGGGGCCTGAAGGCCCCCCCGCCGTCCGGCGAGGGACCAGACCTCACAATCTGAAACGACCCTTCCACGACATTGGCGCTCGCCTACACAAGTTCGGACGTGGAATCGAAGCGGACATTGCGACACCGCCAGTAGAAGCAGCTGCTTCGCGCCCGGTGTAGTTCGATCTAGCCGGCCCGCATCACTTGTAAGCTGAACGAGGAAGGAGAATTTCGGATCGAGCCCCGTCATGTTGGCCCGCTCGCGGATCAGCGGCATGCGCCCTCTCGGGCGCGCTAGACGTTCGAAAGTAACCGACAAGCTTCGAAGCAGCTAGACACGTGTGGTGATACGAGCGGCCGTGCGAATATCAGCGATGCGCGCTCCGAGGCGCTGCAGCTCTAACCGCATCTCGTTGAACACGGGGGCAGCATCCTTGAGATCCGCAATCGTCAGCACGGCCGTGAACGGGACACCCTCCTCAGGCATCAGCTGCTTGGCGCGGGTGATGTAGCCCACCCTCAAACGCCAATCGATGCTCGGCCCTACCCCTTGTTTCATCTCGTGCTGGAAGGACTTCACCGGGCTCCACTTGAACTCGTGCTCGATGCGCTCCGCCTCATAGGAGTGGCCTTCGGCTTTCAATGGCAGGTGAATGGGCTTCAGGCGGCCCATCCACTTGCCATCCTTCTGCTGCTGCTGCAGGGCCGCCTCGATGTTCACGCGGACCACCTCAGCACCGTAGCGCGCATCGAGGGGTGGGCTCGACGCCAGGGAGAGCTTGGCATACCCCCTGCACTTCCCGTCCAAGGTGAGGGAGGGAGGCCAGCGGAAGGGGAAGACGATCTGCTGTCCAGGCCTGATGCGCGACGCGAAGACGAGTGTGATCGCGTGGTCGCTTGAGTTGAGGATGGCTTCGGCCGTAGCCGGAACGCCGAAGCCGACGAGGTGGCGGGCTACGAGCGCGGTCTCCTTCGCCCGTAGTGGCTCAGGCAGGCTGGCATTGTGGACGAGCAGCGCCACCAGTGTCTCGCGGGATACCTCGCCCTCGATCAGGTGATCCAGGACCGCGGCCGTCTTCGCCACCAGCGGCGAGGCGTAGCTCGTCCCGCAGCCGTCGATGCAACCTCCTGTCGGGGAAGTCGAGAACAGGCCGTGCCCCATAGGGGCCTGGGGAGAGCCGGAGCCGCCGACATGCGCCAGATCCGGCTTGAAGCCAGACCGAACGCCTGGTCCGCGACGGCTGTAACGAGCTGGCGCGAAGGAGACTGACGTCGTGCAGCCAGGCGGATTAACTGCTGCGACGGCGACGCTGCGGAAGCTCTCTGCGGGCGTGAGCAAACCATCATCCCGGGCTGCGGCAATCGTACCGAGAGCAGCCCGCAGATCACGGGGCCACTCGGCACGCTGCCCTTGCGGGCTGGTATTGCCTGCCGACAGGAAGAGAAGGGCCCCATGCTCGTCAGCGATCTGGTCCAGTCGGGCAGCGTCACTGCTATAGTGCTTGGGGGTCGCTGGCCTCTGGATATTGAGGCTCATGTTGAAGATGCGAACACTGCTTCTCCGGCGGACATCGCCGACAGCTTGGTCAACCTCGTTGAAGAACCCGTCGAGGACGGATCGATACCCGCGCTGAGCTTGCGTGGAGCCCTGTAGGTCCGGGGCCCGCACGATGATGCCGGGAAGAGCAACGCTGCGCACCAAGGGATGATGGCTGAGGAAGTGGAGCAGCCTACCGTGAAGCGGCTTGCTGGACGAGAAAGGCGCTAGGACAGTGCGATCGCCACCACTCGATGCGGAGATCCTCAGCTCCGTGCCGCTCTCGCGCCTCTGAGGGCGCATCAGCGCATCCCAGCTCGCTCGAGGAGGGACATTGGTGAAAAGCTCAACTTCGTAGGCACCACCCGTTTCCGATCGGGAAAGCCAGTCCACCGCCGTGTCTACCGAGAACTCAACCCGGTCTTCTGGTCCGTACAGGCTTACGCTTTCGACAGCGCCTACTTCACTGCGCAGCACTGACGGATATGGCTCAGTCTTGCCTGTCTGGGGATTGATGTGCGTCCTGCTTTGTGGCTCCGCCTCCAGCACTTTACCAGCAACTCTACGAAGAGGGTCCGGCTTCGCTTCTACGATCAGCTCACCTAGATCGAGCCCTCCCACGAGTGGGGTAACCTGATCCTTGAAAAGCTGAGCAAATGGACGATGTGACTTCGCCCAAGCCGCCCGCCGCAGCTTGACCTTGACGTATCCAAGATCAGTATCCCGCTGCGCTTTCAGGGCGTCGGCGAGGCCATTGAGTTGCTTGTTCAGCGTGCGCTGATGACGCTTGAACTCTACGTCCTTCCCAAAGAAGAAGTCCGTGTGTGCGCCACCACCACCTCCGTCCCTGGCCTTCTCGTAATTTTCAGGATTTAAGACAATCTGAATTGGGCTAACCATCAGCGATCTCCCTCTTCTTGCGGCCGGTCGTGCCTCCCAAGAGGCGGCTCACCGTTGATTTGTCTCGACCAAGGATTTCCCCGATATCTGAGTAGGAAAATCTAAGTTCCTTGTCGTTGTGCAGAACCTCGACCAGTTTCCTGCCATCTTCGGAGAGCAGTGTGAGACGCTCGGCCTGCACCCGGCCGCTGTTAAGGGCAGCAAACCGCCTCAACGTCTCAAGCATGCCCACCTGCTCGCCTGAACCCTGCACGGCGCGAGCCTTCTTGTACGTGCGGACGATGGCCTCGATCTCGGCCCCGGAAGCGCCCTCGGCGAACCATGCAATCAGTCGCAGGTGGCTATCCGGGGTGGTCACTGGCTGCATGAAGCGGCGCGCGATCTCAACCCGCACATTGAAGTCGGGAAGTGGGATTTGCAGCTGCACTTCGAAGCGCCGCCAAACTGCTGGATCCAGAAGCTTGGGATGATTCGTGATGCCGATGGTCAAGCCCACCTCACGGCGTCCGTCCAGGTTCTGCAGCAGTGCGTTTACAACGCGCTTGATCTCTCCGACTTCCTGGGGGTCGTCGCGCAGCTTGGCCACTGCATCGAATTCATCGAGCATCAGAAGGCAGCGATACCGGTTCGCAAAGGCGAACAGGCTGCCGAGGTTACGTGCCGTGGTGCCGAGGAAGGACGACACGAGACCATCGATCCTGGCGAGCACCACCGGCAATTCGAGTTGGCTGGCCAGCCATAGCGCAAGGTGCGTTTTGCCGGTCCCAGGCGCCCCGTAGATCAAGCAAGTGCGGGCCGGCTCCTCGCCAACTGCGGACAGCGCTTCCATGTTGCGCCATTCGTCCGTGATGGTTGCCACGGCCCCCTCAACGGTCTGATTGAAGATCGGCCGCTCCGCGCGGAGCTGCCCCGGCATGATGATCTCTACCAGGGGTGCCGAGGTCTCCCGGTCCACCGGTAGGGGAGACGTCGCTGTCAGCTGCTCGCCTGACACTACGGCGCGTGACTGGGTAATGCGGCTTGGCGTGATCTCATGCTGGCGGGCGGCCAAGGCCAGCATAGCCGCCAGGGAGGAGGCCTGCTTCTCATCGCCCTCCGCCTTCAGAGCATCTCGGAGGCGTTCGACCTGCTTGCGCAGCGCTGGGGAGACTTCAGGCGTGCTGGCCAGGGCCGTGCGGCAGAGCGCCTGAACGATGGAAAAGTGATCCATGGCATCGAGTTCCAGATGCGATATTTCGTCTTACTGGTGCATTTATAAGAGAATTTGTTGTGTAATAGAAGACAAAAGTTGCGTTTTCCGGTTGAAAGTTGCGTCATGAGTGGGGTAGCGATGCGGAAGGCCAGGACGGCCTGAAACAGGAGAACGAGAATGGCTAAGAACACCGGAGAGGGCTTCCGTCGCGGGTCTGTGGACAACCGCACGCAGTTCCAGAATCCGCAGAACGGCAACTGGGCCAAGCGCGACACCAACACGGGCCGCATCATGGACCAGCGGCAGGATGGAAAGCCCTTCAAGGGTGTGGCGCATGAGAAGGATGGTCGGCGCGACTAAGCAGATGCCGAGGGACGGGCAGCCACATCAGTCCTTGGCCCTCGCCTTATCACGATTGAGGCGGGGTCAGCTGTGGTTAAGCGGGCATCAGAAGCTCGCCGACCGCCCACATCACATCCTTCCCCAACCTCATGATGCCGACCGACTGCCGGCCACGCGCTCACTCCGGGGCCTGTGCGCTACTCAGGCAGGGGTGCGGTCCTGCACAGGGCCGTCTCGCGCCGCTCGTCTCTTTTCTCGCCAAGCTGACCGCTAGACCGTCCCAAAATGCAGACTGGAACGTTGGCGGCGGCTGCATCGGTCATTGCCACGCAATCAGCCAAGTTCTGCAAACCAGTCTTCTGAGCTGTAGCTACCTGTCTACAGCAAGCCATCTCACCGTTTGGCCTTTTGACGCTATCAAGCCAATGTTCCTGGTCCGAATAGCCTCATGCGGATTTCCGTGGCCGCCCTCCCCTGGCGCCGTTGGCTCGCGCCGCCGCTGCTTTTGCAGGCGACGTAGCCCGCCCGGCCTGACGGGCCATGAAGGCCCTGGTGCCGAACAGTCCCGCCAGGAGACCGGGGACCGAGAGGTCGGCATCGAGCGCCTCCCAGTGCAGGCCCGTGCCGGTTCCCAGCACCTCGACCTCGGCCAGCTGCTCGTCGGTTGCCCTCTCCAGTCCCTGCGCCAGGCGTGCCGGGAAGGCAAAGGTGCAGCCGTTGCTCAGTTCCACGATCACGCGCCCGGCCCGGCGGTCATAGCGTGCCGCAATGGCCCTGGGCTCCGTCCGGCGCGCGGCCGCACCCCGGGCCAGCGCCTCGTCGATCTGCGTGTCGGTCAGTTCAGCCATGGATCTCTCCCCAGCGCGCCAGCAAGACGGCCTGTTGCCCGGTGATGGCCTGCATGGCGCGGCGAACTTCGCCGCGGCTCATGCCCTCAGCCCAGACCAGCTCCGGAAGACCACCCCTGCCGATCAGGTTGATCTTGGCCTCACCGTCCCCGAAGACATGCACATGGGCAGGATCGTGATCGTTGACATAGATGACCACGCGCAGGCCGTGGACAC
Organism: Roseomonas gilardii; assembly: GCF_001941945.1. Classification (NCBI taxonomy): domain Bacteria; kingdom Pseudomonadati; phylum Pseudomonadota; class Alphaproteobacteria; order Acetobacterales; family Roseomonadaceae; genus Roseomonas; species Roseomonas gilardii. Next base: position 8,175 of record NZ_CP015587.1, on the reverse strand, counting down.
GTAGCACGGTCACCATGAGTACAGCATAACCCATCGAGATGGGTTACTCAAGGCTGTTGAGCCAGTCCACCGCCCGTGGATCGTCTGGTGCACCTCTGCCTTCACTCCCTCGGTGATCAAACAATCCTGGTGGAGGCAGGGGCCCGGTGCACCTACACTATTGCTCGCCTATCTGAAGGCGCATGCTCGGCACCGCGGCCCCCTCCCCTGCCCCGGCGGACCGTGGCCCGCCCACCGAGGCGCTGGCCGGGCTGGTGGAGCGCGTCACCTACCACAACGCCGAGAACGGCTTCTGCGTGCTGTGGGTCAAGGCGCGCGGGCAGCGCGACCTTGTCACCGTGGTGGGCCACGCCGCCTCGATCTCGGCTGGCGAGTGGGTGCAGATGTCGGGCGCCTGGGTCAACGACCGCGTCCACGGCCTGCAGTTCAAGGCAGGCTTCCTCAAGGCCACCCAGCCCACCACGCGCGAGGGCATCGAGAAGTACCTGGGCTCGGGCATGATCCGCGGCATCGGCCCGGTCTACGCGGCCAGGCTGGTGGCGGCCTTCGGCGAGGCGGTGTTCGAGCTGATCGAGGCCGAGCCCGCCCGGCTGCGCGAGGTCACCGGCATCGGCCCCAGGCGGGCGGCGCGCATCGTCGCCGGCTGGGCCGGGCAGAAGGTGATCCGCGAGATCATGCTGTTCCTCCATGCCAACGGGGTGGGCACCTCGCGGGCGGTGCGGATCTACAAGACCTACGGCGCGCGGGCCGTGGAGGTGATCACCGGCAACCCCTACCGCCTGGCGCGCGACATCCGCGGCATCGGCTTTCGTACCGCCGATACCGTGGCGGGCAGGCTCGGCATCGAGCCCACGGCGACGATCCGGGTCCGCGCCGGGATCTCCTTCGCCCTGGCCGAGGCCACCGGTGAGGGCCATTGCGGCCTGCCGGTGGGCGAGCTGACCGCGCTCGCGGGCAAGCTGCTGGAGGTGCCGGCCGAACTGATCGAGGCGGCTCTCACTCTCGAACTCGAAGCCGGCGAGGTGGTGGCCGACACGCTGGAGGGTGAGCCTTGCGTGTTCCTGGCCGGGCTGTACCGCGCCGAGCAGGCGATCGCCGGGCGGCTGCGGCGGCTGGCCGCAGGCCGGCAACCCTGGCCCGCCATCGATGCCGACCGGGCGATCCCCTGGGTGGAGAAGCGGACCGGGCTGGCCCTGGCGGCGAGCCAGCGCGAGGCACTGCGGCTGGCCCTCTCTTCCAAGGTGCTGGTGATCACCGGCGGCCCGGGCGTGGGCAAGACCACGCTGGTGAACGCCATCCTGCGGGTGATCCGGGCCAAGGGGGTGGAGGTGGCGCTCTGCGCCCCGACAGGGCGCGCGGCCAGGCGCCTGAGCGAGAGCACGGGGCTGGAGGCGTGGACCATCCACCGGCTGCTGGAGAGCGATCCGAAGACCGGTGGGTTCAAGCGCGACGAGACGAACCCGCTGGCCTGCCAGCTGCTGGTGGCCGACGAGACCTCGATGGTGGACGTGCCGCTGATGCGCGCCCTGCTGCGGGCGCTGCCCGACGAGGCGGCGCTGCTGCTGGTGGGCGACGTGGATCAGCTGCCCTCGGTGGGCCCCGGGCAGGTGCTGGCCGACATCATCGCCTCGGACGCCGTGCCGGTGGTGCGGCTGAGCGAGGTGTTCCGCCAGGCGGCCGAGAGCCGGATCGTGACCAGTGCCCACCGCATCAACCGCGGTCAGCTGCCGGAGCTCGAGGCGACGGCGGGCAGCGATTTCTTCTTCGTCGGGGCGGAGGAGCCGGAGGAGGGTGTGCGCAAGCTGCTCACCCTGGTGAGCGAGCGCATCCCGGCGCGCTTCGGGCTGGATCCCATCCGCGACGTGCAGGTGCTCTGCCCGATGAACCGGGGCGGGCTGGGGGCCCGGGCGCTGAACGCCGCGCTGCAGGCGGCGCTGAACCCACCCGGCGAGTTGCGGGTCGAGCGCTTCGGCTGGACCTTCGGACCCGGCGACAAGGTCATGCAGGTGGCCAACAGCTACGACCGGGAGGTGTTCAACGGCGACCTCGGGGTGATCACGGGCGAGGACCTGGAGGAGGGCGAGCTCACGGTGGTCTTCGACGGGCGGGAGGTCGCCTACGGCTTCGGGGAGCTGGACGAGCTGGTGCTGGCCTACGCCACCACCATCCACAAGGCCCAGGGCTCGGAGTACCCGGCGGTGGTGATCCCGCTCAGCACGCAGCACTATGCGATGCTGGCGCGCAAGCTGCTCTACACCGGCGTGACCCGGGGCCGGAAGCTGGTGGTCCTGCTCGGGCAGCGGCGGGCCCTGGCGATCGCCGTGCGCAACCAGGGCATGCGCCGGCGCTGGTCGAAGCTCCGGGAGTGGCTGGTTCCGTAGCCCCCACGCCTGACGCCGACCGGATGATCCTTGATAGGGGTACTGGCAGGCAGTACATTTGTATCCATGGAGATCGAGTTCGACCCCGAGAAGGACGCCCGGAACCGGGCCGAACGGGGTCTTCCCTTTCTCCTGATCGTGCATGTACTGGCGGGCATGGTGGGTGAGTACGAGGACACCCGGCGGGACTATGGCGAGACCCGCATGACCGTCTTCGGTCTCGTCAACGGCCGCCTCCTGACAGCCACCTACACCCGGCGCGGCGATGTGATCCGCGTCATCAGCCTGCGGAAGGCGAACGAGCGGGAGCAACGGAAATGGCTGAAGCGAGAGTGAAGGTCACCCCGGAGATGATGGCGCAGGCCCTGGCCGAGACGGACTGGACCAAGATCGACGCAACCACGGACGCCGATATCGCGCGCCAGATCGCCGCCGATCCCGACACCCCTCCTGAGATGACGGAGGCCGACTACGACCGTGCGGGTTTCGCGGCCCGCGTGCGGGCGATCCGTGCGTCGGTGCATCAGACGCAGCGGCAGTTCTCGGAGCGCTTCGGCATTCCGCTGACGACACTGCGCGATTGGGAGCAGGCCCGCTCCCGGCCGGATGCGCCAGCCCTGGCCTATCTCAGAGTCATCGAGGCGGCTCCGGAGGTCGTGGCGCGCGTGCTCGGCTCAGACTACTCAGCCGCTTAGCGGGCGAATGCATGAACCGTAAATCTTGCAGGTAGGCCTGCATGAGCAAGGGACCGGCACAAGGCGGACGCCCGAAGGCGCGCGACGGCGAGGGCGGCCACTGACATTCAGCAATGAGGCGATCCAGGCGGTGTTAACGCTGAAGTGCCGCAGCAGCTGTCACCGCGGGCCGCGCAGGGCATGGCAGGGAGCCTAATCCGGCTGGCAGGCTTGGACTGACCTGTGCTGCATTACAGCACCCTCTCATGACGGCAGAAGAACTTAACGGTCGAGATTCCCTATGCTCAACACCGTCGCCTACGTCTGATCAGGACATCAAAGACCTAATCATCATGTCCTCACGCTGATTTCCGCAACAGGGCTCATCGCAGCTGGGAGTGATCGCCGTAGTGGAGGTGCTTGACGGTCGCGTCCTTGATGCTCCGGTTCATGTGCTCGACCCGACCGTTGCTTGACCGGCGCTCCGGAGGAGCACGCGTCCTCACAACCGTTTGTGCATCAGAAATCTGTGAACCCAATGCGGAGGTCATCTGGTTCAGGTATCGACCATCCGTATGGGGACTTTGGTGAGCGCTGTTCTACCTGGAGGAAGCCAAGCGCGGTTTCACCGGCGGCCTGGAAGGCTTCAGGACGACACCCTCTTCAGTGACCTCGATGTCCGCATCGGGGTAGACGGCCGTTGCCATGCTGAGGATGGCCGGGAACTTTGACTTGAAGTGATAGAGCTTCGCGAACCCTTGGCCGTGCTGGGCCTTCAAGGCGCTCCAGGTGACCAGCCGCGGCCGTTCTAGGGAATGCAGGCGGTATGCTAGCCAGACGTAGCAATCCAACGCCGCAGAATTGTTGGACAGGGCTTTTATCGCGCCCTCTTCCAGCGGGATTGGGTGGCGCTGGAGCTGTTCGAAAAACGGCCCGGAGAGGCGAGCCGTCTCCAGAGAGAGGCGACCCTGGCGATCGCCATCTGGCGTATCGAGGAATAAAGCGCGGTCGACGATTTGCTGGTTGACCAGCCCTGCCCGCCCCTGTCCAATCAGGTGAAACGTCAGGCGGCACCGGCTGAGCAATTCGGCTTGCTCGCGCACCCCATGGCCCGACTTGCCACCCCACGGCACGCCGATCCTAGACATCCACTCTCGCCAGGACCGACCGAGTTCGACCTCAGGGCTTCCCGTCTTCAATGCCTCGGTTTGCAAATACAAGAGGATAAGTCGAGCGTAGCTTCCAAATGGGACGCCAACATGCTCTAGGGGGCCAGATCCGTCAGGACCTGATGGGCGGCGGCCTGGTTCTACAACTAGTCGCATCCGGTCGGATGCCACTTCCCAAACTTCACTAGCAGGTACACGCCGATGAGGAAGCGCACACTGCGCCCAGCCGCTGAAGGCAAATGCGAGGGCGTTGTCCTCTTCGGATAGGTAGCGCGCTGCAGTTTCGATCACATCGCGCGATTCAGTACCCGCTTCGATGGCAGCCTGCTTTCCATGCTCCGTCAGTAACTGGTGAACCCGCGCCATCACACGCCTCTCAATGCCTGCAACCTGCCTCGAAATGATGGTTCCGCCAACTGGGGACTTTGGTGAGCCACTACTAGGAAGGATATTAGATTCTACTATTAGTTTGCTCACCAAAGTCCTCGGGATAACCCGGGGAAGGCCAAGCTTTTCCGTCTGGAATTATCACTATAGTCCCCACTTTGCTCACTAAAGCCCCCACTTGGGTGTGGATACCTAGAACCTGGGGCAGGGTTCCGATTAGCCGACTCGGGCATCACCAAAGTCCCCAGGCGCCTTAGCCTTGGCTTAGAAGCCTTTCTTGGTCAGGAATTCTAAGATCGCTTGTGCGACCACATCCTGCTGCCTTGCCCGCTCATAGTGGCAATAGTCCGCGAGCCGGTCAGCCAGGGACGCAGGAATTCGAGCGCCTACTTGGGTGCGGGGGATGTCCGCCTCCTTCGGCTTCCGGTGCCGAACGGCCGGAGTAATGACGTCGGCCGGCTCCGCTTGGAAGACTACCGCCGGTACTTCGCGCGGCGGAACCGGCGCAGGAGTTGGTGGAGGAATTGGTGCCGCTCCCTGCTCGGCAGCAGGATCCTCAGCAGCCTGGGTTTCCTGCAGGTTGGCAGGCTCGCGAGGGATGGAGAACGATGACAAGCGCGTCGGCTGCTTCGTCATTTAACTCACTTGCCCTTTCGTCCATCAACAACTCGAAGAGCTGGCTGCTTTGTTAGCCTGTTAGCTGGCTCACTCGTTAGCAGACCTGACCGCTTGGCGACATACCCCCAGAGAACAGAAACCTCTCCTGAAGGAGCGCCGCGTGGGTCGGCCTCCTGAACCGTCAGACCATCCAGCGCCGAGGCGGCATAGGCATCGGATCGGTGCAGCGTAGAAGGCGCAACCGTTCCATGCTGAGACAACGCCACAGCGGCATCACCCGTTAGGCGGGCGCGCTTCGTGGCACTGTTGATGATGAAGACCATCGGCCGGTTAAGGCTCGCGACTAGGTCGGCCGTCTCCCCCACGGCATCGAGATCATCCGGTGACGGACGCACCGGCACCAGCACCAAGTCGGCCGCCCGGACCGCGAGCCGGACGATCTCATCCGCGGCGGGCGGGGTGTCGATTAGGAGGAGACCGTAACCCTGGGCGCGGAGAGCGGGAATAGCGCCATCGAGATGCTGAGCGGCCGCCAGCGCTGCGGCAGCGCGGCCCTCATGAGTAGAGGAGGGTATACCCTCGGGCGCGAGCTGCACCAGTTCGAGGCCATCCTCGGGACGGCGCTGCCACCAGCGGGAAAGACCGCGCATGGGATCCAGGTCCACGACAGCTACTCGGCCGATGCCGCTGCGGAGCGCGGCGACCGCAAGATGACGGGTCACCACGGTTTTTCCCGAGCCGCCTTTTCGACTCGCTGTCACTAAGACCTTCATGCTGCATCCCTATCCCCCTGGATAGAGAACTGAATTATCTGCACATATCGCAACAGTCAACTGAGCCGTTCAGCTTGTTATCCTGTTAGCTAGTTATCTTGATAGCGAAAACACAAAAGATGACCTGAACAGGTGAGCAATCCTGTTGTCGTTGAACCGTATAGGCTGTGATGCACGAAGCTTGCGGTGAGACGCTGGATGCCTTGGGTTGGCGGACTGGGCGGGGCGGGACGGACGACGATGGCGCGTGGGGAGCGGGGTCGTTAGCGTAGGCTGCCAAGGACGACGGTATGCTGCACAGCGTCTGGAGAACAAGTTTGCCTACGCCGCCTCAGACGGACGTTTGGTCTAACCCATTGCTCACGCCGGAATGGCTGGAACGACATCTGTCCTCGGGAAGTCCTCGCCCTTGAACAGCAATGGCAGGTTCCGGCACCTGGCCAGGGCGTAGGAGGCGCAGTCACCGAGGTTGAGCGCGGCCGGGTGACGCCCCTTGCCGTAGCGCAGGAACACTTTCCGGGCGGCCTCCGCTTGCTCCCGGTCCTGTGCCACGACCTGCATGCCGGCCCGGGCGATCAGGGTATCCAGCCCCTCCCAGGCCGCCGGATCCCCGCTGCGGCCGGCGAGCACCATGCTCGTCTCCAGCAGGCTGACCGAGGACAGGCAGCATGGCCCGGCCTTGATGATGACTTGCAGGAAGACATCCGCCTCCGGTTCCCGCCGCAGGATGGCGATCAGCGCCGAGCTGTCCACGACGATCATGCGGGCAGGCCATCCTCGTCGTAGAGATCCGCCTCGGTCAGCGGCTCTGCCTGGTCCCGCAGCTTCGCCGCGCTGCGCAGGCTGATGGCCCGCAACTCCTCGAACAGTATCCCGGCATCGGTGTGGGCCACCGGCCGCCGGCGCACGCCGCCCTCGATGAACTCGGCTCCGGCTTCCTCCAGGACCTGACGTACGCTCTCCAGGATCACCGGCGTCACTCTGGCCGCATCCTGGCCTGCCTCCAGGCGGCGGACCGTCGCCACGGAGACATGCGCGCGCATCGCCAGATCCCGCTGCTCGATACGCAGCAGGGCCCGAGCCGCACGGATCTGGTCGGGGTCGATCATCATGAGCGCTATGTAGCTTCGAGCGCCTTATCGCTCAAGGACTACCGGCTGCCGCCTGGCTCTTCCGGGGAGGGGTCGGCTTCGTCCGGCCCGATCAGGTCGACCGGAGTGACGCCGAGCGCCTGGGCGATCTCGAACAGCGTGACCACGGTCGGGTTGCGCAAACCCCGCTCCAGCCCGCTCAGGTACTGCTGGCTCAGCCCGCAGCGCTCCTCCACCTGCTCCTGCGTCAGGCCCTTCTCGCGCCGGATCCTCGCGAAGTTGCGGCCCACCAGCCGGCGCATGTCCATGCGCGCTGCATTGGCCGCATGGCCACCGGAAGTTTATCAACTATAGTATGTACTACCGGGGGTTGCCCTCCGCCTCGCGGGGTGGGGCGCGGCCCCCGGCGGTTGGCGCTCGAAAAGGCAGGGCATGCTGGGCTGGCTCAGGGATACCACCCGCGACGCGGCGCGGGACGTGTGGGACTACGGCGACGCCGCGGTGAACGAGACCCTGGTCCGGGTCGCCGTCACCGGGCTGAGCCGGGCCGGCAAGACGGTGTTCATCACCTCGCTGGTGCAGAACCTGCTGGCGCTGGGGCAGGGGCGCGACACCCTGCCGCGGCTGACCCGGCTGCTGCGCACCGCCGATGGCGGCTCACGCCTGCGCGGCGTGCAGGTGGTGCCGCCCGGCAGCGGCGACCGCGTGGTCTTCGACCACCCCGAGAAGCTGGCCGAGCTCGCCGGCAAGACGCCCGCCTGGCCGGCGCCGACCGACGGGCTCGCCTTCCTGGGCCTCGACCTGCTGCTGGAGCGCCCCGGCGGCTTTGCCCGGCGCTTCGGGCTGCGCCGGGTGCGGCTGGAGCTGATGGACTACCCCGGCGAATGGCTGCTCGACCTGCCGCTGCTGGATCTCGGCTATGCCGACTGGTCGCGCGAGACGCTGCTGCGGCTGCGGGAGTCGCCCAGGGCCGAGGCCTGTGCCGCCTTCCTGTCGCTGCTGCCCGACCTCGATCCGGCGGCGCCGGCCGACCACGCCCTGCTGCGGCGGGCGCACCAGCTCTACCGCGAGGGGCTGATGGC
>NZ_CP015586.1 GCF_001941945.1 Roseomonas gilardii | reverse complement strand
CGACCGCAGGTAGTTCCCGGCCGACGCCATTTCGACAAGACGATCCTCGACCGCGGCACGGGTGCGGAGGGCGTCGATCTGGAGCGATGTCTCGAGCTGCATACGGTCACCGGGCTTCGTTCATGAGCCGACGGAGCAGGGCTGCATTCAGCCAGCGCCGCAGCGAGGGCAGGGTCAGGGCGGTCTGAAGCGTCCGCGGCATGTCGGTCGCCTTGGTGTCGGTGAGGAAGCGCCATGCGAGGGACAGCACGCTCGCCTCGGACCGTGAGGCGAGGAAGTTCGGGTCGCAGCGCGTCGCTGAGACCGCCTCCGCGAGCAGACCTTCCTCCACCTCCGGCAGGGAGACACCCACGCCCTGCGCCAAGCGGGAAAGGTTGACCTGCGGCAGTGGGCTGACCGCGAGGCCTGCCAGCACCGCAGGCCGCTCGCCCCGGGACAGCAGATCCCAGCCATAGGGCAGCACCCGGAGCAGCGCGGTGGGCACGATCGCGCCGAGGCGCTCGAGGTCTGTCGAGGCTCTCCCAGGGGCGTCGGACCCTGCGAGATGGGCCTGCACCATGGAGCGCGCGACCTCTGCCGGAGGCTGCCAGGTGCCCAGGAGCACAGCGGCGGCGTGCTGGGAGACCGGGTTGCCGAGCCGCGAGAGAAGGACACCCACGAGGCTCGGATTCCGGCCGAGCAGGATCCCGAGGCCCTTCCGGATCTGATCAAGGAGCACGGGCAGGCGTGCGTCCAGGGCGAAGCCGAGCGCCGCCGCGGTGTCAGGCGCGAGCAGCAGCTGCGAAATGGCTCCCGCGGCCTGGACAAGGTAGGCGGTGCCAAGCCACTCGGTGTCGGCGGACAGGACGATCCCGAATGGCCTGCCGCCCGTGAAGGCCACCCGCACCGAGGCCCCGTCCGGCGCCAGTACGGCAGGAAGCGGCTGCGGGCCAGCATTCCACCAAGCGGTGGCACGCGGCTCGACATGGCTCCCAAGCTGCGCGCTCAGGTGAAGGACGGCGCCTTCCGGGGTGAGCGAGACGCTGCGGATCATGCCGGTGTCCCGGCACGGTGCCACCCTGAGAGGGGCGTTGGACTGGTCGAAGCCGCCCCGGCCGAGACCCACCATCTCCCCAAGGCCGAAGAGGCTGCGGCCGACATGGACGCCGTTCTGGCCAACGGCCGCGACGGGCCGCGCCCCCTCGAACATGACCCAGGGCACGTCATCACCCTCGGCGCGCGGCGCCCAGAGACGTTGCCCGGCATGACGCGAGCGGTCGAGCCAGAACCCCTCAGGGATTCCTTGCCAGCGCTCGCCGTCGTGCAGCGCCGCGCCCCTGGGCGTTCGGCGCAAGGCAACGGCGAGCGGGATGCTCACCTTGCGGCCGTCGAGCAGACCGTCGAGGCGTCCCTGGCGGAGCAGTGGCGACGCCCCAGGCAGAACCCGGTAGCCACCGAGGGCCCAGCCGCCGCCCTGCTCGGGGGTGACCGGCCGCAGCGACTGGCCGCCGATCACGGCCCGGGTCGGCTCGAATCCTTGTGGGAGCCCGACAGGCTGGAGCTGGATCCCCTCACCCCAGGCGACGGGTGAGGCGTCGCCGGTCAGGGACACGCCGGGCAGGTCGACGACCTCACGGCCGGGATCCGGCGGCGTGGGCTGCCAAACGACCTCTCCCTCGCAGGAGACCGCGAAGCCGTCCGGCAGGCCGCCGGGGAACACCATCAGACGATGCTCGGTGTTGAGGCGGCGCTCCTCCGGAGGCGCATGCGAGAGGGCGAGAGCCTCGTGGCAGAGCAGGGCTACCGGGGCGGAGGGGGACAGCCGCGAGCGGAACGGGTCGATGAGGACCGGGCGGGACGTGCGGAGGTCGATCAGGCGGAGATAGGCGTCCGCGGCCCAGAGCTCGAGGTCGAAGGAGTCCAGGGTCCTGCCATCGCGCTGGACCTCGATGCTCCGCACCCGCGGCCCGGCGAGCGGCAGAAGAAGAGCATTATCCTCGGCGTACCAGGTGATTGCACCGTCCGTGCCGACATGGCCGCCAGCCCTGGCGCCGCCGCAGAGCACGGTGACAGCACCCTCGCCATAGCAGAGAGAGGACGGAAGCTGCAGGCGGAAGCCCACCGCGCCGGGCGCCACGGAGAGCTGCCAGCGGATGCCTTCGGCCGCGTCGGCTGCCGTTGGTTTGGCGCCGCCAGGAGATGGTGCCACCGCGCTGGAACCCAGCAGGTCCTCCGGCGGCTCCTCGCTTGCCGGGGTCCTGGGCGCCGGGACGTAGGGTCTGGGCTGGTAGACGCGTTGCTCCGGCACAAGTGCCTTGGCGAACTCCTCCGCGCTCCATCCTGGCCACCAGGGGGATCCCGCATGCCGGGCATGCACCTCCCCTGCGGCCAGGCGGCCCGCCACCGCAAGGCGGATGTCGGCCAGCAGGCGCGACATTCCAGAGGCGGGATCCCGGGAGATCAGGCGGACGGCGGCAGGAAGGTTGACCGGGTCGAGGATCCAGTCCCGCAGGAGCGCGGTGTCCCCGCGGTGGAAGCCGCACTGGAGCCGGAACGCGGTGATCCAATGGTCGCAGTTGAAGGACCAGGGGCGCCTCAGGCCGAGCGAGTCGGTGGCCCGGACCATCGCATCGAGCATGCGCCCCCGCGGCACCTCCCCGTCGAACATGAACCCGCGGACGCCGGGCCCCGCCACGTCGGGCAGGATCCTCCAGGTGTCGCGGCCACCCGCATCGGAGAGTTGCGCCGCCGCGCTGTGGGCCGCGAAGAGGACCATGCCGATTTCCGCGCGCCCTGCCCCCGTCGTCTCGTGCAGGGGCGCGGCAGCGTCCCTCGCCCAGCGCAGGAGAGCTTCTTCCTCCTCAGGGAGGATCAGCTCGCTAACGGAGACCTCGCTCCTCTCGCTCAGGACCCGGCGCTCCCGGAGCGTCACCGCTACATCCGCCACGAAGTCCCCCGCGTAGTCCGCGGCGGCCCACGGGACAGCCGTGAGCTGCCCCGGCGGGGTCCAGGCAGTCGCCATCTCGTCGAAGGACGCCTCCGGCACCGCGGGGCGGGGATCTTCGTCGCCGTTCAGGACATGCGCGCTGCCAATGATCGAGAAGACCGACCCCCCGTGCTGGCGGAAGATCTCCGGCTCGTCCTGCAGGTCCAGGATGAGGGTACGGTAGGAGACCTCCTTCAGCGCCGGGTTGTCGGTACCGAGGAGGGTGTCCAGCATCTCTGTTGCATGCAGCGGCCGGGGTGCGGCATGGAGGATCCCGGCTGCCGCCGCAATGCGCCGCTCGGAGGGCCGCGCTTTAGAAGGGATGACGGCCTCGCCGAGGCGGGCCATCCCGGCGAAGCGGAGGGCCGCTGCAAGCTGGGCCTCCCCCAGCCCGGTCCGGGTGGCGATATCCGGCGCGAGGGCGAGCCATCCGCCGAGTGCGGTGGCCTGGTATGCCTCCCGCACCGCAGCCACGTCGGCCTCGACCAGCGGCAGGAGGGTCCAGCCGTCGGCGAGCGGGCTCGCGCACCTGGTCTCCCAGGCGAGGAGCTGCGCCAGCTCCGGCGCTGCATCTCCCCGGACGTCCTGCACGGCCGCCAGCACGAAGGCGTCCTCGGCCGGAAGCACTTCCCAGGTCAGGCGTTCAATATCGCGTCGGCGGATGACGCCATCCGCGCTGGAGGCCGCCCGCATCACGCTCAGACCGGCGGCATCCAGGTGGTGCACGAACAGGGAGCGGATCAGCGGGGCATTGCAGGCCGCTTCGAGGCGGCGGAGGAAGGCGACCTTGGAGTAGACATTGATCTGGTAGACGCGCTGATGGGACACCCCTGAACGGTCCGCCACCTCATGCCCTGTGAGCCCCTGGAGACGGAGCCGCCAAAGCTCCAGGGCCCGCTCGTGGTCGCCCCCTTTCCTGGCGAGCCGGGTGCGGCACAGCGATGCGAGAGAGGTGCAACCGGCGAATGCCTCACGGAGGGGCATGGCACCGAGCAGGTAGCGCGCGGCCACATCGAGGAAGGGCCTGAGATCAGGGCGGTTTGCTCGGATGTTGTCCAGGGCCTCCTGTGGCATGGTCAGCAGGGCCAGCAGGTTGGGGCCCTGTTCCGCCAGACCCATCAGGACCGGGCAGGCCTGCTGAAGCTCGTCGTCAGCAAGACGCGCAGAACCAAACTGGCGGCGGCACGTCTGCTGGAGAGCACGGCGCACCGCCTTGCTGGACCAGGGGTCATCCACGACGATGACGGGTAGCTCGTAACCGCCATCCATCGCATCTGCGTCGTCCGAACAGGAGAGGACCTGCTTCAGGTCCTCCTCGTATGTTCCAACCTCTGCTGCCGTCGGCCCATCCAACTTCTTGCTGCCTTATTTGAACTTGTGGTCCACCCAACCTGGAAGCAGAATGGTCCATAACAGAGCTTCGCCTGGCCGTCTTGGGGTCGGCACGATGCGGTAATGAAATTGCTCGAAGGACTCGTACCTGCCCGGCTCGGGCAAGCTATCGGTGAGCCTCGACGGTCTCCCGCCATTCAAGGCGCAAAGTTGGCAGCAAATTTGGTCCAGCGTCGAGATGCCGTACCAGTCACCCAGCCGCCGAGCACCACACGCACAGAGGGGCGGATGAGTGTCGTAAGCTGGCTCAAGAGGAGCCTGGGGCTCCCAGCAGGAGCTGGTCACGGGGCTCCTTCACCTGCTGATGGTCCGTGGCATCGCTGGAGCGTTGAGGAGCGCGAGCGGGTGAAGCGCCGCCTTGAGGCGCTCGCGCCGAACGCCTTTACTGAGGACGATTACGTCCAGGTCGCCGAGTACATCTTGCAACGCTATTTGCCGGAAGGTGCGTGCAAGACCGACGCCGATTACGCGAAGGCAAGGGAGAATATCCGGGTCACCATCCGACGGAACGCGCGGATGACACCCGAGGAGAGGGCGCAGGCGGCCGAGAAGGCGAAGGCAGAGGTCGACCCGGAATTCACAGCGTGGATGGACGAACTTCTGTCGCAGGTCGGCACTCGAACGGTCGGCACGCCTGGGGCCTGGAGCCCGGTTTCCGTGAGGCCCACCGGCGACGATGCAAACGGCTTCGCGGTCTATTGTCACAGGTTCGACGTCCCGACCGCTGCTGGCATCGTGACGGCCACCGTTGCGACGACCGCCGACGAGGTCTGGCCGAAGGTGATGGCCTACGTCCGGGATCCGGAATGGGGCCCCGACCTGCAGGAGCGGGAGACGACCCGGATGGTTTGGAAATCGGCTGGAGCGCACCTCCACGTCTCGCGCATCGCCATCGAGGATGCGGTCCTGCGCGGGCGTCTGAAGCGAAGCCGTGTGCCGAAGCCGTGCAACGACCGCGAGCTCTACCGGAGAGCGCTGGACGAGGTTGTACGAGAGCTGGAGACGCGGTGGCCGGAATCGACAGCCCGGCCTCGCTCTCTCAAGCCCGCGCAGTGGCCTATGGCGGGAGATTGAGGCTGCCTGGAGGCCATCGGCCGCCTGGTGAGCAGCCTCGCGCCCTCTGCGACGGAAACCGGTCTCGTGGCTCATCGGGTGAGGCTGCCGATCGCGCCCTGCAACATGACGCTTTCCTCGGACGGCATGCCGCCAGCTTCGCCTGACGAGTTCGTTCCAGCCAGAGCTGGCCAACGTGACAATGCCGCAACGGGCCCTCTCGTAAAGGCGGCTGTCGGTCGGATGCGCGATGGCCTTCTCCATAACGGTGGTGTCCACCGCGATCTCGGACAGGCTGCGCGACGTCACGGCCCCGCAGGCACGACCCGCCTCGATAGTCTTGGTAAGCAGCCACTCCACGCCCTCCTCGCCGATGCGGCCGCGCCAGCGGCTGAGCGAGGAGGGGTGAATGGGCGGGCGGTGCTGGAAGCAGGTCTCGCCAGTGAAGTGCTGGAAGTACGGGTTCTCCACCCATCGGGCGAGCACCGCCTCGTCCGAAAGGTTGAAGGCGTGCTGCAGGTACATCAGCCCCGCCACCAGGCGCGGATGGGTGGCGGGCCGTCCCTCACCAGCTGGAAAGAAGCCCGCCCACTCCCGCTCGAACCATGGCCAGTCGATCAACCCGGCGAGCCGGACCAGCTCATGCCGTCCATCGATCATGTCGACCAGCCGTGGCCGCAGCAGGTCGGCCTGTTCCAAAGGGCGGGGACGATGCTTCATGCCCGCCAGAATCGCAGGATTATCGCATGGTTCCAACTGATCCCTGCAATTCCGGAGCGCCCAAACCAACAATTCTCCCAAGCAAATCAGTGCCAGGGAGCTTGTTCAGACCCGACGACGTAGTGCGGGTCTCCGCGGAGTTCGTGCTCCGCCTCGGTCAGTGCGAAGCGTGCCAGGATGCGGTCCATCCAGGGCTGTGTACGTAGCTTACGGTCGGCATAGATCACGAAGCGCCGCGTCGGGATGTGATAGACGACACGTCCGCGCGGCCACTCCTCATACTCCGACCAGAGCGGTGCGCCCGGCAGTCCGAGGCGACGCAGGCCTGACGCTCCCATCCTGGCCAGCTTCGTCCAGTATTCGTAGTGGCCGCCATGGGTCAGGAACTCCCCGTAGGTTTCTCCGCCCGCAAGCGGCACGAGGTCGACCAGCAATGCTGGCTGCTGGCCAGCTCCGACGATGCCCCAGAAGATGCCGATGGAGGGTTGCGTCATCCGGGCTTCCTGCCGCGGGTCACCCTTCCGCGATCCGCAATGTGCCCTGATCCCGGCTGTGGATCACTCCGGACAGGGGGCGAGGATCCGTGGGGCGACGGAAGCGGCTCAAGCTTGCCATCCCCGCATCCTGTCGCGCGCCTGCGCGATCTTCTCCCTGGCTCTGTCCGTCAGGGGCCAGCCCCTGCTCACCCTTGGGCTCGGATGGGGCAGCCCCAGCATCGCGCAGGAATGCTGGCCGTACTCGCCGAGGTCGAAGGTCACCTTCTCTTCCCATTGCCCGTCCGCCGACTGGTCCGCATCGGACGGCACCCAGTGTACGTCGTACCTTCGACCCTGACCTGGCCTGGGATGACGCAGGAGTGCCAGTGCGCTGAGCGCCTCGCCGTTGCCCAGGCAGACCACCACGGCCGGGCGCACCACATGCAGGAGGAACCGGTGCACCGGCCAGCAGTGCTGCCACCACAGGTC
This sequence comes from Roseomonas gilardii, assembly GCF_001941945.1. Classification (NCBI taxonomy): domain Bacteria; kingdom Pseudomonadati; phylum Pseudomonadota; class Alphaproteobacteria; order Acetobacterales; family Roseomonadaceae; genus Roseomonas; species Roseomonas gilardii. Next base: position 57,244 of record NZ_CP015586.1, on the reverse strand, counting down.
CCACGGTCTTTCCAGCGCGCCCGCGTCGTTCGACTTCACGAAAAGGGCGTTGGTGGAGAGGGTTTTCCGTGGATCGACGTTCAGTTCCTTGAAGACCGAGCAGATCCTGCTCTGCAATATGCTGTGGCCTGAGCCACCGTAGTTGTCGTCGACCCATTCGTTCCACGCGACCTTTCCCCGTGACCGCTCGATCGATGCCCCGATCGTGAGGCTCTCCGCCGTACCGTCGCCCTCGGCACTGCCGCCCGGATTGAAGCCCATGACATACAGCGGGCCGGGCACGAGCGTGTCGGCGCCGCTGACCAGAACGGCGCCAGGCTTTTCGGCGATGCCGCTCAGCAGTTCGGCGATAGTGTCGAGATGCATGCCCTGTCTTCCGGTATCTGTTGGGACGGTTGGTTCAACGCGCCGCTCGCGCCGATCGGTGAAGCCGCCTTCATACCTCAGCCCTCCTCGGCGTTCTTCCAGATCCGTTGCGTGGGGTTGTTGCGCCACAGATCCGCCGGCCGCAGATAGCCCAGCGCGACCTCGGCGGAGCGGTGCCGGGTCTGTCGCATGACCTGGGCGAGGTCGGCGCCCTGCTCGCCGGCCGCGGTGGCCAGCCCTGCGCGCAGAGAGTGCCCCGAGAAGCGCTCCCACCCCTCCAGCCCGGCCGCCTCGGCTGCCCCCTTCACCAGCCGCCACACCGCCTTGTCCGACAGCGCGGCGGTGGAGAGCTTCCCTGCCTTGCTCATGCCCACAAAGAGCGGCCGCTCCCGATCGGAGCCCCCGCCGGTGATGTCGGAAGCCCCCTTCCGGAAACCCAGCCAGGCCTCCAGCGCCGCCAGCGGGCAGCAGCCCGGCTCGGCCGGGTTGGCCCAGACGGCGACCTCCTGCCCGGCGCCGCGCTGGTCGGTCTTGGAGCGGCGGATGAGCACCCGCAGCCCCCGGCCCGGGACGGTCTCCACATCCCCCAGCGCCAGACCCACCAGCTCGCTGCGGCGCAATGCCGCCCCGAAGCCCACCAGCAGCAGCGCCCGGTCTCGGGCGCCGAGCGGGGTGGTGCCGGGCGGACGCGCGGCCAGCATCAGCCGCAGGGCGTCCGGGCCGGCCGCGGCGGCGCGCCTGCGGGGCCGGGTGCCATGGCTGCGGGCGATGCCCTCGAGCACCATGGCCAGCCGCGGCTCGCGCGGATCCAGCGCCACGCCGGCCAGGCGGTGGGCAGCCTGGATGGCGGCGAGGTGGACGCGCAGGCTGGCCGGGCTCAGGCCGCGGCTGGCGCAGGCGGTGGCGTAGAGGGCGAGCGTGTTGGCATCGCCCGAGAGCGGCTCGCGGCCGAGGGAGCGGCACCAGCGCTCGTAGCCGCTCCAGGCGGAGCGGTAGGCGCGGCGGGTGCCGGGGCCGCGGGCGCGGGTGGCGTAGACGGCGGCCTGGGCGGCGAGTTCGCGGAGTTCGGCGGCGCGGGCGGCGCCACCCGGCACCACCAGGTCGCCCAGCAGGGTGGTGTGCAGGACCAGGCTGCCCTCCGCGTGCGGGCTGGGCGGGGCCGGGGAGCCGGCGTCGCTCATGGCGCGGCGAAGGGGTTGCGGATGGTCAGTTGCCCTTCGACCACCTGCCCGTCCTGCAGATCCTCGGAGAAGAGCGTGTCGCAGCCAGCCTCCAGGGCCGAGGCCAGGATCAGGGCATCGTCAATCGTGTAGCCCAGCCTTTCCGCCAGCCCGATGGCCGCATCATGCGTCGCGACGGTCAGCGGCCGTGGCGCCGCCGGACAGAGGGTCCGGATGGCGGCCAGCGCCTGCCTGACCTCGGGCCAGGGCCGGCGCAGCTTGCGGCGGGCGACGGCGGTGAACTCGTTGAGCACCTGGACGCTGACCAGGCCGCCCCGGGCCAGGAGGCCGCGGGCCGTCTCGGAGCGCGGATCCGGCTGCAGGGCGGCGTAGAGCAGGATGTTGGTGTCGAGGAAGGGCCGGCTCATCCGCCGCGCTCGTTGGCTTCCTCGCGCGAGAAGCGGAAGCCGTCGGGCAGGTGCCAGCCGAGACCGCGCAGTGCCTCGATCGCCTCGTCGCGGCGGCGGTCGCGGGCCACGCGGAAGGTGTGGGGGTCGGCCACCTCGATGGCGACCTCGTCGCCCTCGCGCAGGCCCAAAGCCTCCACCACGGCGGCGGGGAGGCGGACGGCGAGGCTGTTGCCCCAGCGGCTGACCTGCATGGCGATCTCCTGAGGATATACTTGATGAATAGTATATCCTCCGTGCGGCACGAGCAAGCCGTTCCGTCCCAAAATGGGGATTAGCGGACGGAATATAGGGCGCCGGTTGCGCGGGCGCGACGCAGTCGCCGGGGGGTGTTTGGCAAGGTGGCAGAGTAAGCCAAGTGAAGATCGGATTTGAATTTCAAATCACGCTCTAAAATTCTGATTTTTCATCTATAATTTACGTATATGGAAAGAGCATCAGAGCCCTGCAGCGGCTCCGGACGAAGGTCTCGGTATGGCAGACTGGGACGCGGCAGACGGAGGGATTCACAGGACGCTACCGCCGACCGGTGCCGGCACGGGTCGCCACTGTGTTTTGATGGGATCCGAGGCTGTCCAGGACCCCATGGAAAGCGCATTGGGACCAATCGCCACATTTGACGGCTTTCCCGGGGCAGAGAAGAACGTATGTCGGAACTACTGTCGCGGCCGATCCTGCGGACGGGAATCCCCGAATTCGATGTCGTTCTGCGGGGAGGTCTGCCGCGTCACCGCCTGCATCTTCTCGAGGGCGCGCCGGGCTCAGGCAAGACGACGATCGCGCTGCGCTTCCTGCTGGAGGGGATTGCCCATGGCGAACGCGGCCTCTACGTCACCCTCTCGGAAACGGCGGAGGAGCTGACCGCTTCGGCAGCCTCCCATGGATGGTCGCTCGAGGGCATCGACCTCTTCGAACTCGTTCCGGCCGAGGCGGAACTCGATCGGCAGCAGACGGTCTTCTACCCGGCGGAAGCCGAGTTCGGCGAGACGATGCGCACCATCACCGAGCGCATCGAAGCGACCAAGCCGGACCGGATCGTCATCGACAGCCTTTCGGAACTGCGCCTGCTCGCCCAGGATCCACTGCCCTACCGCCGGCAGCTCCTCGCACTCAAGCGCTTCCTCCAGGGCCGTCAGGCCACGACGTTCGTCCTCGACGATCTGACTTCGGGAGGCGACGCGGATCTGCACAGCCTTGTTCATGGCGTCATCTCACTCGAGCAGATCGAGCGGAACTACGGCGCAGCCCGCAGGCGGCTGCGGGTCGCCAAGATGCGGGGCAGTGACTACCAGAGCGGCTGGCACGACTTCGCCCTCGTCACCGGTGAGGTGCTCGTCTTCCCGAGCCTCATCGCGGAGGAGCACAGGACACCGGTCGTGGGCGCTCCCCTGCCGAGCGGAGTGGCCAGTCTCGACGAGATGCTGGGCGGCGGCCTCGACCGCGGCACGACGACGATGCTTGTTGGGCCCTCGGGGGTGGGCAAGTCGTCCATGGCGGTCCGCTATGCCATGGCGGCCGTGGCCGCCGGGGAGCATGCCGCCTATTTCGCCTTTGACGAGACCCTCCAGACGTTCTCGCACCGGGCGGCCGCTCTCGGCCTTGCCGTCGAGGAAGGGATGGAGACAGGCCACCTGAGCTGGAGCCGGGCCAGCCCGTCCCGCCTTTCGGCTGGCGAGTTCGTCTGGCGCGTACGGCGGGAGGTCGAGGACAGGCAGGCCCGCGTCGTGGTGATCGACAGCCTCAACTCCTACCTCGGTACCATGCCGGAGGAGCGGTCGCTCATGCTCCACATGCACGAGCTCCTGACCTACCTCAACAATCAAGGCGTGGTGACGATCCTCGTCCTGGCCCAGCCCGGCGTGGTGGGCGATGTGAACAGCCCGGTCGACCTCAGCTTCCTCAGCGACACGGTCGTTCTGCTGCGCTTCTTCGAGGCGAACGGCGAAGTCCGCAAGGCGGTTTCGGTCGTCAAGAAGCGGAGCGGGGTGCACGAGCTCGCCATCCGGGAGTACAAGCTTTTCCCGCACGGCATGCAGGTCGGCCCGCCGCTGCAAGGCCTGCAAGGGGTGCTGACCGGTGTCCCGGCCTATACCGGTCCCCTGGGGGGGCTTATCGGCGGGAATGATGCAGCAGGCTGACCCCTCCGCTGCCGACGTCTTCCTGATCCTCGCACCCATTGGACGCGACGCCGCGGAAATCGCCCGTGTGCTCGATGGGATGGATGTCTCGACACGGGTGGCAGGAACGCTCGCTGAACTCTGCGCCATCCTCGAGCCCAACCATGGCTCGGGCTTCGCGGCGTTGTTGCTCACCGAGGAAGCACTCATTGGTGGAGCCGGGGAGCTGACCGCTTTCCTCCGGCGGCAACCGCCCTGGTCGGACCTGCCTGTGATCCTCCTGACCTCTGGTGGCCGATGGCGTGGAGCCGAGGGGCGCTGGGCTGCTTTCGAAGCCCTCGGCAACGTCACCCTGCTGACCCGCCCGCTGCATGCGGAGACCCTCCTCAGTGCGGCACGGGCCGCGCTCCGGGCGCGGGCGCGCCAGCACGAAACCCGCAGCCACCTCGAGGCCCTGAAGCTTGCGGCGGAAACGCTCGAGGCGCGCGTCGCCGAACGTACCGAGGCGCTGGAGGCCGAGACGGCCGGGCGTATCGCAGCCCAGGAGCGTCTTCTCCAGGTGCAGAAGATGGAGGCGATCGGTCAGCTCGCGGGAGGGGTGGCACACGACTTCAACAACTCCTCGGCGGTTGTGCTGGCGGGCCTCTCGCTGCTGGAACGGCGATACGGCGCGGCGCTGGCGGCCTCGGGCCCGGGGGCATCCCGGCTGCTGGCGGAGCTGCGCGATGGAGCCGAGCGCGGCGCGGAAGTCTCCCGCAGGCTTCTCGCCTTCTCGCGCCGGGAGAAGCTGCATGCCACGGAATTGGATGCGGCCCAGGTCCTGGGCGGCCTGCGCACGATGCTGGCCAATGCGCTCGGGCCGGGGATCAGGATACGGGTGGAAGTACCGGCACAGGCCGCGCGGATCCGGGCCGACCGCCGCCAACTCGAAACGGTGCTGATCAATCTCGCCATCAACGCTCGCGACGCCATGCCGAACGGCGGTGAGGTGACCTTCACCGCGGCGGCGGAAGTGGTTCCGGCGGACCATCGGACTCATGTCCCGGACCTGAAGCCCGGAGCCTATGTGCGCCTCGTCGTCGCGGACGCCGGAACCGGCATGGACATGAAAACCCTTGCGCGGGCGACCGAACCCTTCTTCACGACGAAACCGCAGGACCGCGGCACAGGCCTCGGGCTTTCCATGGCGGACGGTTTCGCGGTCCAGTCCGGGGGTGCCCTGCGCCTCGAGAGCGAATCTGGCCGGGGGACGAAGGTCTTTCTCTGGCTGCCGCAAGCCTGAAGGACCGGTTCGCACCGACGATGGCAGCCCTCTGCCTTGACCGCCTCCATCCCCGCCGGGATCGACGAACGGCATGGAAGGGGAGGAGGTCTGCCATACACCGGACGGGGCCCCGAAGGCTCCCCTCACGGCGCCTGCCCGGGGGCTGCGGGTGCTCATCCGCCGCTCCAAGACCGACCAGCGCGGCGCCGGGCAGGAGGTCGCCGTCTGGGCCAACCCGGCCGAGCCGGGCTGCTGCCCGCTGGCGGCGCTGGAGGCCTGGCTGGCCTTCCGGAAGCAGGCGCCCGACATCACCGGCGGGGGCTCCGACCGGGAGCGGCCGCTGTTCGTGGGGATGAGCAAGGCGGGGAAGCTCTCCACCGCCGCGCTGTCGGACAAGGCGGTGTGGCGTCTGGTGAAGGGCGCGGCGGAGGCAGCCGGGCTCAAGGACTGGGAGCGCTTCTCGGGGCACTCGCTGCGCGCAGGGCTGGCCACCGCGGCCGGCGAGCAGGGCGCCGACCTCGCCCAGGTCATGCGACAGACCCGCCACCGCTCCGCCGAGGTCGCGCTGGGCTACCTCAGACCGGCAGACCTGTGGCGCAACAACGTGACGAGAGGGGTCTTCGCACAGGCAGCGAAGGAGCAGAACTGATGGGAGACGCTGGCACTCGCAGTGCTCCTGGTGGTGCCAGGCAAGAACGAGGTAAGCATCGCCCTTCTTGCCGTTACAGAGCGCCGACCATCTCCAGGACGCGTCGCATATCATCACGGCCCGCCTCATCCAGCTCTGCCTGCGGAGGCAGCGGCGCGCCCACAGCAAATCCCTGGATCTCCAGGGCGCCCTTGATGCATGCAGCGAGGGAGTATCGCGCGAAGGCCTGGTTGACCGCCCAGAGCCGACGCTGCAGCCGCATCGCCTCCTCCCATGCTCCCTTCCGGCACAGCTCGTAGAGCGCCACGCTCTGTCGGGGAATGATGCAGGCCGGCCCTGCCATCCAGCCCACACCGCCCAGCATCATGACGCAGGTGGGAATATGGGACGAGGCGGCGAAGACCCCCATGCGCCCTTCCGTCTCGTTCAGGATCGAGAGGAGGCGGCCGGTGTTGGTCGAGGCATCCTTGATGTAGCGGATATTGGGGACGGCGGAGAGACGCCGGATGACCGGCAGCGACAGATCGGAACGCTGAAACTGCGGATTGGTGTAGAGCACCACCGGACCATCCGTCGCTTCGGCAATGGCACGGAAATAGGCCTCGATACCGGCCTCGGGGACCGGGAAATAGGCTTCCAGGATGGCCAGCACGCCATCGGCACCCCTCGCCATGACCTCGCGGGCCAGGGCTGCCCCCTCCCGCGTCGTCGTCGCGGCGACGCCGGCGATCACCGGGACACGTCCGCGCGCCGCTTCCACCACGGTCTCGACGATCTCCAGCCGCTGCGCCATGTTGAGATAGGCGAACTCACCTGTGCTCCCTAGCGGGGTGAGCCCATGCACCCCGGCCTCGATCAGGTGCTCCACCAGCCGGCACAACACTGGCCGCATGACCCGTCCCTCCGCATCGACCGGTGAGACCAGATAGGGATAGACGCCATGCAGGGTCTGTTCAGCGGGCATCAGGACCTCGGTATGATCAGCCGGGTGGAGAATAGGGTGGTCGGACATGATCGCCGACCACCCCGAACAGCAGCCTCGTCCGGTTCCACCGCCTACAGGGTGGGCAGCTCGCCCTTACCGTCCCGCATCTGCGCGTAGGCCCGCCGCGACTGCTCGGCGTCGAACTCGCCGCAGATCTTGGCGGTGACGACGGTGGCGATGCTGTTGCCGATCACGTTGGTCGTGGCGACCGCGATCGACATGAAGCGATAGACGCCGAACAGGATGGCCAGACCCTCCACCGGCAGGATACCCGTGGCGGTCACCGTGGCCGCGAAGACCACGAAACTGCCGCCTGAGACCGTCGCCGCCCCCTTGGAGGTGAGCAGCATGATCCCGAGGATGCCCAACTGCTGGCCGATGTCGAGCGGCACGCCATAGGCATTGGCCAGGAAGATCACGCCCATCGACATGTAGATGGAGGTGCCGTCCAGGTTGAAGGCGTATCCGGTGGGCAGCACGAGGCCGGCCGTCTGCTTCGAGACGCCATAGATCGGCAGCTTCTCCAGCAGGCGCGGCAGCACGCTCTCCGAGGAGGCCGTACCGAGGACGATGTAGATCTCTTCCCGGATGAAACGGAGGAACTGGAAGAGGTTCACCCGGAACAGGGCACAGACCGTGCCCAGAACTAGTACGATGAACAGGACGACCGCCGCGTAGAAGCTCAGCACCAGCTGGATCAGCGACAGCAGCACGGCCGTTCCGCTAGAGCCCACGGCATAGGCCACGGCACCGAAGGTGCCGATGGGCGCCAGCATCATGATGATGTGGATGAACTCGAACAGGACATCAGAGATCCGGTTCAGCCCGCGCTCCACCGGCTCCCGCTTCTCGGACTTCATCCGCAGCAGGGCCGCCCCGAAGATGATCGCGACCACCAGGACCTGCAGCAGCTCGCCCCGAGCGAAGGCGCCGACGAAGTTGTCGGGGAAGACATTCAGGATGAAGCCCAGCGTCGTATGCGCATCGCCGCCCGCCGGCATGGGCGGTTTGGCCGCATGGACGGCCCCCGTCTCGGGCGCCATGCCATGGCCCACGCCCAGCAGGTTCCCGGCCAGGAGGCCGAAGGCCAGCGCGAGAGTGGAGACGATCTCGAAATAGAGCATCGCCACCAGGCCGACCTTGCCGATGCGCTTGAAGTCCCCCGCCGAGACGATGCCGACGGCCACGCACAGGAAGACCAGCGGCGCCACCGCCGTCTTGATCAGTCGCAGGAAGATGTCGCCCAGGATCTTGAGCTGCACCGCGACCGAGGGAAACAGGAACCCAACCGCGACGCCGAGCACCATGGCCAGGATGATCTGAAATCCCAGGCCCTGCCAGATCGGCTTGCGGGCCGCCGCGGTGGGGCCGGATGTCACGCTGACGCTGGACATCGTTCTCTCCAATGGATCTGCGCGCGTTTTCCTGCACGGGTCCCGGACCCGTGGGGCGCCTTGGTTCTAGGGAAGGCGAGGCGACCGCAGTCGCCCCGCCGGCAATGGGACGATCAGAAACCCTGCCGCCGCGAGGCGGCGACGGCCCGCTCCACCATCTGCGGCGCCATGCCGAGATAGTTCGCCGGGTCGGTGAGGCGGTCGATGGCGGCGCGGTCGAGATGGCGCGTCACCTCGGGATGGCGCGCCAGCGCCTCCGCCAGCGTGCCGCCCTGCTCGTTCACCTCGCGGCAGACGTCGTAGACGATGTCATGGGCCTCGTCGCGGCCGGTGAAGGGGGCGAGCCCCATCATCACGGCCTCGGCCACGATGAGGCCTTTGCTGACCGCGAGATTCTGCCGCATCCGGGCCTCGTCCACGATCAGCCCCCCCAGCGCGAACTTCGCCTGGTGCAGGGCGCTGGCGGCGAGCAGGAAGCTCTCCGGCACCGCCATCCATTCCGCGTGCCACGGGCCGGTGGCACGCTCCAGGTCCTGGATCATCGCATCCAGCATCAGCCCGGCATGCTGCCGAACTCCCTTGGCAGCGGCGAGCATTAGTTCGGACGAGATCGGGTTGCGCTTCTGCGGCATGGTCGAGGAGGCGCCGCGGCCCTTCACGAAGGGCTCGTAGACCTCGGCGAACTCGGTCGAGGCCATCAGCATGATGTCATAGGCGATCTTGCCCAGCGAACCGGTGATCAGCCCCAGCAGGTTCACCACCTCGGCAAAGCCGTCGCGGGCCACGTGCCAGGTCGTGGCCGGCACGCCCAGCCCGAGTTCCTCGCAGAAGGCCTGCTGGACTTCGAGGCCCTTGTCGCCGAGCGAGGCCAGCGTCCCCGCCGCACCGGCGAACTCCCCGACCAGGACACGCGGCTTGAGCTGTGCCAAGCGTTCGGCATGGCGGTCGAACATCGCCATCCAGATGGCTGCCTTGTAGCCGAAGGTCACCGGCAGGGCTTGCTGCAGGTGCGTGCGTCCAGCCATTGGCGTGTCCCGGTAGCGGACCGCCAGTTCCGCCAGGATACGGCGCAGATCGGCGATCTCACCCTCGACGATCTCAAGGCCCGCGCGCACCCGGAGCACGTCGGCCGTGTCCATGATGTCCTGGGTGGTGGCGCCCCAATGGACATAGCGCCCGGCTTCTCCGCACTGCTTCACGAGCTGATGCACCAGCGGCAGGATCGGATAGCCGACATTGTCCGTCTCGTGCCGCAGCAGCTCGAAGTCCAGCGCCGCGATGTCGCAGCGCGACGCGATCTGCTCCGCCGCCGCTTCAGGGATGACCCCGCAGCGTGCCTCGGCCCGGGCCAGCGCGACCTCGACCTCGATATAGCGGCCGATCAGGGCATAATCCGAGAAGGCCTCCCGCATCCGCGGTGTGCCGAAGGCGTCACGAAACAGGGCGGAGTCGAAGACCGTGGAGGCATGGGGCGGCAGATCGGGGCGCATGGGCGGTTTCCTGACGATCTCTGTCCGAAGACTTGGGAATGATATATGTCCGAACAAAATGGCCCTTAAATATGTCCGAACATAACGTCAAGGAAAAAGCCGCCCCCGTGATCCGGCATGCCGCCCTCACACGCACGCTGGTCGAGGGGATCGCTTCAGGCCGCTATCCGGTGGGATCACTCCTGCCGACGGAATTCGAGCTCTGCGATCTTTACGGCGCCAGCCGCCACACGGTCCGGATCGCGATCAACGAGCTGGTGGAACTGGGCCTCGTCTCCCGCCGGAAGCGAGCCGGTACCCGGGTGGAGGCGCGGACCGCGCCCGGAAACTACCGGCAGTCGCTGACCTCGCTGGATGACCTGGTCCAGTTCGGGACCTCGCACCGGCGGGTGGTGCGGGACACCGGGCGGCAGGTGATGGATCCGGCCCTGGCACATGCACTCGGCTGCCCAGAGGGTAGTTCCTGGTGGCGCATCTCCAGCCTGCGCCTCGATGGCATCCCGGGGGCGCCACCGGTCGGATGGACGGATGTCTACGTCGACGGCGCCTATACCGGGATCCCGGACCTCGCCCGGGCGTCGCCGGACAGCCTGATCGCCACGCTGATCGAGCAGCATCACGGGCGGCACGTGGCGGAGATCCGGCAGGACATCACGGCGGCCGCCATGCCTGGCCATCTGTCAGAGGTTCTGCAGGCGGAGGCGGGATCCCCTGCCCTGCGCATCGTTCGGCGCTACCTCGACCATGCAGGCGAGGCGTTCGAGGTCTCGGATACCGTCCATCCAGCAGGACGCTTCACCGCATCGAGCCGGCTCCTGCGGGGGTAGGCCGCACCCGTGGGTGTGGCCGCGATCAGCGTGATCAGCCTGACGAGCGATGTGCTGTCATGACGCCTTGGTGCTGCGAGTCTCGCGGCTGGCATGGTGTGGGTTAGCCACTGGAACGTCGGCCCGGACCCGATGCAGGCTTCCGATGCATTATTAAGCACATGTTTCGTGGACACTTCCTGCATTGCAAAATGAGCGGACCGGGCCTCCGGGTCCTCAGGTTCCAGGAGAGCAGCCCCCCATGTCCGAGCTGACCGAGCCGCATGTGCTGGGGCTCTCAGGAGACGGCACAACGTGGCACCCGCTCTACCTGCCAGAGCACCTGCAGCCCGTGCCTTGGATGACCGGCAGACCGTAGCGCGAGCGCAGGCCTTGCCGGGCTAGTGCAACAGTTTCAAACTGATAGACTCACATGGACTGCAACAAGTGACGACATGACGGGCCTTGCAAGCACCATCCTCGCGGCGCAGCCGCGAGAGAAGGCGGGCGCCAGGACCGGGGCGCGGTTCGCCTTCCAGATCCATGCCACCTTGGCCAAGCTCCTCGAGCTGCACGAGGCGGGGATCGACTACCGCGCCCTGTTCGACCACTTCGACGACCTGACCATCCTGGTCGGCTCATCCAGGCCGACCGGCCTAACGTTCTACCAGATCAAGGGCCGGGAGCCGGGCCCATGGAAGGCCACGCATCTCTGTAGCACCTCGGGCGATGCGCCGCGCACCACGGTCGGCAAGATGTACCACCACACCACGACGTTCGGCGGGCAGGTCAAGGCGGTCATCTTCCTGACCAACGCTCCGTTCGAGTTCGCGCTGGCTGCCGGCGGCAAGTCGACCCCGGATCACATGGTCCTGGTCTTCCCGGACCTCGCCGTCTCGGCAACGGCGGCGTTCGCCAAGGCGCTGCAGCTCGACTTTCCCGCGCCGCGCGCCCCGCCTGAGGGTGACGTCATCCGCTTTGAGCGGACGCGCGTGCCGCTGGTCGGATACGACACCTTCGTTAAGGGCCGGCTGCTCGAGATGTTCAACGAACTACCCGGCTCGGCCATCGCACCGCTGTATCGCACACTGGTCGCCGACATTACGGCGAAGTCGAACGACACCACCGTCTGCGCCACGATCGAGGATCTCTACGCCCGTAAGGGGCTGGGCCGCGGCGACCTGGAGAACATGCTTTCCCAGGCCGAGGCGCATCGTAACATCCTGAGCTATTGGGGCAGTGTCGAGGCCGAGCTCGTCGAGATGAGTCGGCCGCTGCCGGCGCGGCTGAAGCTGCGAATCGCCGTGACGAACTACTTGCGCTACCGCTCGAAGCGCATGCCCGAGGCCTTTGCGCTGTACCGCGCGCTCAGACAGGCGGCCGAGACCGTGGCCAGCGCCGTGTCGCCGACCATGACGCTCTGTGACGTGGCGGCCCTGCTGGCGGGCCAAGTGGATACCAACCTGAAGGAAGCGTACGATGATCTCACCTGGGAGGCGGCGCTTCTTGTGGAAGCGTTTGATGCGGTGAATGGTCAATGATCGTGAATTCGGCCTTCGCCGGTTGTTGCTGAACCTTGGGGGGCGACGTCCTGCACACGATGAAGTTTCGAAGGCTCTTTCTGCTCTCACGCGAGAGAAGCCGCGCGTTCACGATGGACTTAGCCCCGGGCGCGACGGTGATCCAAGCCCCGAACGGGTTCGGCAAGTCCGCGCTGATGAAGAGCCTCTATGACACGTTCGGTGCGGAACCGCATCGCATCGACGACAACTGGAAGTCGGAGCGGGTGGTCTCGGCGGTGGAGTTCGTCATCGACGACGTGGTACGGACCATCGTGAAGTCCGCTGGCACGCACGCGATCTTCGACGCGACGGGCACTGGGCATTTCCAGACCAGCTCAATCTCGTCCGAGTTGGCGCCGCATCTCGCAGAGCTATTGGATTTCCGCCTGCTCATGACCGACAAGCGCGACGAGGTCGTCGTGCCCCCGCCGGCCTATGCCTTCGCACCGTACTACGTCGACCAAGACAAGAGCTGGAGTTCCGCCTGGACGCCCTTCACCAGCATGTATCTATCGGATTCGGCGCGGGTCCTGGCAGATTATCACTCTGGTCTCAAGCCGAACGAGTATTACGTCGCGCTGGCTGAGCGCGAGAGGACGAAGCGGAAGCTTAGCGAGGCTCAGCTGCGGCGGCGTGGGCTGGTCGACGCCGTGGTTCACATCGAGGAAGCGGCACCGGATGCGGGGCTGCACCTAACACTCGACGACTTCGCGGACGAGACGGCGCGTCTGGTGGCCGAGAGCCAGCGCCTGCACGAGCGGGAGGTCGAGCACCGGGAGAAGCTGGCCGAACTTGCCGACGTGCGCTCACTCTGGTCGGCGCAGCTCGCCGTCGCCAAGGCGGCGTTGGCGGAGCTGGACGAGGTGTTCGCCAGCGCGATGCACCAGCCGGTCGACGTGGAATGCCCGAGCTGCGGCGAGCATTACTCCAACGATATCGCGACGCGATTTAAGATCGCGGCCGACGGTGACACGCTTACTGCCGTGGCGCAACACGCACAGGAAGAGATCCGCAAGACGAGCACCGAGATTGAGAAAGTGCAGTCGAACGTCGCGGCGGTTGCAGAGGCAATCGAGCGCGTGCAGGCCGTGCTCTCGGTCAGGCGGCACGACGTCAGCCTGGGCGATGTCGTCGCGGCTGAGGGTCGGAACTCGGCGACCCGTATCCTTCGTCGGCGGATCGAAGAGGCCGAGACCCAGATCGGGCAGCTCACGGCGCGGATCGACGAGATGATTGCGGAGATGAGCCGTGCGCTGGACCGCAAGCGCTCCCGGGCCATCAAGGCTTTTTTCGGGATTCAGCTCAGCCGCGGCGCACAGCGGCTCGATGTAGGGCTGGACAGCAGTGGCTCGATCGCATCGCCGCCCCGGTCGCGAGGTAGCGAGGGCCCTCGGGGCTTGGCGGCCTACTACTACGCGTTCCTCCACACCGCACGCGAGTATGGCTCTTCGACCTTCTGCCCCATCGTGGTTGATGCACCGAACCAACAGGGACAGGACCGCGAGCACCTGCCGGCGATGATCCAGTTCCTGGTCAGAGACCGCCCAACGGACAGCCAGCTGATTCTGGCCGTGGAAGAAGCGGTCGGTGTGTCTAACGACGAAGCGACCATCGTCCGCGTCGGGCAGGGGAGGAACCGCCTGCTCAGCGAGGAGGCCTATGACGAGGTGGCGGCTCACCTCATGCCACTGCTGACGCGGATGATCCTGTAGGCACCATGAGCAAACCCGCACTCACGAAGGTCAACCGCGCCCCTGTCTTGACGCTCTGGGCCACTGTGGTTGCCGAGCGCTTGGTCCACCCGCCGGACACCGCGCTGAGCCTCGCCAAGGCGGCGGCGGACGGCACTGCCCGTGCCAAGGCTAGGCGGCTCGGCATCGATGAGGAGAGTGACCAGGCCAAGGACCGGGTGGCCGATCCTGCGCCAGGTTGCTTCGACGGATCGCTCGTCGGCCTTGCGCAGCAGGGTCTTGAGCTTGGCGAAGACCTGATCATCCCGGTGAGCCGGTACGGTTCCACTGAGCTGCGACCGGCACGGGCTGGACTGGATATGCGAGAGGGATACGCGGTGGACGCCATACCGCGGATCCCCGGCCCACCCGCGAGACCGGCGCCTGAGGAAGGGTGGCCCCGAATCGCCTGATGCGGTGCTACTGTGCCTTGGAACCAAGGATGGCGGTGCGCCCGGCAAAATGGAGATTGCCTTCCGTTCGAAGGCTCTGCGGGCCGTGTGCCTGAGCGGGGAGGACATGGACGAGCAGTACGGGGCTGAAGGCGCGGCAGCACTGAGAGGGCGGCTGGCAGACATGCGTGCGGCCGAGTGCCTCGGCGACGTTCCACTCGTGACGTTACTTCCATCAGCCGCGGACACGGCAGAAGCCTCCATTGAGATCGGAGAAGGGTTGAGACTGGTGGTCAAGGCCAACCACAAGAGGCCGCCGACGCTGCGGGACGGTAACATCGACTGGCCTGGCGTCCACCGAATCCTCATCCAACGCGTTGAGAGCAGCGATGCCTGAGCTTGCAGCACCTGAGACGTTCGAGCCCGACTGGGCGGTCCCCCCAGGCGCCACAATCGCCGCCATGCTGGCCGTTCGCTCCCTGTCCAGGGAAGGTTTTGCTGGAGCAATTGGGGAGAGTGTCGAGACCGTCCAGCGCCTGATGGTCGGCTTGGAAGCAGTGGACGACAGCCTTGCTGAACGGCTTTCCCGGTGCCTCGGCTCGTCGAGGGCGTTCTGGATCGCCCGCGAGGCACAGTACCGTGCCGACTCAGAGCGCCTGCGCGAGCGGCGAGAAGTCGATGAACGCATTGCCTGGGCAAGGCAGTTCCCGTTGCGTGACATGGTGTCGCTCGGCTGGATCAGAGACTTCCGGTCGCCTGTGGCAGCGGCCGACGAGTGCCTGAAGCTCTTTGGAGTGCCGGACGTGGCAGCCTGGCAGGCGCGGTTCGGAGGCACTGCCGCAGCGGTGGCCTTCCGGATGTCGGGCGCTGTCCGTAAGGATCCCGGAGCGGTCAGCGCCTGGCTCCGCTGGGCAGAGATCGTCGCGGAGCGCACGCCCTGCGCTTCCTGGAATCCGGACTGTTTTCGGGAACGGCTGCAGGCGGCGAGGCGGCTCTCTTGGAAGAAGGATCCGGCCGTCTTCCTTCCCGTCCTTCGGCAGCTCTGCGCCGAAGTGGGGGTTGCCGTCGTGGTCGCCCGAACCCCCAAGGGGTGCCCGGCCAGCGGGGCCACTCGGTTCCTGTCGCAGACAAAAGCGATGATGGTGCTCAGCTTCCGCTACCGGTCAGACGACCAGTTTTGGTTTACCTTTTTCCACGAGGCCGGGCACCTCGTCCTGCACGGGCGTGATGCGCTCTTCCTGGAAGGCGGCGAGGAGGTGAGCCCCGACGAGGAAAGGGAGGCCAATGAGTTTGCCGAGGCTACCATCCTACCGCCGGGGCAGTCGGCCGATCTCGATCACCTCCCGTTGGACAAGGATTCCATTCTGCACTTTGCGAGGAGGGTCGGGGTGGCACCCGGGCTGGTCGTCGGGCAACTCCAGCACCGGAAGCGGCTTGCCCCCGAGCAGTTGAACGGCCTCAAGCGGCGCTACGACTGGGCTCAAATCGGGGCTGACCGGCTCATCCCCTAAATCGCACGTAGACATCCGGCTTCTTCTGCCAGTTGCACAAGGCGTCCTCGAGAACCTGAGCGCCGAGGCCCGTCTCCTTGCTGAAGTCCTTGAGCCTCTCTTCCAGAGAGGCCGCAGACAGCTTCGCGTCGCGCGCTCCGCCGTATAGCAGCCTGACGCCCTGCAGGGGGCCCGTTGCCTCCTTCAGGAATGTCGAGCCGGGGTCGATGGGCGCAATGCCGAGCTTCCCGAGCATCGCAAGGAAATCAAACTTGCCGAGACGGCCGAAGCGCTGGACCGAGTCCATGGAATGATAGAGAGCCGCGAAGACCGCCTGTGGGTCCTGCCCGACTGTCCTGTGGAACTCCCGAATGAGCTCGGCATGGGTTCTAGGAGGGGCGACCCACGCCACGTACGAGGCGACGATGGCGGACGTTCCCTTTTTCGAGGACGCTTGCAGGCTTTCGTACTTCCGATGGTTGCTGAACCGGCGCCTCACGCCGTCGCCGCCCCGAAGCGTGATTCCATTCGCGGCCAGCCAGGCGTGGAAGGAGGATGGCGAGCGAGATACGGTCATCCAGTCCCAGAGGCCCCCCTTGCCGAGCTTGCCGTAGACATCGCGCGCGAGGCGCCACCCGTCCGTGCCGTGCTTGCCAAAGTGAGTGCCCAGGAACACCAGCCACCACGCCTCGTCGTTTTCCCCACGGCGGTTGCGCAGGACAGCAGCGCGCAGTGGGTCGAACAAATCGGACGTGGGGTCCATCCGGGCCGGATCGTGCTTGGCATCGCGGATGTGGTTCGCGAACTCGACCCTGCGCATGCTGTCGATGAACTGCGCGACCAAGACGTCCAGGTGGTGGGGACTTGCTAGGCCCGGGAGAGGGCCCGTCTTGGCTTGATAGCGGGCGATGGCCTGCGCCAGATCCTTGGCGCGCGCCTGATCGCGAGGGCTCATTGAGCAACTGTCTCCTGGACTGCGGGAATGCCGGGCAGGTCCGGTTGGGCGTCCAGCCTCCGCTTGAGTGCGAGTTGGCGACCGCGGATGAATGCGTTGTAGACGGGGCTTGCCATCGCGTCCTTGACTTGCACGAGTTGGCGGATGTCCCGCTGGTCGTAGAGAACCTTCACCCTCAGCAGCCTTGCGAGATCTAGCCAATAATCGTCGATGCCGGAGGCGGGCGGTTCCTGCAGCCCGCAGCGCACGGCCCTCTCGATCTCGAGCAGCCAGGCCATCGCCTCGCGAGGGTCTCCTACAGGCATGGGCGGCATGCTCATGGGCAACGGGATGCCCTCGGCGAGGTAGTCGCGGGCTTTTCCCTGGTCGTCGTCGTAGAGATGAAGGCTGCCCACGAAATGGCTGTAGGTCCCGACCTCCAGGCCGAGTGTCCTCGCGGCCATCTCCTGGATGAAGGTGAATGCGAAGACGTCGCCGGGGAAGCCTCGGTAGATGTCGTTCGAGCGCATGGTGACGCACATGTCCAGCCTGCCCTTCCGGGGGAGGAACTGCAGCGTGGTGGTGCAGGGAACGTCCCCGTTGATCGGCCTCAGATCCCGGCGGTCGAACACCTGAGCGACAGCCTGACGCGTGTCAGACTTGCCCTGCTTGTCGCTCATCGTCTTCAGCAGCCGCGACATCTGGCTGTTTTCTCCGCCGCCGAAGAGCCTGGGGCCGTAGGCGCCGGGAGCGCGCGTCGCGCGGGGGGATGCGTCGATGAAGGAGCGATAGTTGGCAATGTAATGCTCGATCTGGGCCAAGCTGTCCGACCCTGACAGGTACCACAGGGTCTCGCCCAGGAAGCTGATGAGGGTTCCGCGACCTTCGGTGCGACTGAACCGCGCCCTGGGATCGGACAGCTTAATGAGCACGCCAGTGAACTCGCGCGCACGGCCCTTTTTCGCCCGGATGGCCGTGCCCCTTCGAAGCAGGCTTCGCACAACGTCGCCAAGCGCATCGTCGAGGCTATCAGCTTTGAACAGCATGATTCGTAAAGATACTGTAGAACGTTCCGGTTGAAAACGGAGTCTCCGATAAGTCGGGCTGCCACACTCGGCGGAATGGGGCTCCACCGAAACCTTATCCTTGTGGACGCCGCAGATGCCGTAAGCAGCCTCAGGCTGCCCACGCGGCCGACAGTGCTTCCGCCTGTTGAAGGATGTTCTGCACGGCAGCATCCTGAAGATCGGGTGGGTAGCCGTACTTCCGCCGGGCTCCTGGGTCAACGACCGCGCCCACGGCCCGCGGTTCAAGGCAGGCTTCCTCAAGGCCACACAGGCCACCACGGTCGAGGGCATCGAGAAGTACCTGGGCTCGGGCATGATCCGCGGCATCGAGCCTACGGCGATGATCCGTGTGCTGCCGGGGATTTCCTTCGCCCTAACCGACACCATCGACGAAAGACACTGCGGCCGCCGATCAAAACCACCCTCTCCTCTCGAGTTCGATGCTAGGCGGTGGTGACGAATTCAGGCGAGTAGGATGGAGATGGCGGCGAGCTGAACGAAGCCGCGAAAGTTGGCGAGGAGCTTGTCGTAGCGGGTGGCGACGCGGCGGAACTGCTTGAGGCGGTTGAAGAAGCGCTCGATGCGGTTGCGCTCCTTGTACAGGACGGTGTCGTAACGATGCGGCTGGCGCCGGTGCCGCCTGGGTGGGATGACGAGTTCAGCCCCGGCATCGAGGATGGCATCGTGCAGGTGGTCGGCGTCGTAGCCCCGGTCGGCGATGACCGCGCCGGGTGCGAGGCGCTCGATCAGGGCGTGAGCCTGGACCATGTCGCCCTGCTGGCCGGGGCCGAACAACAGGCGGACGGGGTTGCCCAGGGCATCAGTGGCGGCATGGATCTTGGTGGTCAGGCCGCCTTTGGAGCGGCCCAGGCCCTGGGCATGTGCCCCCCTTTTTTCCGGCGGGCACCGGCGGCATGCTGATGGGCGCGGACGATGGTGCTGTCGAGCATCAGCCATTCCAGATCGGGTTCGGCGGCCAGGGCGGCGAGTATGCCATCCAGTGCTTCGCGCTCGATCCAGCGGTAGTAGCGCCGTTTGACGGCCCGATAGTCACCCAGCCGTGTCGGAAGGTCGCGCCAGCGACCACCCGAACGTGCCATCCACAGCAATGCATCGACGAAGCGCCGATTGTCGCACCGCGGGCCACGCTGTCCCGCACGGCCGCCCGGGATCAGATCCCGCAACCGCTCCCATTGATCGTCACGCAACGCATCAGGATCGACGCTCATCCAGGCCTCGGCTCCAAAGCCAGCCTTGAATCACGCCTTCTCACCCAACGGAATCCCTACCCATCAGGAATTCGTCACCACCGCCTAGCGAAGTGGTGGCCAACATGCCGGAAGGCGAACTCTGTGTGCTCCGGGCTGGGCCCGCCCAGATAGAGGTAGCATTGCTGTAGCAGGCAGAACCGTCACTGTGTTTTCACGTCGACATGTCGACACGTCTACATGTAGGCACGTTGTTCGGTCTACGCGCCGGTAACCCCTTATGCTGCCTCGAATTCGTTATGCAGATCGCGTGCCTTCCGGACCCGCTCCGGGGACACGGAAGCCCTGGCTTGCTCCAGGTCGTACTGGCTCTGAAGGTTCAGCCAGAATGCCTCCGTGGTGCCAAAGGCAGCCGCCAGCAGCACGGCCGTCTCAGAAGAGATGCCCCTCTCACCATTGACGATCGCAGTGAAGCGGTTCGCCGGCAGGTCTAGGCGCGACGCGAAGCCACTGGGCGTCAGCCCGTGCGGACGCAGGAACTCTTCCATCAGGATCTCGCCTGGATGGATCACCAAGTCACGATCAACCATCGCAGCCTCCTTTCAGTGGTAGTCCGTCACTTCGACCTCATGGGGGCCGTCCGGGCGCCACACGAAGCACACCCGCCATTGGCCATTCACCCGGATCGAGTGCTGGCCAGCCCTGTTGCCTTGTAACGGCTCCAACATGTTCCCTGGCGGGCTGCGTAGATCGTCCAAGACCACCGCAGCGTGCAACATGAGCAGCTTCCGCCTTGCGATCTTTTGGACCTGCTCCCAGCCCACCCCGAAGACGCGGTTGCCCTCGAAGATGCGCCGGGTGGCATCATCCTTAAACGACTGGATCACGCAGCGCCGCCCTTGATGCTCTGAGTATGGCGATCTTTATGGTTTACGTAAAGTGTAAATAAGTTGATTGCAGAGCCGCAGGGATGGATACAGTCGGACCTCACCCCTCCGTTCTGCTGACATGCATACATGTCGACATGTCGGCACGTCGACATGTTAATCCTTCTGTTCCGCGATCCGGGCCATGCCGCGTGACTGAAAGAGTAGGTTCACCGCCTCGGTCATGACGTGCTGGAGGCGGCGCCCTTCCTCCAGAGCTAGACGGTCCAACTGCCGTTTAGTCTCCGCATCCACAAAGAAGGCCACCTGACGCTTCCCCCGCCGGGACGGAGAGACCGGTGCCTTGGTGGGTAGCGGTGCTGGCTCCACTTGAAGATCTGCCGCTTCGCCAGCCGGTCGCGGCAGGGCATTCAGCTTAGGTCGAGCGCGTAGGGCCATCACACACCCCTGCGTGTCGACGCGTCGTCATGTAGACGTGTCGACACGTCGTCATAAAGGCGTGCGATCTCCTGGGAAGCCTTGCCGCCCGGTTCGTATTCTGAGGCCGTGCTGCCGTTGGCAAGGCAATGGCGGTAGGCCACCCGATAGGAGATCACGGCAGGGGAAACCTCAGCTCCTGTCTCACGAACCACTGCCACGGCATCCGCCACCACGCTGGAGTTCTCCCGAGGGGGAGCGGCATTGATTACCACGACCACCGGACGCTTCAGGGCCAAGCAGAGATCCACCGTGGCATTGAGTGCGTCGAGGTCGAACTGCGCCGGCTGGCATGGGCTGACCACGAGGTCCGCCGTTTGTGCTACCAACATCGTGGTTCGATCTGCGTTCGGTGCCGTATCGACCAGGACCAGATCGTAGCCGTCGCTTCGCGCTTCCTTGAGGGTCTGGTTCAGGTTCGAGGCGTGGATCGCCTCCACATCTGGTGCGGCATCACCGCGGCGCTGCGCCCAGTTGGTGAGATTGCCTTGGGGGTCGAGATCTAGGAGCAAAGTCTTGAGGCCCCTGGCTGTTGCCTCGGTTGCCAGATGGACCGCGAGCGTGGATTTCCCCGCTCCACCCTTCTGGCTCATCAAAGCCACGACTCGCATGCGCCCTCTCCTCATACACGTCGACGTGTCGACGCGTATGCATGTCGACACTTTCAGATATGGTCAACTCTATCAGAAAGATAGCAGCCAATCTGCATTGACACGTCGACATGTAGACACGTCGACGTGCAGACATTTCCCTTTTGGGACAATGACTTAGTTGCGTGCGCTTGGGAATCCAGGAATCATTCCGCGCCGGCGATTCGACCGGTCACCTGAAACGCAGAAAGGGCCAGTCCCGGAAGATCCAGAACCAGCCCCCACTGAGATATGACTGACTAACTAGAAGACGTTGAACACCTTCAAGGTAGTCATGTCCCCATCGCTTCGCAAGGGATCTTGCGTTGTCGGGAGAGCTACGTCTGAACGCATTCCGGGACTTGGTACTGTGCCATGCCCCAACATTCGAGTTCGGCCCTCACCAGGGGGTTGATCCTGACCATGGACGCGGCGGTCCTTGAGCTCCGCTCCGGCCCCATGCGGCTGCTGCTCGCCCTACGGAAGATGGCCGGTACCCGACGGCATTTCCGGACCCGGACCAAGTCGCTGGCGAGCCTCTTCGGATGTACGACCAACACCATCCGGAACTGGCGCAACGAGCTAGTCCTGCGGGGCTACATCCACTGGATCACCGATCCGCTCTCCGGCGTGACCAACATCATGATCAGGCTGAAAGCAGAACCGCCCGAGCGCCGGAACCAGGAAGACAAGCCCAGCCGCAAGCCCTGGTGGATGGAGCCGCGATCGATCGGCCCGAAATCCTGGTGGAAGTTCGGCGCAGGATCCAAGAGGGGAGGAGGGGAGGGGGGTGCGAAATTTTCTGCGCCCATTAAGGCTAAAAATTTCAGCTCCCTGATTCAGCCTCCTCTTCGCACGGTCGAGGAACAGCTGAGACTGCTCATGAACCCAGCATAAGAGAGGACCGGTGGGCTACGATCTGACCGTGGTGGTCCTCAAAGATCGGGCAGAGCAACGATGTTCTGTGCTATGGCGGTGCCTGCCTGGGCGATGAGTAGGCCAAGAGGATGGTCCAAGACTTCACGAGGGCTACTTCCGCAAGCGTACCCCTGCGCCCCCGCCATCCCCTGGAATGAATTCGATCCCGGCGGCCTCCAGAGCAGCACGGATATCCTTGAGTGTGCGCGGGTGCGGTTGGCGACGCCCGACCTCGAAATCAGCAAGCGTTGCAACAGCCACAGATGCGGATTGGGCCAGCTGCTCGCGGGTGAGCCTCAGCATCGCGCGAGCTCCCAGGCATTGCTCAGCAGTTATCGCTGACATAGGCTTTTACCATTGATTTAACGAATATTGTTCTTTATAGCTGACATTGGCTGAAAATGCCAATGAAAGCGGCCGTTGCGGAGAGCTTGCACCTCCCTGCAACGGCCTGACCACAGCTGCTGAAGGGATCAGCCGGCCATGGCTACGCATGCCCGTATCACAGACCGCCACCGAAGCGGAGGTGGCCTTTCCCGCCGTGCGGCGCTTGCCGCACTCGCGGTGGGCAGCCTGACCCTCTCCACCTTCTGTGACGCCGTATCGGAGGCCGGACCATCCGGTGATCCGGACGCGAAGCTGCTTCGGCTCCATGCCGAATGGCGGAATGCCTACGCCGCCCTGGGGGTGCTGCAGGCCCGGGCACGGACCCTCGCCGACGAGGACCGCCTCAAACCCGAAATTGACGCCGCCACCGACTGGCTCTCGGAGGTCGAGCAGGCGCTGATCGCAACCCCGGCCCAGGGATGGGACGGCATCCAGGCCAAGCTTCGGGTGGCACAGAGGCTGGAGAGCCGGGGGCGCCTGCGTCCGCTGCCGGCCACGCCCCGGCACGGTGGCGAATACATCGCCTGGTCCATCGCCCGCGACCTGCAGAATCACGGCTGAGGACGCTCCGGCAGCCCGGGCCTGCGGGTCATGAAGGTCGCTCACGAGTCGCTCCGGCTTCGTGTGCGACATGACGTTCCGCATCCAGAAACAGTATTCCGGTCAGCTTATCGGGTTTCCGTTGCAGGACATTGTTGGCGCGGGCTACCTGTCCGGCAGCGATGCTCGAACGCCTGCAACCCGGCGGGACCGGGCCAGCCGTGCGGGCGCACCGGAACGCCCGCACCAGCCTCGCCGCGCGCCTGGAGATCGCCCGCTCCACCGAGCCGGCGCGCGTGCTGGCTGCCCGCTACGGTGTCAGCACCGAGACCATCCGCAAATGGCAGCGGCGGGGGGAGTCCGATTGCCAGGACCGCTCCACCCGTCCCCACCGGCTCCCCACGAAAACAGGCCCGGCGCAGCGGATCGCGATCTGTGCCCTGCAGCGCCGGCTGAACTTCCCGCTCGACGACCTGGCCGGCCTGCTGGCCCCTGTCCTGCCAGAGATCAACCGCTACAGCCTGTGGCGCATCCTGCGGTCGGAGGATCTCGGCCGCCGGGCGCATCGCCGTGTCCTTCCCGCGGACATCCATGCGGACAATCCTTCCGGAAACAGCTCCGGTTTCGTCCGGATCGATGTCATGCCGTTGCCGGAGCTGGAGGCGGTGGCGCCCGGCTGCGGGACATCCTGGCTCTTCGTGGCGACCGACCGGCATGCCCGGCTGGTCCGCTGCTTCCTCGCGCAGGACAGCAGCGAGAGCAGCGCCATCGCCTTCCTGCGGAAACTCGCCGCAGCATCCGCAGCGCCGATCCGGCACGTGCGGACCGGGCCCGCGGCATGCTTCACGGGCGGCTTCCTCAGGGCCTGCATCGCCCTGGGCCTGAAGCCCCGGCCGCCGGAGCCGGCTGTCTTTCCCGAGTTCGAGCCCCTGGTGCCGATCGACGCCAGCCGATCCGTCTTCGC
The DNA here is from genome assembly GCF_001941945.1 of Roseomonas gilardii. Classification (NCBI taxonomy): domain Bacteria; kingdom Pseudomonadati; phylum Pseudomonadota; class Alphaproteobacteria; order Acetobacterales; family Roseomonadaceae; genus Roseomonas; species Roseomonas gilardii. The sequence goes on along the minus strand of NZ_CP015586.1, from coordinate 33,361 downwards.
GGCACCGGCGGAAGTCTTCGCACGGTTCCACCGGCAGAACTGCGTACGCCATGGAGACGAGGACGCGCCGTTCTCCGAAGAGGAAGGCGCCTGGCCGGAGGACCTGCCGCGGCGCTGGCCGGAGTTCCCGAGAGCGTATCAGGCCGTCGGCCGGGTGGCGCTGGGCCTGTCGCCCCCCGTTCCCACCTGGCTTGCCAATGGCGTGGCGATCGCGATCTGCGCCTTGACCCTGCGCTACCGGATGCAGCCCATCCTGCAGGCGCAGCCCAGTGGAGGCCGGCGCCGGCCTGTCCTGGAACGCCTCGCGACGCTGCTGGGAAAGCTCCATGCCGCGATCCTCGATCTGGAAGAGAGGGAAGCGCATCGCCTGGAATGCATCGTCCCACCCCGCTCCATCAGCCACGACGTGACGCGCTTCCTGGTTCTCGCAGGGAACCGGAAAGGCCTGCTCTGCACCCTGCCCGAGGCCCTGCAGGCCAGCGAGCACGACATCGCCCGGCTGCGGATGCACGAGGCGACAGGGAGACAGCCAGCGACCGGTCTCGTCCGGATCCGCCGTGCCCTGTTCCGGTTCGGGCAGCACCTCGGACGCCTGTCCGGACGGGACTTCATCGCCTTGAGCATGGCGCTCTCGAGAGAGGTGAGGGAGGAAGGTTCACGGGCCGGCGTTTCCGATCCGGCCTCGGCACTGACCCTGAGCGGGGAGGCGGCACGCAGCATGCTGCTGGGACGGCTGGAGGTGCTGCGGCGGGCGGCGCTGGCCGCGAGCACCGGTTCGCCGGGACGCCCGCAAGTCATGCGCGGCAGCCTGATGCTGATCGAGCAGGCAGCCTGCCTGTGGTCCGCGCTGACAGGCCGGCCGCCGGATGCCAGCAGCAAGCGCGGATCCCTGCACGCCTTCGTCGCGGACATCGCGGAGATCATCCTCAACCCCGTGGAGGCCAGCGGGCAAGTAATCCAACTGCCCGGCGATCTGGGGCCGGTGATCCGCACCGCGGTGCGGGCCTTCGCGAAGCATCCCGGCTACATCCCGACGCAGGGTTTCGAGACGAGGCGGAGGCCATGCGGGCGGTCTCCCGCCGCAAGCCCGGGGACGTAAAAGGCGCTCGGGGCACCCATGAAATCCGGGGGTTTTTCTCAGCGATAGGGTGGTGAAGCCGGCGCGGATCGGTGGTTGTTGGAGGGCCTTCGTTCACCGGAGGCTTCGTTGAAGACCCGCCTTTCCGCCCCGCTGCGGCCGTTGTTGTCCCGGCCGCCCTCCCGCAACCCTTCGTCCCGGCCGGGACGCGGCGTCGCGCCGCTCCTGCCGCGCCCGCCACGGGCGCTTCCGGCCACACAGGACCTGCCGTTCCCCGGCGACGCCGCAGACAGCCTCCCGGCGGCGTCCGACCGATCCCCCACCGCATCCCTGCCGAAGCTGCTGACGGCGGCCGAGGTGGCGGCCGTGTTCCGCCGCTCCGAGCGTGCCCTGCGCGACTGGGTGCGACGGGGATACCTCGTGCCGGTCCGTGTCGGACGCTCAATCTACTTCCGCGAGGAGGAGGTCCGCGCCCTGCTCGGCGGCCGCATGCGCCAGGCCATCCTGGAGAGCCGGCGGGACCGCTCCGACGGCACCCGTGAGGCCCGTGCCGATGCCCCCGGTGCCGGTGGGTCGGTCCGGACAAAAACCCCGTGATGACAACCCCTTACGAGCCTGTCGTGAGCCCTCCAGAGGCCAATCGGCCTGGGATTAGAGTGCTGTGTGCTCCCGATTCGCCGCACCTTTCCGGAGATTGCCCGATGCATCTTTCCGCCCGTCCCCCCACCCCCGGGACCCCGCTGGAGCAGGCCTCCGGCCTGTCCCCCGGCGCCCCGCTCACCGTCGCCATGGCGCTGGCCGAGGTCGCCCGCTGGGACGACCTCACCCCCACCCGCCGGCGCAACCTCGCCTCCGCCCTGCGCGGGGTCTGCCGCCTGGCGGGGATGGATCCCAAAGGCCAGACGGCCGAGGCCGGGCTGAGCCCCACCTTCCTGCGCGAGCGGGTCTTCGACCGCACCGCCACCCATCACGGCCTCAAGGAGGGGACCGTGTGCACCATCCGCTCGGGGCTGCGCTACGTGCTGCGGCGCCTGGGCCTGATGGATCCCGCGGACGTGCCCCTCTCGCCCGCCTGGCAGGCGGCGATGGCAAGCCTGCCTGCCAGGCGGGCCTACGGGCTGATCGCCTTCGCCCGCTTCTGCTCGTCCAGGGGCGTGGCGCCGGCGGCGGTGGACGGGAGCACTCTGGAGGCCTTCGAGAGCTGGCTCACCGGGCACAGCCTGACGCGCCGGCCCCGTGAGACGGTGAGCGACGTGCGCGGCGGCTGGAACCGCGCCTGCCGCGACGTGGCGGACTGGCCGGGACGGCCCCTGGGCCGGCTGGCCCGGCCCAAGGCCTACGTGCTGCCGCCCGAGGCCTTCCCGGCAAGCTTCCAGGCCGACCTCGCCGCCTTCGGCCGCCGGCTCAGCGGCAACGTGCTCGACCTGCCCGAGCCCGGCTCGGAGGAGGAGGAGCAGCGGCTGCTGGACATGCGGCCGCTGCGTCCCTCCACCGTGGCGATGCGGGTGGACCACGCCCGCTGGGCGGCCAGCGCCCTGGTCGCCAGCGGCACGGTGCCGATCGCCGAGGTCACCTCGCTGCGCGACCTGGTGGTGCCGCTGGCCCGCGCCGAGGCGGCGATCCGCTTCCTCCACCGCCAGGCCGAGGCCCTCGAGGGCGAGGCGGAGCGCCGGCCCTCGGCGGCCGGCCACCACGTGGCCGAGGTGCTGCGCATCGTCGCGAAGCACCATGCCGGCCTGCCGGTGCCGCAGCTGATGCGGATCCGCAAGTGGCAGGGGCTGGTCGCGCTGAGGTACCACGGCATGACCGAGCGCAACGACCGCACCGTGCTGGCGGTGATGCAGCCCGGCCGCCTGGAGCGGCTGCTGGCGCTGCCCGAGGCGCTGATGGGCGCCGCGCGGCGGCTGCGCGACGGGGCGCCGGCGCAGGCCCGGTCGCTGGCGATGCGGGCGGTGGCGGTCGGCATCCTGATCCATCTGCCGCTGCGCCTGGCCAACCTGGCGGGCCTCGACCTGGACCGGCACCTCTACCGTCCCGATCCCCGCCGCCGCGGCTTCACCCATCTCTCCATCCCCAGGGAGGAGACCAAGGGGCGCAAGGAGCTCCGGCTGCCCATCCCGCCCGAGGTCGCGGCGCTGATCCGCGAATGGGTCGCCGACTACCGTCCCGCTTGCGGCCCCGGCCGCCGCTGGCTGTTCCCGGGCCATGGCAAGCCCGGCGGGCACATCGGCCACCAGGGGCTGCGCGAGGCCATCAAGGGGGCGGTGGCCACGCATGTCGGGGTGGCGATGACGCCGCACCAGTTCCGCCACCTCGCCGCCCGGCTGTTCCTGGCGGCCTTTCCCGGGCACTACGAGGAGCTGCGCCAGCTGCTGGGCCACACCCTGATCGCCACCACCATGCGCTACTGCGGCGAGGCGCAGGAGGAGGTGACGCGCCGCTACCAGGAGTTCGCGCTCGGCCGGCACCGCGGCGGCACCTCGGTGCCGGCCAGCCCCGGCCCCGCGGCACGGACGCGGCGGGGAGGGCGGCGATGAGCACGCCGCGACCGCGCCTGTGCTGGCCGCTGTCCTGGTGGCCCGAGGCCGACCGCCTGGCCTGGCTGCTGCACTGCACGCCGGGCGATCCCTTCCACGACGACCGCCCGGGGGCCCGGCATCGCACGGCCACCCTGATCGCCCTGGTCAAGGCCTATGGCCGCTGGCTGGCCTTCCTGGCCAGCCGCGGCTGGCTCGACCCCGACGAGCCGCCGCTGGCGCGTGTCACCCGCGCGCGGCTGCGGGCCTTCTTTCACGAGCTGCGCCGGGTGGGCAACGCGGACCACACGGTCATCGGGCGCTTCAGCCACCTGGCCATGGCGCTGGCGGTGATCGTGCCGGGGGCGGAGGTGTCCTGGATCCGCAGGCCCGACGGCGTATCGGTGCACTCCCTGCTGCCCAAGAACACCCGGACGCTGGTGGTGCCGGACGGGCAGGTGATCCTCGACTGGGGCGTCACCATGATGCGGCAGGCGCGGGCGCGGCTGGAGCGGGGAGGGGATCGCAACGCGCTCACCGCCTATCGCGACGGGCTGCTGATCGTCCTGCTTGCCTTGTGCGGCCGGCGCTTGCGCTCGGTGAGCCTGCTGCGGCCGGGTCACGAGCTGCGCCAGGTGGGGGAGTGCTTCCGGGTGGAGTTCACCCCGGCGCAGACCAAGACGAAGCGGCGGGACCGCTTCGGGCTGCACGAGGGCTTCACGCCGTGGATGCGGCACTACCTGGAGGTGATCCGCCCGGCACTGCTGGTGGGGCAGCGGCAGGAGGCGCTGTGGATCGGCAGGCTGGGTGAGCCGCTGAGCGCGCAGGGCATCCAGACCCGCATCCAGCGGCTGTCGCGCCAGCGCTTCGGGATATCCTTCGGGCCGCACCGCATCCGCCACAGCATCGTCACCACCGCGGCACTGCGGCTGGGCGCGACGCCGAGCTTCGGGGCGGCGGTGGTGGGCAACACGCCGGCCGTGGCGGAAGGCTACAACCATGCCGGACAGTGCCGCGCCGCCGCGCTCTACGCCCAGGTCATCCGAGAGCGGAGGCGCAACAACGGGAGGTGAGGAGGGCAGTCCGTGACGGCTTGCTTTGTCCCTGCGCGGGTGTTGCAATTTCGGCAAACCGGGAGAGTGGCATCCATGCGGCAGAAGATCGTCCAATGTTTCGCCCTGTGCGCGCCCTTGGCCCTTGCCATGCCGGCAGCGGCGCAGCCGGCGGCCGACCGCGTGCTGCGCGTCGCGCCGCATGCCGATCTGCGCAACCTCGATCCCGTATCGGCGTCGATCGTCATCACCCGCATGCACGGGCTGATGATCTATGAGTCGCTCTTCGCCTGGGATTCGAAGCTGATCCCCCGGCCACAGATGGTGGATCGCTTCGAGCAGTCGGAAGATGGGCTGAGCTGGACCTTCCATCTCCGCGATGGGCTGCGCTTCCATGACGGTCAGGCGGTGACCACGCGCGACGTCATCCCCTCGCTGAACCGCTGGATGGCGCGCGACACCCTGGGTGGCAAGCTGAAGGAATATGTCTCGTCGCTGGAGGCGGCGGATGAGCGTACCCTGGTGCTGCGGCTGCACCGGCCCATGGGGCTGGTGCCCTTCGCGTTGGGATCCGCGGTGGGCTACATTCCCGTGGTGATGCGGGAAGCCGATGCGGCCACCGATCCGTTCAAGGCGGTCACCACCACCATCGGCTCGGGCCCTTTCCGGTTCAACCGGGGCGAATGGCAGCCGGGGGCCCGCGTCGTCTATGACCGCAATCCGGATTACGTGCCACGTCGGGAACCGGCGGACGGCCTGGCCGGCGGACGCGTGGTGAAGGTCGATCGCGTAGAATGGCATATCCTGCCGGATCCCGCGACCGCCGCGGCGGCCCTGCAGACCGGCGAGATCGATATCTGGGAACAGCCGGCCCAGGACCTCATCCCGTCGATCGAGCGCGCCCGCGGGATCCAGGTTCAGAACTACAGCAGCCTGCCGAACCAGGCCCTGCTGCGGCCCAACCAATTGCATCGGCCTTTCAGCGACCCGCGCGTGCGCCAGGCGATGGCCCTGCTGACCGATCAGGGCGACTTCCTGGCCGCCGGCTTCGGCGACGAACGCTTCTGGAAGCGCTGCAACTCCTATTTCGTATGCGGCAGCCCCAATGGCACGGAAGCCGGCGCCGAACGCTTCGGCCGGACGGATGTGGAGGCGGCGAAGCGGCTGCTGGCGGACGCGGGATATCGCGGGGAGAAGGTGGTCCTGATCTCCACCCATGAGATCCCGTATATGGGGCGCATGGCGGAGGTGGCGGCGCAGTCCCTGGCCCGGGGCGGCATCAACGTGGATCTGCAGTTCACCGATTGGGGCGCCGTGTCGACGCGGCTGCAGAACCGCGAGACCAACGACAAGGGCGGATGGGACATGTTCATCACCTCCGCTTCCGGCCCGACGATGCAGAGTCCGGTGACCAATATCGGCACCAACATGGGCTGTGCCCGGGGCTGGGTCGGCTGGCCCTGCGATGCGGAGGCGGAGCGGCTGCGGGCAGCCGTGGTGGATGCCCGGGACGACACCGCTCGCGCTGAGGCCACGGAAGCGCTGCATCGCCGGCTGGCGGAGATGCAGCCCTATCGCGTGCTTGGCCAATACGACCAGCCCTATGCGCGGCGCGCGAGCGTGTCGCCGGTGCTGGCGGCACCGATCATGGTGTTCTGGAACGTGGAGAAGCGCTGACGTCGCGAGAGTGGTGGTGCTACGCCAGACGCAAGGAAGCAGGTTCGGCCGAGGCTGATCCTGCCCGCGCGGAAATGCAAAAAGCCCCCGGCCTCAAGACCGGGGGCTTTACTTTGCTGGCGGGCGCCAGCGTCAGGACGGGGCGTCCGCGGGCCGGGCCCGGGATCGGTCCCGCTCGGCCAGCACCGCGCCCTGGAAGGCGCGGAACTGGTGGATGCGCGAGAAGCGCGCGAGATAGCCGCCATGGGTCATCTCGCGGTGGCAGGGCCGGCAGATCAGCCAGCCATGCTCGGGCCGGTTCAGCCCGCGGTGGAAGGCATGGTCGAACTCGGCCTCCGCCAGCGGCAGGCCCGCCGCGTCGAGCACGGGCTCGTGGCCGCAGCAGGGGCAGAGGCCCCGGTAGGGCGCCCGGCGCAGGGCCGCGACGATGAGCTCGCGGCTGCGGGCCGAGAAGTCCCGCCGCTTGCCCAGCAGGAGGTCCTGCGCGGACAGCTGGAGGAACATCAGGTCGGCCATGTGGCGCTCGAGGACATCGAGGCGCCGGTGCAGGCGCTCGAACTCCGCCGCGGCCGGAAGGGCTGCATCGCTGGCCTCCGCCACCGTGGGCAGGAGCTGGGCGGCGAAGAGCCGGAAGAGCCGGGCCCGCCGGCGCCGGGCCTCGTGGTCGGGAACGTCGGTGCTGAATAGCATCGTGGTGTCCTGGAGGGTGGTTTCGGCCTTGCTCAAGGGCCGCGACGGTCGGCTTGGGAGCTGCCGAGACCGGCCGGGGACAACGGGACGAAGGGGGAAAGGGGGGCACGATGGTGTGGCGCCCCCGCCGGTGATCACCGGAGATCCGCGAAGGCGGATCGGGAGAAGGCGTGGTGAAGCCGGGAGAAGAGAAGGCAAGCAGGGGAAACGAGAGATCCGCCGCGCGCACGCGGCGGGGCCGGCGCACGGCCCAGGGTGAGGGGCGGCGCCGGGCGGCCCGTCCCGGTCATCGGGCTGCCACCGCTGGCAGGGCAGGAGGTTCGCAGAAGACGGCCGGCTCAGTGCCGGATGCGCGGTCCAGGACCAACGCGCTGCCAGGAGGCGCGCGCATCGGTCCGCCAGGATGAGGATGGGATGAGGAAGAGGGGGCGACAGGCGCCCGGAAGGCGGAGAGCAACAGACAGGCTCCCGGCTTCACCTCCACTCATATGGGAAGTGGGGCCTGCATTTTCAATAGCAAATCGGAATGAAATGCGAGGCTTCCCCAGCAAAGTGCGGGTTGCCGCACCAGAGGCGTGCACCGGCCTGTTGCGATGCAGCAAGGACGACCTACCTCAGTGTCGTAGCGGGCGTCAGGCAATGACGGTGCCCTCCCTCACCGGAGCCGGCGCCCCGCCCTCCCGGCGGGTCATGGCCGGGGCCGGCAAAGCGGGACGAGGCCATGTGCCTCGCCCGCTTTCCGTGCCGGTTGTGATGGGAAGTGCCTCAGCGCTTCGCGGGCGGCCGCTCTCCCTTCCGCTCCTGCGTCTCCTCCAGCAACTCGGTGACCGGGACCTCGAGCGCCTGCGCCAGGCGCAGCAGCACCAGCAGGGTGGGGTTGCGCAGGCCCCGCTCGATGCCACTCACATAGGTCCGGTCCAGCCCCACCCGGCCGGCGAAGTCCTCCTGGCTGAGGCCAAGGGCCACCCGCAGGGCGTTCACCCGCTCGCCCAGGACGATCCTCGGATCCTTCGCCCCGGCCGGCACCTCCGGCTCCGGCAGCGGCCGGCGCGGCCGGCGCGGGACACGCGCCAGCACGGGCTGTGGTTGTGCCGGCCCGGTCCTCCCGGGGGCGCGTTTCGTCCGTTCCATCGCCGCAGGGAGGCGTGCGACGGACCGAAGGTCCACGCACGGTGATTCCACGGCTTATCGTCCCTATGACGATAGGCTACATGTGTCCTGCTCCATCACGTCTCCAGGTCGTCACACCCATCATGCAGGACCACAGGACCCATGGACGAGGATCACACCAGCGAGGCGCCGCGGCCCGGAGACGCGGCGCGCCGCCCCGAGCCGGAACCGCGCAGCGTGCCGGGCGTGCAGGTGCGCAGGCGCCACTATTTCGAGGTCGGGTTCCGCTACGACCCGGCCGTCATCGCGCTGTTCAAGCTGCGGGTCCGCAGCGCGCGCTGGAACCCGAAGCAGAAGGTCTGGACGGTGGGCGAGGAGGACACGCTCAACCTCTTCGAGGCGCTGCCCGAGATGGCGCGGCTGGTGATCGACCGCCTGCCCGAGACGCGCACCGAGACGCCCGAGACCACCACCTACCTGTTCCCGCAGGAGCAGCATCCCCAGGTGGGCGACCTGATCCAGTGGCCGGACCGGCCGGCCAACGAGGTGGCGGCGGAAGTGAGCCCGGGACCTGTGCTCAGTGACGACCTGCTGGACGAGCATGGGCCGCACCTGCGGGAATGGGAAGGCGCACCCGGCGTCTGGGTCAGCGTGCGCCTGGCCACCCACCAGGAGCGGGCCGACCGGACCTCGGTCTTCGTGGTCGGCTCCTGAGGCAGGAGGAGGGAGGGTGACCATGGCCGGGGAGTCCGACGTTTCCGCCCGGCCGCCCCGGCTGTGCCGGGACTGCCGGCACGCCCGGCTGGACCTGTGGACGCTGTGCGGCCTGCCCTCGCCGCGCAGCGCGCGCGAGGCCTGGCGGCTGGCCTGCTGCCTGCATCCCCGGGTCCAGCCCGCACCGCTGCCGCCGCTGGCCGATCATCTGGTCACCGGCGAGCCAACGATGCCGGATCCGCTGGACTTCGTGCTGTGCGCCATCGAACGTGGCAACGAGCGCGAGGGCCATTGCGGCACCTCGGGCAGGCTCTGGGAGGCGACTTGAGCGGGCATGGATCCGGCGGGACAGGGCAGGGTCTGCGCGAGCCCTCGTGGCTGGCGGGGGTGTTCCTCGATCCCTGGATGGCGCTGCTGCGGCCCCGGGTGCCGGGGGAGCCGCGTTTCCCGATGGTGCTGCTCAGCGCCACGCTGTGGCTGCTGGCCATCGGCACCGCGGCGCTGGCCTGGTGGCTGGCCTTCACGCTGGCGGACTTCGCCTTGCGGCCCGTGGAGCGTCTGGAGGGGGTGGTGCTCGGCCGGAGCTGGCGGCCGGCCTCTTCCGGCATGACGGTGGCGCCGGTGATCTCGGCCAACGGCCAGGTCAGCACCGCGGTGGTGCCGGACCACGAGCCCGAGCGCTACACCGTGTGCCTGCGCATCGGGGACCAGGCCCCCTGCGCTCCGGTGCGGCCCGGACGCTACGAGGCGCTGCGGCCGGGCACGCCCGTGGCCGTGCTGGCGCGGCGCGGGCGGATCAGCGGCAGCCTGAGCGTCAGCGAGGTGCTGGAGGAGGATACGAGGCCCGGCGCCGGGCGCTGACGGTCGCGACGGCGCCGGGTTCATGCGCCGGGTGGCCAGGGCCGGCCGGGAGCACCAAGCCGGTAGACGCCTGCGAGAGGTGAGCAAGACTCCCGTGGAAATGCTCCCTGGGGACCAGGGCAACGTTCCCAATCTGTCGGCCGGGACCAGCATGTCCGAATGTGGATCATGTGAAAGCGAAGTCACTGGCCTGAAGCCGTCTGCGCCACCCGCGAATACTGACGTGCCCACCGCACCCACTCGGCCTGATCCGTGCCATCATCACGGCATTATCGGACTAGGGCCCAGACAATGGTTGCCTCGAGCGTCGCTTCAGCCAGCATAGGGGATCAATCTGGCCTAGTCCTGACCGGCCGTCACGCCGCATCTCAGAAGCGCCAACTCAGCCGCTCCATGCTGACCCATACCTCAACCCCGCGCCAGAACCGCGTAGGCCATTCCGACAGCGCGATTAGCACTCCGGAACAAATGATCTGGATCAACAACGAAGAAATGCAGCCGACATCGTAGCCACCTCGTTTCTGGCCAGTGCAGGGGCGCGCCGACAGCCTCGTTTACACTGGGAGGAGTACCAGTATGTCCGAAAGCGATCGTGAGGAGCGGGAGCGGCTTATCCGCGACCTGGCTTACAAATTATGGGAGGAGGCTGGATGCCCGGAAGGACAAGAAAAAGACTTCTGGTACGCGGCCAGGAGATCCTTGGACGCTTCCCCGGAGGGGGATCCCCTGACAAGCCCGAACATCAGTACGGATACGGCAATCGAGCGGCCTGAAACCTAGGGTCCTACCCTATGGCTACCATGGATTCTGGTAACGCGAGTTCGCTTTGTCCCTGAAAGAGCCAAGTCCGATACCAGCCCAAGTCTTGTGGCCCGCTGGGGAAAATCGCTTCTGCTCGCAAGGTATGCTGTTGGATTGGCACAGGAGAACATAGGAATGGCATCGTCCCAAAACCTCAAAGAAGTCTATGTCGACGAGATGAGGGATCTATGGTCTGCCAATGAGCAGATGCAGCAGGTCTTGCAAGGGCTCAGCCGAAAGGCTTCCGACCAGAAGCTGAAGGAGATGTTGGACAAGTCGGTGTCGGGGATCAGAAAGCATACCGAAACACTGAAGTCCGTGTTGGAGCAAGCTGGCGGCAAGGTTGCGAAAGAGCACTGCAAGGGCATGGAGGGGCTGGTCGCGGAAGCAAAGAAGCACGCGTTGGATGAGGATTTGGATCCCTCGATGCGCGATCTCGTCATTATCGCTCAGTACCAGCGGATGTCGCACTACGGACTTGCGGGGTTCGGTACTGCGGCCGCCTATGCCAAGGCCCTGGGTGATAAGGATGGTGAGCAGAAGCTCAAATCCATTGTCAAAGATATCTACAAGGCCGATGAATACATCAGCACGCTTGCGGAGAAGGCAGAACAGGCGGCAGCAAAGGCATGATAGCTGTAGGTTGTGAATGGTGGACATAGTCCAGGTGGAACTGCAGCACCGCCGCCCCGCCCAGGTCTTCTACTGTGAAGGAATCGCAGGCTGCAGAAGTGCTTGAACCCGCCGCGCTAGGGCATCGAGCCTGAAGGGCTTGGCGATCGTCTCGGCATCCGTCGGCAGTGGCGTGCTGGCATAGCCGGTGATGAACAGCACCGGCAGCCTCGGCAACTGCTTGCGGAGCGCCTCGGCCACCTGTTGCCCATTCATGCCGTTCGGCAGCCCGACGTCGGTGACCAGCAGGTCCGGATGGTGGGAAGCCAGGATCCGCAGTGCCTCCGGCCCGTCCCGCGCCTCCAGCACGATGTAACCGAGTTCGCGCAACCGGTCGGCCGCCGGCTGGCGGACCCCATCCTCATCATCGACCAGCATCACCGTGGCACGCGAGATGGCATAGGACGGCGGTGCCGCCTCCGGCTCCTCCTCCGGCACCATGTCCTTGTGCAGCGGCAGGAGGAGCCGGACCGTGGTACCCCGCCCTGGGGTACTCACGATCCGCACCAGCCCACCCGACTGCCGCATGAAGCCCCAGACCTGGCTCAGCCCCAACCCCGTGCCCTGGCCCTGCGGCTTGGTGGTGAAGAACGGGTCGAACACCCGCTCCAGCACTTCTGGCGACATGCCCGTCCCGCTGTCCGCGACCGAGATCGCCACGTAGCGGCCTGGCAGTGCCTCCCCGTCCAGGGTGTCCGCCGCGGTGAGTTCCACCACCTCCGTGCCGATCGTCAGCCGTCCACCCTCGGGCATGGCATCGCGGGCGTTGATGCAGAGGTTCAGCAACGCGCTTTCGAGTTCGTTGGCGTCGCAGAGCACACTGCCGGTGCCGTCGCGAAGCCGCATGTCCACCCCGATCCCGGGTCCCATCGTGCGGCGGATCAGATCCGCCAGTCCTGCGATCAGCCCATCCGCATCCACCGCTTTCGGCTCCAGCGGCTGCCGCCGCGCGAAGGCCAGCAGGCGGCGCGTCAATCCCGCCGCACGCTCGGCCGCATCCTTCACAGCGTCCAGGTACCGGAGTGCTTCCCCGGTGCGGCCTTCGGCAACGCGGCGCCGCGCCATGTCGAGGCCGCCGGTGACGCCCTGGAGCATGTTGTTGAAGTCGTGCGCGATGCCGCCTGTGAGCTGCCCCACCGCCTCCATCTTCTGTGCCTGCCGGAGCGTCTCCTCGACCGTCATCAGCTCTGCCGTGCGTTCGGCGATGCGCTGTTCCAGTTCCTCGGCCGCCAGCCGCACTTCGGTGATATCCACGTTGCAGCCTGTGTAGCCGAGGAACCTGCCTGCGTCGTCCAACCTCGGGACACCCTCGCACCTTAGCCAGCGTATCCGTCTCGCCGCATCATACACCCGCACCTCGGACCTGAACGGCCGCCGGGCCCGGAAGGCTTCCTCAAAGGCCACAAGGAACGGCCCGAGATCCTCCTCCAGCACGATGGCGGCCCACCCTTCTCCCAGCATCTCCGCGGCAGGTCGTCCGAACATGTGGTCGAAGTGCATGTTGGCAAAGACGATTTGACCATCCGCATCGGTCATCCAGATCAACGCCGGAGCGCTGTCGGCCATGTGGCGGAACCGCGCCTCGCTCTCGCGTAGCGCATCCTCCGTCCGGTGGCGGCCGGTGACGTCCTGGCCGATCCTGAGAAAGCCGCGCGGGCTACCATCCGGGCTGTTCAGTGCCGTGACGATGCCGTCGATGAACACCCGTTCCCCGCCTTTGCGCAGGTGCCAGCGCCGGTTTGGCGCGGTTCCCTCCCGCCGGGCCGTCTCGATCTCCCTGGCGTCCTGGCTATGCTTTCGATCCTGCGGGGTGGAAAGCATACTGCCGGATTGCCCAACGGCCTCCTCCGCCGTCCAACCGAAGACCGCTTCCGCTCCGGGAAACCAGTCGGTGATGCGGTCTTCGGCGTCCGTGACGAAGATCGCGTAGTCCCGCGCGTTCTCGACAACGAGACGGAACCGTTCCTCGGTTGCCCCCAACCGGTGTACCAGGTGCAGGCGGCCGATCACAGGACCCAGGATCGCGGCGTAGGTGCGCAGGAATTCCGCATCCTTCTCACCGAAGTCGCGCGGCCTGATATCGTCGACCTGCAGCAGGCCATAGGGCTGCCCACCCGGCAGGAAGACCGGCACGTTCGCCAGTGCTACCACCCCGGCCTCTTTCATGAAGGCGGGCACCTCGAACCGGTCTTCCTGGTGGATATCGCGGCTGATGACAGGCTGGCCGGCTTTGATCGAGAACGTCTCGGAGGAATGCTCGCTCATCGGCAGGCGCAGCTTGCCGACGATGTCGGCCTGCCAGCCGACGCCCGCCCGCACCAGGAGGTACCGGCCATCCTGGCTGATCTCGAGCAGCCTGGCGCGCTTTGTCCCCAGGGCCTCACCGACCAGATGGCAGGCCTCTGTCAGAACCTCGTCCAGGCTGTCGCTGCGCAGGGCGAATTCACCGAAACCGGCGAGTAGCCGTTGGCGCCTGACCATCCGCTCGAGTTCAGGCATGCCGTCCACCCGCCTCCGGTCTCACGGTAGCCGCCGACACCCCTGGCTTACGCTCCACACCTCGGCGATAGCGCGGGCGCCCAATGCCGGGCCGGATCCATTCCGGTGACGCGTACGCTTACGTAGCGGAACAACATGGTAGGAACCTCCGTTCCATGGATGAGCGGACGCGACATGGAACGGTAACAGGTTATGGGGCAATCCCAGCGCTGCGGGAAGCAGCCGTCGATTGTTGCCATACATCGCGGCGTCGGTTCATGAGGGGCTACTGTTACGTCTCCTCGTCCGAATCCTCATCCGGTGATGTATCGTTTTTCTGCTCGCGAATGACTTGTCTGTATGCGCCTTTCATACGCTTGGCGGCCTGCTGCACTGCGGGGTTCATGCTGTAACGGGCTGCCCTGGTATCGATCGCGGCCTCCATGGCTCCAATGGCAGCCTCGACGCTCGCTGGATCGCCCGGATCGAACCGCACCTCCAGAGACCAGTTCTCGAGCATACCGACGAACTCAGTCAGTTCCTTCGCTGTATCACCTGCCATCCCGCCCTCCTCCATCATGCGCGGCAAAAGTGACAGTACATTGACTGTCCTGCATTTCCTTCGATCCTTACCTTGATATCGTCAGTCTTGCCCTACCGCTTTGCGCTAAGTGCAAGCCATTTGCATAGAAATAGCCTATACAATGCAACCTGAGGTAGTTTATTTCCGTTTTTTTAATCACCGGGACAGCGGCCATGGGGAAAGGCTCATTATTTTTGATCGAAAGGCGCTTTGCTACCAGTAGGCTTGACCGGACCCGCAGCGCGCTGTCTCTCAGCCTTGGCGCTGCTGTCTTCGCGGTCCTGGCTTGCTTGGCGCTGATCGGCCTGGAAGGTTGGAACGCCTGGGCAGATCGCTCGGCACGGCTGCAGCAGATCGAGACAAACGCCACAAACCTTGCCCAGTCCCTGGCACGGCAAACCAGCGCTACGATCAACCTCGCGGATACGGTGCTGGTCGACCTCGTGGAACGGCTGGAAACCGAGGGGGTGAACTCTCCGGTGCGCTCGCGGCTAGACCGGTTGCTCGCCAAGCACGCCGCTGAACTGCCCGATAGAACCAACTTCTTTGTCTATGGCGAGGAGGGGGAATGGTTGGCCAGCTCCCTACCCTCGCTGCCGACCGGCTTCAACAATGCCGACCGCGAGTATTTCCAGCATCATCGCGCATCGGGTGAGCGCGGCGCCTATCTCGGCGCACCCGTCCGCAGCCGGTCGGAAGGGAACTGGATCATCCCGGTGTCCCGCCGCTTCCAGCATGCCGATGGCAGCTTCGCAGGTGTAGTACTGGCTACGATCGATGCCGAGGTCTTGGCCCGCTCCTATGCTGCATTCGATATCGGTCAGCAGGGCGCCATCGCACTGTTCCGAGCCGATGGTGCACTTCTGGCCCGACAGCCTTTCGATCCATCGCTGATCGGCCGCGATCTTGGCAACGACGGACTGTTCCGTGAACAGCTGCCGCGGGCGCCGCTGGGCGCATATCAGCTCGTCTCGCCCTTCGATGGCGTGACACGGATCGCTGCCTTCCATCGCGGCGAGCGTTACCCGCTCGTTCTGACCGTGGCTGTGGCGAAGCACGAGGCCCTGACGGCCTGGCGCAGTGAAGCCATTTGGCGCCTCCTGGCTGCGAGTTCACTGGCCGGACTGCTTGGCCTCTACTGGCCTTGCCCCACTTTCACGGACACTGTTACGCGGCTGATGCCGCTGTTTGGAATGTCGCTGCCTTCTGCTCGGGGGTGAGATAGCCGAGCGCCGAATGCAGGCGGCGTCGATTGTAGAAGCCCTCCAGATACTGGAACACGTCGGCCCTGGCCTCGTCGCGAGTGAGGTAGTCGCGCTGCTCGACGAGTTCGCCCTTCAGGGTGGCATAGAAGCTCTCCATCGGCGCGTTGTCCCAGCAGTTCCCCTTGCGGCTCATCGAGCAGAGCATGCCGTGCTCGGCGAGCCGGCGGCGATAGCCATGGGCGGCATATTGCACGGTATCCATCCGCCGAGGGCCGCCTTCCGGTTCCTGGCTGGATCTGCCTTCAGTTCTTAGCGACGTTCGTAAGAGCGTCGCTAAGGACGGGGATGGTTGGCGGCATGGAAATCATCACGGGTGTCGAGCGGCGACGCCGCTGGCGGCTGGAGGACAAGCTGCGGATCGTGGCGGAGGCCGAGCGGCCGGGGGCCTGCTTCGTGGAGATCGCGCGACGGCACGAGATCGGCCGGAGCGTCCTGTGGTCCTGGCGCAGGCAGGTCCGTGAGGGTGTCCTGGCCGCCGAGCCGACGCCGGTGTTCCTGCCCGTGCAGGTGACGCCGGATCCGCCCGCGGCGGCTTCTGTCCCTGCCGAGCCTGCGACTACCTCGGGTCCGGCGAAGCTGGCGTCCGACAAGGCGGCGGCGCGGATCGAGATCGCGCTGCCGGACGGCACGGTCATCCGGGTGGACGAGGCGATCGGCGCCGCGGCCCTGCGGCGGGTGATGGCGGCGGTGCGCGCGTGATCCCCGTCCCCTCCGGCGTGCGGGTCTGGCTGGCGGTGGGTCACACGGACATGCGTCGTGGCATGCACTCACTGGCGCTGCAGGTGCAGCAGGGGCTCGGGCGTGATCCGCACGCGGGCGATTTGTACGTCTTTCGTGGCCGCAAGTCGGACCTGGTCAAGATCATCTGGCACGACGGGATCGGCATGTCGCTCTACATGAAGAAGTTGGAGCGCGGCCGCTTCATCTGGCCACCACCGGCGGATGGCTGCCTGCAGATTGCCGGCGCGCAGCTGGCCTACATGCTCGACGGGATCGATTGGAGAAATCCCCAACGCACCTACCGGCCCGAGTTGGCGGGATAGTGCGCGCGTCTTGCATGTTGACCCTATCCGGCGTGCAGCAGGTGTGATCCCATCACGGCGTGACGTCCACGCCGAACAGCCTGCCCGATGCTGTCGCCACGCTGCAAGTGGAACTCGCGGCCGAGCGTCTGGCGCGGCGCGAGGCCGAGGCACGCGCCTCCGGCGCCGAGGCGATGGTCGCGCACCTCAAGTTGCTGATCGCCCGGCTCAAGCATGACAAGTACGGCGCCTCCTCCGAGCGCGGCCGCAAGCTGATCGATCAGTTGGAGATCGAGCTCGGTGAGCTGGTGACCACCGCCAGCGAGGACGCCGCCAAGGCGGAGAAGGCCGCTGACAAGGAGGGCCGTCCTCGTCGCCCCGACAGCCCACCCCGCGACCAGCCGGTACGCGCGCCCCTGCCGGCCCATCTGCCGCGCGAGCGGGTCGTGCTCCCCGGTCCGACCGCCTGCCCCTGCTGCGGCGGCAGGCTGTCGAAGCTGGGCGAGGACATCACGGAAACGCTCGAGGTCGAGCCAATCCGCTGGAAGGTGATCCAGACCGTCCGCGAGCGCTTCTCGTGCCGCGCCTGCGAGACCATTACCCAGCCGCCGGCACCCTTCCATCCCATCGCCCGCGGCCGGGCCGGCCCCAACCTGCTGGCGATGATCCTGGAAGCCAAATTCGGCCAGCACCTGCCGCTGAACCGCCAGAGCGACAGCTACGCCCGGCAGGGCATCGAGCTCGGCGTCTCCACCCTCGCCGACTGGGTCGGCACCTGCACCGCCAACCTCGCCCCGTTGATGGCCCTGATCGAGGCCCATGTGCTGGCCGCCGAGCGGCTGCACGGCGACGACACCACCGTCCCCGTGCTGGCCCGCGGCAGGACCATCACGGGGCGGGTCTGGACCTATGTCCGCGGCGACCGACCCTTCGGCGGACCGGCGCCCCCGGCGGCGATGTTCCGCTACTCGCGCGACCGCACGGCCGAGCACCCGAACCGGCATCTGGCCGGCTACGCCGGCCTCCTGCAGGCCGATGCCTATGCCGGCTACAACGCGCTCTACGAGGCCGATCGACAACCCGGGCCAATCACCGAAGCAGCGTGTTGGGCGCATGGCCGGCGCAAGCTGTTCGAGCTGGCCGAGTTGTCGCGCGCGCCACTCGCCATCGAGGCGGTGCGGCGGATCGACGCCATCTTCGACGCCGAGCGCGCCATCAACGGGCTGCCTGCCGCGGCGCGGCTGGCCGTCCGCCAGCAGCACATCGCGCCGCTCGTCGCCGAGCTCGAAACCTGGATGCGCGAAAGCCGCGGCAAGCTGTCCCGCCACAACCCGGTCGCCAAGGCCATGGACTACATGCTGACCCGCTGGGAGACCTTCGCCCGGTTCCTCAGCGACGGCCGGATCTGCCTGACGAACAATGCTGCCGAACGCGCGCTGAGAGGTATAGCTCTCGGCAGAAAGGCGTGGTTGTTCGCCGGCAGCGATCGCGGGGGCGACCGAGCCGCGGCCATGGTCTCGCTGATCTACACCGCCAAGCTGAACGACGTCGATCCGCGTGCCTGGCTGGCAGACGTCCTCGCCCGCATCGCCGGCCATCCCGCCTCCCGCCTGCACGAGTTGCTGCCCTGGAACTGGCGCGCGGCCCGTGAGGCCACCGCAGTTGCCCAGGCCGCCTGACCAATGGCCGCCCCGAGCTGCGTGTTCACCATCACCCGCGCCGCCGAGATGCTCGGCGAGACCGAGGAATGGCTGGAGGAACTCGCCGACCAGCTCGAACCCGAGGACGGCCGCCTCTGGATCTACGACACCGATGACCGCGCCACGCTCGGGTTCACCGAACGTGGCATCGAAAGCCTCAAGGAGCTCAGCCTCGACCAGAAGCGCTGAACGGGGCCAGCATTACAGCCCTTGGCAACCGCGTCCTCGGCCGGATGGGTACCCCGCGGCCTTGGCCGGATGGGTACGCCTCAGCTTCCTGAACAGGCTGTAGGGTGGTGAAGCCATGCAAGAAGCGGTGCACATCCTGCGGAGGCATTGGGCGACCGAGCAGGTAGCCTTGTATGTGTCCGCAGCCTTCAGCGCGGAGCCAGTCGAGTTGCTCCTGGGTCTCAACGCCTTCGGCGGTGGTCTCGATGAGGTGGTCCCCGGAATTCAGACAGGCGGATAAGCTCGGTTCTGGACTTGCTTCGAAAAAGTGGAGGGTTCCTGATGAAGCAAGAGGAACTCCATGACGCAGCAGAGACGGTTCACGAAGGAATTTGAGGACGAGGCAGTCCGGCTGGTCCGGACGAGCGGGAGGAGCCAGCGTGAGATCGCCGAGGATCTGGGGATTGGTTTGTCGACGCTGGTGCGGTGGATCAGCCGGAGCCGGGACCGGCAGATCGATGCGCCGGACCGCTCGGGGCAGGAGGAGGTTGCGGCCGAGTTGAAGCGGCTGCGGCGGGAGAACGAGATCCTTCGCCAGGAGCGGGACATTCTCAAGCGTGCCACGGCTTTTTTCGCTCGGGAGGGAAGTCGGTGAGGTTCGCGCTCATCGATGCGGCGAAAGAGGAGTTCCCCGTGCACCGCCTCTGCCGTGTCCTCGGCGTCAGCCAGAGCGGCTATTTTGCCTGGAAGGGCCGCCCGGCCTGCCGCCGCCAGCACGAGGACGTGGTGCTGCTGGCCCATGTCCGTTCGGCGTTTACGCTGTCCAACGGCACCTACGGCAGCCCGCGGATGACGCGGGAACTGCAGGACAGCGGCCTGGTTGTCGGGCGCCGCCGGACGGCCCGCCTGATGCGGGAGAACGGCCTCCGCGCCCGGCAGAAGCGGCGGTTCAAGCGAACGACTGAACCGCCCCGGTTTCCCTGGAGGCTCCTATTCTTGAGAGGATGGAGCCATGACGAAGAAGACGTCGAACCGGTATTCGCCTGAGGTCCGGGAACGGGCGGTGCGGATGGTGCTGGAGCACGGAGGCGACCACGCCTCGCAGTGGGCGGCGATCGGCTCGATCGCGGCCAAGATCGGCTGCACGACGGAGACTCTGCGCGGCTGGGTAAGGCAGGCTGAGCGCGACCGGGGCCTGCGGCCTGGGCCGACGAGTGCGGAGGGGGAGCGGATCAAGGCTCTGGAACGCGAGGTTCGCGAGCTGCGCCAGGCCAATGAGATCCTGCGCAAGGCGTCGGCCTATTTCGCGGTGGCGGAGCTCGACCGCCGCTCGAAGCCATGATCGCCTTCATCGACGATCACCGCGGGGTCTACGGTGTCGAGCCGATCTGCAGGGTGCTGCCGATCGCGCCGTCGACCTACCACGCCCATGTTGCCCGGCGTGGTGATCCGGCCAAGACCTCGCCGCGCGCCCGGCAGGACCTGGTGCTCATGGAGGGGATCCGGCAGGTGCATGCGGCCAACTTCGGGGTCTACGGCGCCCGCAAGGTCTGGCGGCAGCTCGGCCGGGAGGGCATCGCGGTGGCCCGCTGCACGGTGGAACGCCTGATGCGGAGCATGGGCCTGCGCGGCGTCGTCCGCGGCAAGGAGGTCAGGACCACGATCGCCGACAAGGCCACGCCCTGCCCGGCGGACAAGGTGAACCGCCAGTTCCGGGCGCCGCGACCGGACATGCTGTGGGTGTCGGACTTCACCTACGTCGCGACCTGGCAGGGCTTCGTCTATGCCGCCTTCGTCATCGACGTCTTCGCCCGCCGCATCGTCGGCTGGCGGGTCTCGCGGACGGCGCATGCGGGCTTTGTCCTCGATGCCCTGGAACAAGCCCTGCATGACCGCCGCCCGGCGAAGGGCGGCCTGACCCATCATAGCGACAGGGGTGGGCAGTACCTCAGCATTCGGTACACGGAACGCCTGCTCGAGGCCGGGATCGAGCCCTCGGTCGGCAGCGTCGGCGACAGCTACGACAACGCCCTCGCCGAGACCGTCATCGGCCTGTTCAAGACCGAGGTCATCCGGCGCCGTGGCCCGTGGCGATCCCTCGAGGCCGTCGAATATGCCACCCTCGAGTGGGTCGACTGGTTCAACCACCGCCGCCTCCTCGAGCCGATCGGCAACATGCCACCGGCCGAAGCAGAGGCGCGCTACTACGCCAGGCTTGAGGAGCCCGCCCTGGCAGCCTAACCCAAACCAATCAGCCTCCGGCATACCCGGGGCGGTTCAGGGAAAAGCACGATGGACAGGCCTTGCAGTCCGTACTGGACCAGGTGGATCCTCAACCCGGCCAGGAGCTCGAACAGCACGTAGGTGAGGAAGCCCAGCGCCAGGAACATCACGGCGTACTTCGAGGCGCGGGTGACCATGCGGTAGGTCGGTACGGCCTCCAGAAACTCCACCCCGATCGACGCGGACTTCCGGACGAGATCACGGCACCAGCCGGGGCCGAGCTGCCCTAGACGGTGAGATCGCCTTTACCGGGACCAGGGCCGTCATCCAAGCCAAGCGCGGACGGCGTCAGCCCATCCTGCACAACAGAAGCGCCTACAGGCTGCGCAACCGGATCGAGCGCATGTTCAACAAGCCGAAGAACTGGCGGCGCGTCGCCACCCGCTACGACAAGACCGCCGTCTCATATCTTGGCTTCGACTCCAGCGCCTCAGCTTTCCTGTGGATCAGCTTTGTCCACGAGCACGAGTGAGAAAACCTCGGTAGGGCGGAGTTCAGTGAACTCTGACTCGCGCAAACTTCTCCAGGAAAAGAACTTCCTGGCTCATCTCTCGTGTACTCCTTAGGCCAAGCATACCGAGATCAGCGCGAAGTTGTGTGCGGAGCAGGCCTATAACGTAATCGACACCAGCCTCACCAGCCAAGGCCGAGGCGTAGTTGAACGGACGGCCAATGAAGACAAACTTGGCTCCCAGGCCGATGGCCTTCAAGATGTCTGTCCCACGGCGAAAGCCGCTGTCGATCATGACGCACATGCCACCGGCTTGCTCGAGTGCGGCAGGCAGCGCACGCATGGGTGAAAGCGCCCCATCGAGTTGGCGTCCACCGTGGTTAGACAGGATAACAGCATCGGCACCGGCCTGCCTGGCGAGCGCGACATCTCCGGCGTGCAGTAATCCCTTGATGACGAGGCGGCCCTTCCACCGCGATCGCACGAACCTTACGACATCCCAGTCCAGCGCTTCACGCCCTGAGAAGTCACGTACGGCTTGGCGAGACAGCAGAGGTGCTCCACGTCCTGGAGCCGCGTTTTCAAAATGTGGGACCCCATGGCGGAGGAAAGTGCGCAGAAAGGTCCCTATCGACCAACGGGGATGCATGATCCCGTCCCGGAGAAGCGCTAAGTTCGGGCGAATCGGCGTGCGGTATCCAGTCCTCAGATTATTCTCGCGGCTAGGCACAACCGCACTGTCGGCAGTGATCACGAAGGTATCGATGCCAGCATGGGACACGCGCTCGGCCATCGCCGCCGCTTCCTCCCTGTCACCTGAGAGATAGGCTTGGTACCAGACACCGGGGGCCGCTTCGGCGATCTCCTCCAACGGGATCAGGGACGCGGCGCTGATGATCATGGGGATCCCGGCACGGGATGCGGAGCGAGCGAGGGAAAGGTCACCACGATAACCAGTAAGGGCGCTCACTCCCATCGGTGCGATGCCGAAGGGGAGGGCGTAATGCTTGCCCATCACCTCGCAGTCGAGTGTTCGATTGGCCACACCGACCAGCATGCGCGGCAGAAACTGGATTTCATCGAAGACCCGACGGTTGTCAGTCATCGACGAGTTTGTTTCCGCCCCGCCCGCAACATAGCCAAAGATAGGACTTGGCAGCAGGCGCCGAGCAGCAGGCTCCAGATCCTCCAGCGCGAAGATCCGCTTCATCTGGCGCGGCGCCCGAGCCATCTCTGGTATCACTTTAGTCGGCGAGGATGCCGGATCCACGAGGTTGTGAAACTCTGCACTCATAATGCTTGATGTCCTTGGCGGGCGCTGGCCCGCAGCACGGGCCAACGCCTCGATCGACTGATTGTGCCTGCTGTGCCGGGCGAAACTTCGCGGTCCTAACGCACCGAAACGGTTTAGCCCTCAACATCCCTCCTGTTGCCGGTGGAGAGCAGAACTACGAAGGCAGCGAGACCGAGCAGCAGCAGAGAGACTGCCGGAGCGATCATGGGAGCGCTGGCACTACCGGAAGCCTGAGCAATCCAAGGCATCAGGTTTTGGGCTACGAAGCCGCCAAGCCCCGAACCCGACACAATCACGGCCATCGCGGCGGCACCGCCTGACCCCTTGAGAAAGGCACTCGGGAGCAACCGTGGAGGCGTGGCCCAGAAGCAGGGTATCATCAGGTAGAGAGTGGGCGCTCCTAGAGCGAGAGCCGTAAAGCGTAGTGCATTGGAGACCGGGGAAACGCTGATCAGGAATAAAGCAATCCCGAGAGCAGCGGCGGTCATGGCGGTGATCAGGACAGCGCGAAAGCTCCTCAGACGACGCGGAAGCCAAAACAGGACGACGGAGGCGAGGGCCCAGGGCACCATGTTGAGGAGGCCGTTGGTGCCACTGCTAACCCCGAACCCCTTCACCAGGGTCGGGAGCCAATAGGCAATGCCATAGATCGCCACCGAGATGGTGCCGTAGCCCGCTGACAGCGCCAGCACCGTGAGGAGCGAACCTAGCGTCCAAGGAGCGCCACCGGCCGGCTTCGGTGGCGGCGGATCTCGCCGCAGCGCGGTATCGAGAGTGTTCCTCTCCTCATCCGTGATGAAGCGAGCTTCCTGTGGGCTGTTGGGGAGGTAGAGCAGCGTGACGAAGGTCATCAGCACAGCTGGCATCCCGGTGATCAAGAATACCCACTGCCAACCCTGAAATCCGAACAGGCCATCGAGTTCGAGCGAGTAACCGCCGATCAGCGAGCCGAACATGTTGCCGAGGCTGCTGCCCAAGGTCAGCAAGCCTACGATGCCGGTGCGCTGCTTCTGTGGGAACCAAAGCGATAGGTAGAAGATAAGTCCCGGGTAGAGCCCGGCTTCGCAAGTACCGACGATGAAGCGCACGATCAGGAAGAAGGTCGATGAGGAGACGAACGCTGTCAGTACGGTGGCGAGGCCCCAGGTGAACATGATCCGCGCAATCCAGGGCCGCGCTCCGAAATAGTTCAATGCCAAGTTGCTTGGCACTTCGAAGATCAGGTATCCGATGAAGAATAGAGACGCAGCAAAGCCGAACTCGGCTTCCGTGATATGTAGTGCCTGCACCATGGTTAGTTTGGCGTAGGAGATGTTCGCGCGATCGATGTAGGCGATCAGGTAAATAATGGTCAGCAGTGGCACGAGCCGCCACGCTATACGCTTGAGCAGCAGATTTTCACGGTTGTCGTCCATCAAGGCATTTCCTGACCGTTCTCGGGGGACGGACCTGTTGTTTTGATTGTTACCGATGATGCGGAAAGACAGCCGCTAGGCGACCTGATCCTGCAGCTGCTGTCCCGAGTAGAAGCGGGCAACGTTCGCGAAAACTCCGCGCATCTTGGCGCCGTAGGTATCCAGCGTGCCGGCTGCGATATGAGGGGTCAGCACGACGTTCGAGAACCGTGCGAGCGGGTGGGCGGGCCCAACCGGTTCCCGTTCGAACACGTCGAGCGCCGCGGCGCCGAGATGCTTGGTTTCCAGCGCCTGCAGGAGCGCGTCTTCGTCGACGATCGGTCCGCGAGCAGTGTTGATTAGTACGGTGCCACGCCGCATGTGCGCGAAGGCACGGACGTTGATCAGTCCTCGCGTGGAGGCCGTCAGTGGAAGATGAAGGGTTACCACGTCTGCACGCTCCAGGAGTTCTTCGAACTCCACGCGTTGAAGTCCAAGCTCGGACTCGACTTGGCCAGATAGGGGGCTGGGATCTGTGTAGATTCCCTTCGTTCCCCATCCGCAAAGCCGACGTGCAGTCGCCTGCCCAATGCGTCCCATACCCACATAGCCGATAGTCCGCTCGGCGAGGGTCCGAGACACGAGACGCAACGCGTTGACATGAAAGCGCCCGGCGCGCAGCTCGGCATCGGCGAAGGTCAGGTGCCGGCACGCGGCCAACATCAGCATCACAGCGTGTTCCGATACGCCTGTTGCCGTACCGTCAGGCGTCGTTGCAACCGGCACGCCCCGTGCCTGCAATGCCGGAACGTCAATCGTATCGTGGTAACCGACTCCCTGATGCAGGACGAGCTGAAGGTGCGGGGCGGCCGCAATCATCTCCGCGTCCAGGCGGCGCGTAGCAACGATAATCACTTCGCAATTTTGCAATGCTGCGGCGAGTTCGGCGGAACTGTCAGTCTCCAGCGTCACAAGCTCAAACCCGGGAGGAACGTACCCGCGGGCTACTGCATAAAGCTCGGGCTCGCCGCGGGTAAGGTAAAGCACCCGAATCGGTGTCTTCGCTGGTCGAACATCAGGGGAAGGCGGTAGTTTGAATGG
This sequence comes from Roseomonas gilardii, assembly GCF_001941945.1. NCBI lineage: Bacteria > Pseudomonadati > Pseudomonadota > Alphaproteobacteria > Acetobacterales > Roseomonadaceae > Roseomonas > Roseomonas gilardii. Next base: position 8,451 of record NZ_CP015586.1, on the reverse strand, counting down.
CATAGGATCCTCGAGGAACAGCTTCGGGCCGGTAACAGGCGAAGCGGGATTTTCAGGGTTGGCCGGGTTCTGCTCGGGATGCGGGCGGAACGCGTGACCTTACCGGCAAGCGGCGTGGCATTTCGTGCAGCGTCTCAGCCGACACGAAGAACTCCGGATGCTGTGTCATGACATTCTCGACCGACATGAACACGCCACGCAGGTGGTTGGACATTGCTGCCACGGCCCCGGCGGTATCATGGGCAATCACGCGGTCTAAGATTTCACGGTGCTCTTGCAACACCGAACTGCGTTTAAGTGGGTTTCGAACGTTAAGGCGACGCACCCGGTCGTGCTGAGCCTTGGCCGTTTCCACCACGTGCCATGCGCGTTCGTGACCCGCGATGCGGAGAAGACTGGCGTGCAAGGCCTCATCAGCCTCGAAGAACGGCGCAGGGTCCCCATCCTGAAAGCGCGTCTGCGTTTGCAGCAAAGACTCGAGGGGAGGGATATCCGAAGGCTGAATCCGATCCACAGCGCGCACGAGCGCAGCGCTCTCCACGGCCTCCCGGACGAATTGCCCATCATAAACATCGGATACCCGGATCGGCGCCACGAAGGTTCCGTACTGGGGGTAGATGGTGATGAGACCTTCTTCCTCCAGTTTGATGAAGGCTTCTCGGACGGGTGTCCGACTCAGCCCGAGTTGATTGGCGATCTCATTTTCTGAGAGCGGATGGTTGGGCAGCAGACGCACGTCCACGATCCGCTCCCGAAGGTAGAGGCGCACTTGGTCGGCGACTGTCGGACGCCGACGCGCGGCATTGATCATGAAATCCGTCACAACATCAGCCTACCTGTCTCCAATGCTTGTATGCAAGGGTGGTAGTGTGGATGCGGGCGAAGTTCGGAAAGGTGGGTCGACCATCAGGGATCGAGGGCCGAAGGAAGAAAGTCGGGCAGGGCTAGAGCATTTTGAGGTTGCGCGGACTCGTTGGTTCTGATTCGACGCTGCTGGTTGAGCAGCGAGGGACAGGGATGGCCGCACCGTTGTCGCAGTGAACCGCCCCGGGTATGCCGGAGGCTGATTGGTTTGGGTTAGGCTGCCAGGGCGGGCTCCTCAAGCCTGGCGTAGTAGCGCGCCTCTGCTTCGGCCGGTGGCATGTTGCCGATCGGCTCGAGGAGGCGGCGGTGGTTGAACCAGTCGACCCACTCGAGGGTGGCATATTCGACGGCCTCGAGGGATCGCCACGGGCCACGGCGCCGGATGACCTCGGTCTTGAACAGGCCGATGACGGTCTCGGCGAGGGCGTTGTCGTAGCTGTCGCCGACGCTGCCGACCGAGGGCTCGATCCCGGCCTCGAGCAGGCGTTCCGTGTACCGAATGCTGAGGTACTGCCCACCCCTGTCGCTATGATGGGTCAGGCCGCCCTTCGCCGGGCGGCGGTCATGCAGGGCTTGTTCCAGGGCATCGAGGACAAAGCCCGCATGCGCCGTCCGCGAGACCCGCCAGCCGACGATGCGGCGGGCGAAGACGTCGATGACGAAGGCGGCATAGACGAAGCCCTGCCAGGTCGCGACGTAGGTGAAGTCCGACACCCACAGCATGTCCGGTCGCGGCGCCCGGAACTGGCGGTTCACCTTGTCCGCCGGGCAGGGCGTGGCCTTGTCGGCGATCGTGGTCCTGACCTCCTTGCCGCGGACGACGCCGCGCAGGCCCATGCTCCGCATCAGGCGTTCCACCGTGCAGCGGGCCACCGCGATGCCCTCCCGGCCGAGCTGCCGCCAGACCTTGCGGGCGCCGTAGACCCCGAAGTTGGCCGCATGCACCTGCCGGATCCCCTCCATGAGCACCAGGTCCTGCCGGGCGCGCGGCGAGGTCTTGGCCGGATCACCACGCCGGGCAACATGGGCGTGGTAGGTCGACGGCGCGATCGGCAGCACCCTGCAGATCGGCTCGACACCGTAGACCCCGCGGTGATCGTCGATGAAGGCGATCATGGCTTCGAGCGGCGGTCGAGCTCCGCCACCGCGAAATAGGCCGACGCCTTGCGCAGGATCTCATTGGCCTGGCGCAGCTCGCGAACCTCGCGTTCCAGAGCCTTGATCCGCTCCCCCTCCGCACTCGTCGGCCCAGGCCGCAGGCCCCGGTCGCGCTCAGCCTGCCTTACCCAGCCGCGCAGAGTCTCCGTCGTGCAGCCGATCTTGGCCGCGATCGAGCCGATCGCCGCCCACTGCGAGGCGTGGTCGCCTCCGTGCTCCAGCACCATCCGCACCGCCCGTTCCCGGACCTCAGGCGAATACCGGTTCGACGTCTTCTTCGTCATGGCTCCATCCTCTCAAGAATAGGAGCCTCCAGGGAAACCGGGGCGGTTCACTGTGGAAGTTGTCCCCAGCCCTGCACTAGAGGTTGTTATGGACCTGCGGCCAGTTGAGCGGCCTGCTTGAGCATGATGCAGGCGAAGGCGACAAGGTGCAGGTCGGCGAGAGTGCTGGCGTAGCGCTCGTAGTCCTTCACCAGGCGCCGAAAGCGGGTAGCCCAAGCAAAGGAGCGCTCGACGACCCAGCGCCGCGGCAGCAGGACAAAGCCGCGCTTGGCTTCTGGCAGCTTGATCACCTCCAACTCGATGCCGTGGGCTTTCGCAGCATCGGCTGCTTTTCTTCCCGTATAGCCTTGGTCGACATAGGCCAGATCGACGCTCTGGCCCGTCGAGGCCTGCACTGCCTGAGCGAGACGCCCCACCTCAGCGCGATCGTCAGCGCTGGCGGGCGTGACATGGAGCGCCAGCAGATGCCCCAGCGTGTCGACCGCCAGGTGCAGCTTGGAACCTTTCTTCCGCTTGGCACCGTCGTAGCCCGCCCGTTCGCCGCTCTCCGGCGTGGAGCGCAAGGTCCGGCTATCCAGAATGGCAGCACTGGGCTGCGGCTTTCTCCCCGCGGCCAGCCGCAGCACGATCCGGAGGTCCTCGGCCAGCGCCTCGAAGCAGCCTGCCGCCAGCCATCGCTGCGTCTGCTGGTACACCGCCGCCCAGGGCGGCAGATCATTCGGCATCCAGCGCCAGGGTGCGCCGGTCTTCACCACATAACGCAGCCCATTGAACACCTCGCGTAGCGAATGTTCCCGCTGTCCAGCCTGTTCTGACAGCAGCGTCAGATAGGGCGCGACCAGCCCCCACTCCTCATCAGACACATCGGACGGGTACGGCTTGCGGGCAGTCATGCCGCGCAACCTGATCGTTACCCGCACAGAGGTCCATAACAACCTCTAGTTTGAGCTAGTGGGTGCCGCGAGACAGCCTTTCGGCCTCAGCGCCGCGACCGGCCCGCAGCTTGCTGGGCCCGTAGCCCCATGAGTACCGCTGCACCAGAAGCCGCTATGGCGGGTTCCGGTACCTGCGTGGTGCTGGACGGGAGCCGTGCGACCAGCTGCGCCTGACGGTCGCGGAGCAGGCGCAGCGCCGCATGGCGGTCGAGCAGCCCCGCACGGGCGTCGTTCTGCGACACCGAGGACAGCACGCAGGAAATGCAGGCCGTCATGCACCGGGCATCGTGCGCGGGTGACCGGGTCAGGACTCTGACCGCCGCCTCAAGCCACTCCGTGCCACGCCGGAATACCTCAGGGATGTGGCCTGCCCCATGCCCGACGGCATCGAACACGCGCACAACGCGGCCACCGCTGGAGGTGCCGTCCACCATCATGCGGATCTCACGCTGGTCCAGCTCAAGAAGCTCCGCGGCCCCCTGCGCCAGCGCGTGCCCGGCGGTGACCAGCGCCGCGGCGTCGGCGCCGTCGAAGTCGCCGAAGTCGAACCGCACCACGTCGGTGAACTGGCGGGCCGCGAAGACGACGTTGCGCAGTGGCGGGGAGGCAGCCGTCGTGCCCCGGCAGATGTCGTCCCGCCCCCGCCCGCGCCGGGCGAGCGGAACATGGTTCCGGAAGCGGTCGGGCAAGCCGACCGTGCCTGCCATGCCGGGCCGCTCCTCGGCCTCGCTGAAGCCGCAGGATGTGCAGACGGCGAAGCCGCACTCGGCGTCGGCGGGGTTGGCGAAGATCAGCTCCACGTTCTCGAGCAGCGCCGCCCGGAGCGCGGGCAGCCCGCCAAAGCCCACCAAATGCTCCGTCTGGCGTCCCTCGAGATGGTTGATGACCGTCTCCACTTGGCCGACCACCTGCCGCTGGCCGTACCATGACGGCGGCTCCGAGACCGCGGTCGCATAGCCATAGCGCGGGATCAGGAGCCGCTGCGGTGAACGGTTCATGCGGGCGGTGCAGCCTTCCACGCCGCAGACCGGATCCTGCTCGACCATGACGTGGTCGCACTTCGAGTGGCCGTCGTCGCAGATGTAGCGCCAGCGGGTGATGCCCACCGACTCCTCGCTGTTCTGGCCGAAGCCCCGCTGGACGCCCCGCGAGCGGATATAGCGGCCACCGGCGACGATCACCGAGCCCGGGACGTACTCGGCAATGGCCACAGCACCGTCGCGCTGGAGCTTGAAGGACTGCTCGTCATCCCGGTCCGAGTTCACCAAGAGGGTGTTGAGCCCTATCGGGAAGCCGTAGCGGGGGAGGAACTTTCGGTTGCCGAGCTCCTCGACCACCGTGGTCTGGCGCATCTCCCGCGCCTGCCGGGCCAGGGCGTTCAGCACGGAACGCGAGTTGCTACGGTTGGAGGCGTCGGCTGCCGCCTGCTCCCAGGCCGTCACGATCCTCTCATAGGCGTCCTGCCACTCGCCGGATGCCTCGGCGAACTCCGCATGGACCGCATCCACGAAGCGCTGCCAGTCCTGGACTTGGTTGGCGGCAGCCGTGCCGTGGGCGAGCCAGACGGCCCGCTGTGCGATGGGAGACCCGGCCTGGCCCGCCAGCCACCCGAGGAAGGTCCTGAAGGCGCGCTCGAGGCTAGGCTCGTCCTCGGCCCGCCACCACGCCTCGGGGCGTCGGAGGCCCGGATCCAGCGGGTTGGGCCGGGTGGGCGTCGGGGTGCCCACCCGGTCCTCGGGGATGAAGTCCAGCCCCCGGACCCCACAGAAGCCACCCATCCGACCAAAGGCGTTCATCGCCCCGGCCTTAGCGCCCACCGGGCGGATCGCCTGGAAGAACTCGGACAGCAGGAGGGCGTGGAGGTGGCGGCAGGCGATCGCTGGGCGGTCCAGCATGACGTTGGCTCGCCGCAGCTCGCGCCGGAAGAACGAGCCGAAGTCGTCGAAGGCCGCCTGGTCGTAGGGTTGGCGCCGCGCGTAGGTGACCACGAGCGATGCCCCGTCCGCCCGGCGACCGGCCCGGCCGCCACGCTGGAGGTAGTTGGCAAGGCCCGGCGGCATGTTGGCCATCAGCACGCCCGCGAGGCCGCCGATATCGATGCCCACCTCCATGGTGGTGGTCGCGCTCAGTACGTTGCGGATGCCTGCCGCGAACAGGTTCTGGAGCCGCCTGTTCTCGTCGGTCTCCAGCTGGGCCGAGTGCTCGTCGGCCCAGAGGCCGATGCGGAATGCCTCCTCCTCGCGGTAGGCGCGCCGCGGCCGCCCGACGCGGGGGTGGGCATCGAGTTCTTCCTGGGTGACGGGCTCGAATGTGCCCGTCACCCCGCGGATCGGGGCACAGCCGAGCACCGCGCGGGGCCAGACCGCGCCCGTGACGCGGCAGCGGAAGACCTCGCGCGGGGGCCGGAGGCTGAGGCCGAAGAACCGCACCCGGATCGCAGGGACGGCCACCTGGGGCCCGGACTGGCGGTCCTCCTGCTCGAGCCAGGGCAGCGTCTGGCTGGCGGCGGCGTCGAGGAGCTGATTGAAGGCAACCTCGAGAGCCAGCAGGTGCAGCTCCTCCGCGGCCTCAGGGCTGCAGCCCGCCGCCTGGAGGACGCCACGCGCGAAGCGGACACGCCGGGTGTCCCGTGCCGAGCCCGGGAGCATGGAGACCAGGAAGGGCCCCGTCGCATTGAGGGACATCCACTTCCCGACGGGGAAGACCGACGCCGAGATGTCGAGTTCCGCCGAGCCGAAGGTGACGCAGCGGGACAGCCGGACCATGTCGAGCATGCCCGCGAGGAAGCGCGGCCAGGCTTCCTCCAGGCGATGCGCCGTCTCGCCATCGGGCAGCCGCACGCGGAGGGCAGCGGGCATGGGGAGGCTATCGATGCTAGGATAGACCACCTCGGCGAGGCCGATCGTCTCCAGGTTCAGGGTGGCGGGCGATGGCACGCCGAATTCCCGGGCCAGCACCACGTCCAGGCGGCGCCGGACCTCCGCCGCATTGCGCTCCCAGGCTTCTTGGTTCCAGGTGTCCAGTTTGTGCGTGACCCCCGTCTCCCGACTAAATATCTCCGCCACGCGGGGGTTGGAGCGCAGGCGGCGGAGCCAGTCGTCCATCTGCCCGCCTGCCTCGGCTGCCCGGAGCCGGGCCTGGAGCTCGTCCAGCCGCTCCTGCAGGATGCCGCGCTCCTCGGGGTCATCCTCCGCCTCCAGGTCCTCCTGCGCCCGACTGATCTCCAGCCTGATGCGCGCGACCACGCGGTCGGCGTTGCGTGCCTCGTGGAGGGTGGCAGCGATGATGGAGCGGCACATCTGCCGCTCGTGCGTCGCGGTGAGCGCCGGGCCGAGGCGGGCCGCCGACTGGCGGCTGTCGCTGAAGGCGATCAGTCGGCGGCCGCCCGCAGGCTTCCAGTTGCGGTCGTCGCTTGGCATCGGCGGCATCGAGGCGAGAGCCGTCTCGGCCACGATGCCGAGGGCGTTGTCGTCGCCTGACCGGATGAGCGCGAAAGTCGGCTCCTCCTCGCCGCAATTCGGACAGGCGGTATGAGGGCGTAGCCAGGCGAAGCTGCCTGACGGCTCACGCAGTCCGTCCGTGAGCTGGTAGGGCTCGGTGTCGGCCCCGGCGCCTGTTGGCGCCAGGAAGAAGGTCTGCTGGCCGCCTTCCTCTACCTCGTCCTCCGGGTCCCGGTCGCGCCAGTCGCGCAGCGGGCGGAACCGGTTGTCCGCCTGGCTGAAGGTGGCCGCGAGCACGGTCTCACCGCAGGAGGTGCAGCGGGCGAGCGGCAGGGTCTGGGTCCTGCAGGCCGGGCAGTGCTCGTGATGGCCGCCAAGTACAGGACCGGCACCCGGGTAGCGGTACCCGTGGTCGTGCCCGCAGGACGGGTTCAGGCAGACCGTCGGCCCGAGCGGGGCCCGGGCGAGGAAGTGCAGCTTGTGCGGCAGGACGGGCAGCGCGTCCGCATCCATCCGGGCGCGCGCGCCGAGGCGGAGGAGGCGCTCCGTGGCAGCGCGGGCCGCGGGTCCGTTGTCGCCCCAGAGTTCCCGGGCGAGCTCACCCAGCGGGGCGACGTCGCGCGCCTCCGTCCGGCGCCACAGCAGTTCCTGGAGGCGGTGGACAGCGGGCGCCCGCTCCAGGACGGCGGCGAGGGCGGCGGCTGGCCGCGGTTCGGGGGCGGCCTTGGCAGCGGCCTCGGTCAGCGGGCGGCAGGCCGCGACCACCTCGGCCGCGAGGGCCGCATCCTCCACGAGGCCGTCAGCCACGAGGAAGGGCCGGTCCGGCGCTGGTTCGGGAACGCCGGGTGGGGACAGGCTGGCGGCGGGGGGCACCGCCTCCGCGAAGACCGGGCGCGAGCGCCGCCCCTCGATCACGGTGACGTCCGTCTGGTCGCGGGTGAAGAGATCGGCGCTGAAGGCTCGGAGATCGCCCCCAAGCGTCGCCGAGGCGCCCAGGAACATGACCTCATCCGGGCGCCTGCCTGCGCGGAGCAGGACGCGGCGCAGCAGGAGCGCGATCTCCGCCGCGAGGGTGCCGGAGTAGAGATGCATCTCGTCCAGCACCACGGCCTCGAGGTCCGCCCCGAAGAAGGGGGCGTCCTGCGGGCGGATCAGCATGTACTCCAGCATGGAATAGTTGGTGACGAGGATGTCCGGCGGGTTCGCACGGGCCTGCACGCGCGTCCGGAGGCGCGAGCCATCGTCCCAGCGCGGGTAGCCCTTCCGGTCGGCGTCCTTGTCGTCCTCAGGGGTCTCGCCGGTGAAGTGGAACAGGCGGCAGTCCGACTGTCCGTGCAGCCAGCCGTGCAGGCGCTGGACCTGGTCGTTCACCAGCGCGTTCATCGGGTAGAGAACTATCGCCCGGACACCGCGTGCCGGGGCACGCCTTGGCTGGCCGAGCGCCCGGTTGAGCAGCGGCAGGAGGAAGGATTCGGTCTTGCCGAGGCCCGTGCCAGCCCGGATGACCACAACAGGCGGCTGCGGCGCCGTAGCGGCGATCTCGATGGCCAGGCGCTGATGCTCGTACAGCCTGCGCGCGGGCGGCAGCATCCTGGTCCTTGCCAGCTGGTCCCGGAGCGCGGGCGCGACCACTCCCCGGGTCACAAGGTCATTCAGCGAAGCACCGCCGTCCGCCGCGGGGAAGATCCCCTCCACGAACACCTCGCTGGTGCAGCCCCCCTCCCCGTCCGATGCCTGCCAGATCTCGCTGACGCGCTGGGTCAGCTCCGG
>NZ_CP015585.1 GCF_001941945.1 Roseomonas gilardii | reverse complement strand
GACCATGTCAGGGTTGTCGTCGGGCAGTTGCCGGCGGCGCTGCCGTCACCGCGCCGGGCGGCGACTGGCGACACCATGGAGATCGATGCACCGACCCTGCGGGGCCTGGAAGTGCTGGACTCGGCGTCCGGTGCCGAAGGGTCGTTGCTCGCGGTACTCGATCGCACGGTGACGGCCGCCGGCGCCCGGCTGCTGCGGCGCCAGCTCTGCGCGCCGCTGACCAGCATCGAGGTGATCGGCCGCCGGCTGGCGATGGTGCGCTACCTCGTGGCGGACGTCGGCCTGCGCCGCAGCTGCCGGGAAGGCCTGTCCGGCATGCCTGATCTGCTGCGGGCCTGCGGACGCCTGTCGCTCGGCAAGGGCGGCCCCCGGGACCTTGCAGCGGTGCGGGACGGTCTGGGCTGCGCCGCCGTGCTGACGGCGCGCCTGGACGAGAGTTCGGATCTGCCACCCGGCCTGGCGACGGCCCGTCGGGAGCTTGGCGCCGCCGAGGGCGTGCGGCGCGGCGTGGCCGCCATGTTGCGACGGGCCCTGATCGCGGCGCCGCCCCTCTCGGTGACCGAGCCGGGCTTCGTCGCCCCGCTGTATGACGAGCGCCTGGACAGGTTGCGCACGGAGGCGGAGGCGACGAAGGCAGCGATCGAGGCGCTGCAGGGCCGCTACGCGCAGAAGACCGGGATCAAGACCCTAAAGATCCGATCCAATTCGGTACTCGGGTACCATGTCGAAGTCCCCTCCGCTGCCGCCAGGGGCCTCGGTTCCGAATTCCGGCTGCGACAGGGTCTGGCGTCCACCACCCGCTTCTCCACGACGGAGCTGGATCAGCTCGCCGGCGCCCTGGAGGCGGCCACGGAACAGGCCCGATCGGTAGAGCAGGCGGTGTTCCGGTCCCTCGCCTCAGCGGTGCTGGGCCTCCGCGAAGCGCTGATGCGGGTGGCGCATGCGGCGGCGGCGCTGGACCTCGTGTGCGGGCTGGCCCAGGCAGCGGCCGAGAGCCTGTGGACCGAGCCGGAGCTGACCACCGAGGGCGTGCTGGCCATCCAGGGCGGCCGTCATCCCGTCTCGGAGCGACTGCTGGAAGGGCAGGGCCGGACCTTCGTGCAGAACGACTGCGTGATGGGAGGCGGCAACCGGCTGTGGCTGCTGACCGGTCCCAACATGGCAGGCAAGTCCACCTTCCTGCGGCAGGTCGCGATCGTCGTGCTGCTGGCCCAGATCGGCTCCTTCGTGCCGGCGAGCCACGCCCGGGTCGGGATCGTCGATAAGCTGTTCAGCCGGATCGGCGCGTCCGACGACCTAGCCGCCGGCCGTTCGACCTTCATGGTGGAGATGCTGGAAACCGCGGCCATCATGAACCAGGCGACCGATCGCTCGCTGGTGATCCTCGATGAGGTCGGCCGGGGCACCTCCACCCACGACGGCCTGGCCATCGCCCAGGCGTGCATGGAGTACCTGCACGACGTCGTGGGCTGCCGCACGCTGTTCGCGACGCACTACCACGAGCTCGCCGACGTCGCCGAGGCGATGGAGCACGGGGCCTGCATGATGATGGACGCCGCGGCCGGGCGGCACGAGGAGATGTTCGCCTACAAGGTCAAGCCCGGGCGGGCGGGCCAGTCCTACGGCTTGCGCGTGGCCGCCGGGGCGGGCATGCCGGGCGGCATCCTGGAACGGGCCTCCGAGCTCCTGGCGAAGCACCAGGAACGGGCGGCTTTCCGCACCGACCCGACCGGCTGATGCAAGGCTCCCATCCCACCCGGCCGGCCTTCCTCCATAAGCCCCGAACCCGTCACCCTACCGCTGCAGAGGGCGACGACGGGCGGACCGATGCCTCGATCTCCCGTCGCGCCACTTCGGTCTCGACGCGCAGCCGCCGCAGGTGCTCCTCCGCCGGCGTGACGGCGCCGCCCCGCATCTGCCGCAGCGCCTCGTCCAGCGCGGCGAGGTTGCGCGGCATCTCGGCCTGGATGGCCATCGCCTCGCGGTGGTCGCGGACTTCGCGGGCGAAGTCGCGGCCCTGGTGCTCCACCATCTCCATGCGGTGCGAGAAGCGGATGAAGGCGCTGGTGGCCTTCTCGCGGCTGGCCCGCAGCTCGTCGAGCAGGTCGCTGCCGAGCGGCTTGTAGGGCTTCTGTGAAAGGCCCTCGGCCGCCTTGGCCCACAGGTCCTCGCTGGTGATCGGGGTGGCGTCGCCCAGCGCCCGGCCACGCTTGATCGCCTCGAAGGTGGCGGCCTCCGAGATCAGGGTCCAGGTCGTGCCCCTGGCCCGGCTCTCGGCGACGTAGCCCTTGAAGGCGGTGACGCCGGCGGTGCCGCGTGGCAGGGCGTCGATGTGCTCGGCCGAGGTGATGCCCTGGGCCGCGTCCACCGTCAGGGCGTGCCCGAAGCCCAGCTGCAGCCGCCCCGTCGCCCGGTCCCGCAGCCGGCGCCATTCGACGTCACCGACCAACCCGTCCTTGTTGCGCAGCCGCAGGCCCTGCTGGCTCTGCCCGACCACGGTCAGCACGTCGCCGTTGGCGCCGATGTAGGTGTGCTTTCCGTCCGGTAGCGTCGCCCAGGTGCGGCTGAACAGGCGCACCTTGTCGCCGGTGGCGATCGGCAGGTCGTAGGTCTCGCCGCGCTGGTCGATCGCCTGATAGGCCACCTCGTCGGCGCCGATCTCGCCCCGGGCCTTCATGCGGCCGCGGATGGCGCGGCTGATCTCGGCCACGTCCTCGTTGGTGGGGGCCGAGACGGTGACGCCGAGCTTCGAGCCGGCGGCCAGCAGGGCGTCGCGCCGGGCCATGTAGAGATCGGCGATCTGCTCGACCACCTGGTCCTGGTCGCCGCCCAGCAGCCGGGCCGAGCCGTCGCCCCGGGCCCGCTTGAGGGCCAGCGCCTCCGCGGCCTGGCCCTCGCGGAACAGGCCGGCGATGTGGCGGTCCTCCTGGCTGGCCTGCCGCACGGTGTCGAGGATCTCCGCCTGCTCGGCGCGCGGCAGGGCGCGGCGCATCAGCTCCACCGCGTCGCCCGCCTCGACCGACTGCGCCTGCTCGCGGTCGCCCAGCACCTTGATGGTCATGCCGGTGCGGGCCTGCACCTCCAGCAGTGTCAGCAGGGCGCGGGGGGCGACCTGGCTCACCTCGTCGATCACCAGCACCGTGTTGCGAGTCGGCACGAGGCGGCCGGCCTCGATGCTCCGCAGCAGCGGGTCCATGGCCACGGTATGCTCGATGCCGGCATCACCCAGGGCGCTGGCCTGGCGCCAGGCGGTGGCCACGCCGATCACCTCGCGCCCGCCGGCGCCGAAGCGGGTGTCGGCCTTCCAGGCGGCCACGAGCGGCTGCAGCAGGGTGGTCTTGCCGGCACCGGCGACGCCGGTGAGCATGGACAGGGCGCCGCCCTGGCCGAGGGCGTAGATGGCCGCGCGCTGGGCGGCGGCCTGGGCGGGCTCGCGGGTGAGGTCGATCCGCCCGGCGCGGAGGGCGGCGTCGATCGCGGCGGTGATGGCGGCGGCCGGGAGGGCACCCGAGCGGTCGCGGGCGGCGCGGTGGGCCTGGGCCTGCAGGCTCTCCTCCAGCCGCAGCTGGGCGGTGTTGGTCACCCGTACCTTGTCGCCGGAGAGGCCGACAAGCAGGGCGACGTGCTCGCCGCGCAGGGTGATGCCGCGCTGCTCGATCAGCTCGACCACCCGGTCGATGTCGCCGGTGCCGCCGCCGATGCCGGTGCCGATCAGGCCGCGGGCGGCATGCAGGCGCAGCCGGTCGTGGTCGATGACGGCGGCGGTGTGGAACTCGGTGGCCAGGTGCCGGGCGGCGAAACGGTAGGCGCGGTCGAGGCGCTCGGCGTCGGGGAGGCGGGCGCGCTCCACCTCCTCCATGACGGTGACGTGGCGCCAGCCGATGACCTCGGCCTGGGCCAGCCAGGTCTCCCGGTCGCCCTTGGCAGCGTTCTTGTCGAGGCGGGCGGCGAGGCCGGAGGTGGCCAGGATTTTGAACTTGCCCTCGGCCGAGAGGGTGTCCCAGTCGAGGCCCTGGCTGCTGGCGTAGGCCCGGGCGGACCGCTCGACCTGGCGGCGGCCCTTGGAGAAGAGGTCGGAGGCCGCCTGGGGGATGGCGTCGAGCACCACCGCCTGCTGCTGGCGGTCGTAGGAGACGCGGGCGCCCAGCTCGCGCAGGTGGTCGGCGAGGCGGGCCTGGAAGTAGGCGCCGAACTCGTGGACCCGGGCATGGAGGCGCTGGGTGTCGAGGGAGCCGACGCGGCCATCCTCGGTCACGACGGCGTTGAACAGGGCATTGTGGATGTGGGCATGGGGGTCGCCGGCCATGCCGGTGACCTCGGCGAGGTAGGTGGGGCCCGCCTTGCCGTCGCGGACGGTGACGGTGGGCCTGGCGGTGTGGTGGCGGAAGCTGACCCAGGCGACCGCCCCCGGATCGGCGCCCAGGGAGCCGCCCTTGCCCTTGCGGGCCCAGCCCAGCTCGCGGGCGACGTAGCGCATGGTGGCATCGTTGGCACGGTCGATGGCGTACCAGATGGCGGCGCGCTCGGCCGGGGTGGCGGCGAACTCGGCGGCCAGGGAGACCGACTTGTGCGGCGCGAGCGTCAGGTCGTAGGCGCTGATCTCGCGCTTCTGGCCGGACCAGGCCTCGCCGGTGTCGGCGCGCCTGGCCTCGAACAGTCGGTCGAGGGCCTCGTCCTTCGGCATGCGGGTGGTGTCGATGCCGAGGGCATTGGCGATGGCGCGGGGCATGTCGGGCCGCCAGGAGGCGCGGCTGTCGCGGCCGGTGTAGTAGGCGGTCAGGCGGCCGCCGGGGTCGAGGTGGCGGCCCGGGGTCGTCGCCGGGTCGCGCGCGGGTTCGGGGCTGTTCTCGGTGAAGTAGGCGCGGAGCAGCTTGCCCGAGCCAGCAGCCGAGAGCTTGCGGAAGGTCATCATTCGGCGAGATCCCCGAGGCGCTGGCCGCGGCGGATCTCGCGGGCGACCAGCCCCGGCAGGGAGGCCGGGAGGGCCAGGATGTGGCCGTTGTTGTCCTGCAGCAGCGTGGTGTGCTCGCCCAGCAGGGCGATGATGGCCTGCAGCATCTCGCTCGTGGTGGGCCCTTCCTGCGGCGGGGGCGTCAGGGCCTTGAGGATCGCGGCGAGCTGCTCGCCCTGGGACCGCAGGATGACGCCGTGTTCCTGCAGCAGATCGAGGATCCTGCTTTCCGTTTCCGCCGTTCGCATCAGGGTGGTGTTGGCTGCGCCGTCCATGGGGCTCTCCTTTGACCGGGGAAGAGCCTGCCGATGGTCCATGCGAACGGAGAATCCGACGTGTCGGAAAGGGGATCGGGCCGCAGGCCCGCGCACATAGGGTGCAATGGTGTATGGAGCTGCCGATTTCACGTTAATCCGACCTTAGCTTCACCTAAGTGGCGCGTGAGCACGACACGAGGACGGCGTGAGGTAGCCGTAAGCGCGGCCCAAGATGCGAGCATGTTCGGCGTGAGACTCGCATTGAGTTCCCGTAAGCGACAAACAAGTGAGGCGTTTGCCAATGCCTGCCGTGCGGAGGGCACGGCATGGTGAAGGACGCTACGGTCAAGGCGATCCAGGGTGCGGCGCGAGCCAAGCCGCCGCCAGGGCATTCGGAAGCCTTCAAATGGCTCCGTGACCGGCACAGGGAGCTTGCTCAAGTAATCGGGCGAGACAGGCCAGGATGGGCAACCATCCAGCAGAAGGTTCATGCTGCGGGTGTGGTCGGGAAGAATGGCCAGAAGCTGAGCGTCGTTTCCCTGATACAGATCTGGAATCGGGTATGCCGCGATGTGGAGCGGCAGGCTACGGCGACGCCGACGACGCACAGGTCAAGGCGTCGCTTGCCCAAGGCGAACCGTCCTCCGCAGGAGATGGAGACGCAGGCGGTGCGAACATCCCAGCTCGGGAAGCCGGCTCCATTCGCATCGGGCCATGTCACCAAGGAAGCGCCGAGGCCCAGCTTTGCCGAGGTGCCGGACAGCGCCCTGCCACTCCCCAAGGTTCCGAGCTGCGTCATCCCACCCAATGAGACGCCAGAGGAACGCATCGCGAGGAACCAGAGGTTGCTGGACGAGCAGTTCAGGCGAACGGATGCCTGGATGGGCATGCCGGTGACGAGGAAGAAGCCGTGATGGCGAGAAAGGGATCCGAGAACATGACGACGACCATGGACGCTCCGCCGATGGATGCCGCTGGAGCGGAGCTCATGCCCGTGACCATCGTGGCGGTCGGGCGGCAGCGGGTCGGGAAGACCACGCTGCTCAATGCAACGGCCCAATACTACAGGAAGCGAGGGGCAAACCTTCAGGTTTGGAACGCGGACCACCAGAACACGACGAACAACCTCACGGCCTTCCATGGCGATGCGGTCTCCGCCCCGTCGGGTTCGATGTCGGATGTCGTGGACTGGCTGGAGGAGCGCATCCGCGACCAGACGCGGCATCGGTATGACGTGATCCTCGATGTGGGCGGCGGCGAGACCGCGCTGAACCGCCTGGTCCAGGAGTTGCGGCTGGTGGAGGCGCTGGAGCGACGCAAGATCCGGGTGGTCGGTATTCACCTGCTCGGTCCGGATCCCGCGGACCTCGACTACCTGAGACGCTTTATGGAGAGCCGGACCTTCATGCCGAAGGCGACGCTCATGGTGATGAACGAGGGGCTCATCACGTCGGGCAACTCGTCGGCGGTCGCGTTTCAGGAGGTGAGAGCGCACCCGGCGATGATTGCCGCGCTGGGTACCGGGGCCGAGACGGTGGTCATGCCGTCCCTGAGCTGCATGAGCGAGGTGACCAAGCGGGGGCTGACCTTCGAGGACATGGCCAATGACGTCCAGGCCGAAGGCCACGAGGACACGTCGTTCTTCGACCAGGAGCGGACGGCGCTCTGGTGGGAGAAGGAGATGCCGGCGTTTTTCGGGCGCATCCCGGCGGCCTGGATGCCGCGCATCCCCGCACCGGGAAAGGGCTCGTGACATGGACGGGTCGATCAAGCCTGGAATGCGCGGCACCGAGGAAATCGTGACGACGGCGATGGCGAACCTGGCCGAACGCACGGAAGAGCTGCGGCGCGCGATGAGCGAGTTCGGCGTCCGGCCCGGCCATCCCGAAAGCGTCCTGTTGCACGCGATGACCAGCAGCCAGCTGGCCTTCGGGGACATGGCCGCTGAGATGGCCTTGGCTGTCGCGAATACCCAGGAGGGAGCCAAGGCGCTGGTCGAGGCCGAGATCCGGGAGCTTCGGGAGGCGATCCGGGTGGCCGAAGCGGTGACGGCGCAGGCCAAGGCCGCCGCGGCGGCGACGGAGGTGCAGCGGGACCAGGTGATCGAGAGCATGATCGCGAAGGTGGCGCCGGGACTGGTGGACAAGCTCGGCGGCACCCTGGTCATCAAGGCCAGGCAGTATGAACGGCGCCGGCGCCTGCTGTTCTACCTGCAGGGTGCGGGGATGTTCGGGTCGGTGCTGCTGGTGGGGTTCCTGCTTTCCTACTGGCAGACCTACGCCGCTGTCAGCGGCGTGGAACGCTGCCGGGCCGGGGTGGTGCATGCCCCCGATGGCCGGGGCTGGTGCCTGGCGGCGAATGTGCTTGGCACGCCGCAGCCCGCGCCGGGGCCGCAGGGGCCGGCGCAGGAGCGGCGGTGACGGAGCGGCCGGCGCTCACGCCGGCCGTCATTCGCACCACGGTCTGGAAGGGTCATCGCCGTCGCGAAGGAGGCGATGGCGATGAAGCGGTATCGAGAGGGCTCCCGGGCGGGAGGTTGGACGATCGCGCTGGGCATGGCCATGGGGGCCGGGCCTGGCATGCCGGCGCTGGCACAATCGGGCGTGGTCAGCATGAGCGGGGCGCCTGAGCAGGTGATCCCGCGTGTGATGGAGCTGGGGCTCGGCTCGTTCACGATCACGCCGACCCAGGGTTCCGTCACGCCGGACACCAGCAGCTCGGGGACCGGGTCGGGTGACGGGAGTGGCAGCAGCGGGGCGACGGCGGTGGGTGGTAGCAAGGCGCTGGACCTGATGAGTTCGCGGTCATGGGGAACGCAGGCAAGTGAAGCGGCGACGGCGGTGGGGGTGAACCCCTCGGCGCTGGCGGCGACCTGCATGGTGGAAAGCCAGTGCCAGAGCGTGAACGGGTCAGCTTCGGGCATACGCGGTGCGTTCCAGATGCTGGATTCCACCTATGAGTGGGGGGTGACGCAGGCGATCAGCTACAATTCGAGCCTGGCAGGGACCATCGAGCGTGGGGTCGATGGGTCGATGGACGCCGGGAACCAGGCCTACAGCGCGGCCGCCTACATGAGGTCGCTGGCCGAAACCTTGCAGCAGGCCGGCATTTCCAACCCGACGGTGCTGGACGTGCGCGGAGGCTACAATTTCGGCCAGTCCTATAGCGTTGCGATTGCCCAGGCGGACTCGTCCGAGACCATGGGTGAAATTATGAGAAATGCCTCGGACAAAGTCTTTACCCAGAACGGCATCACTCGGATTACCACGGTCGGTGAGTGGAGGACGATGATGTCGGCGCGCATGGGTGACGCGGCCACGCAGCCGGTTCTTTTAGGGGTTTAGAACATGAAGAAGACCATTCTGTTGGTGGCGCTCTCGATAGGTACTTGGAGCGGCGCTGGCTTTGCCCAAGGCGCGCCGTATGCCGGCCTCAAGGTGACAGGCCACATCGCGGGTTACGAGTGCATGGGACTGCGGGACGGCTTCCAGGAGGCGACATGGGACCAGTTGCCCCGAGTGCGTTCGGAGCCCCGGGCGAATGCTACGCAGGTAGGGATCGCGACGGCCAACGTGATCGTCAAGAGCCCGCATGTCGCGCGCAACGGCTACCTGGAGGTGATGCACCTGGATGGCCGGCCGGGCTGGGTTGACCAGAGGGTGCTCGTGCCGTGGGTCAACGACAACGCTCCCGGCGTGCGCTGCGTGCCGGCGATGATGTCAAATGGCCGCCTGGGCTTCGACTATATCCGGCCGCCGCGCTGAGGGCTGCTGGCTGGCCACCATGGCCAGCCAGCGGTTTTCGCGAAGCGTCTCTTTCCGGCCTGCTACGATCCTGTGCCGGACGCGTCGGGTGGATGCGGGGCAGGAGGCACGGGATGCTGGGTGGGAAGCTGCGGGGTCTGCCGCCAGGGCTGCCCTGGTTCGTGGCCGGGGCCGTGTTCTGCGTGCTGGGTGCGCTGATGGCGAGCGGGCCACAGGCCCGCGAGGTCGCCCAACTGGGGTGGTGGGGAGCGATCGGCTTCGTGGTGCTGATCCTGGCGGTCAGCGGCCGGAAGTGGCCGGAAGCGCGCTGACGAGGCGCGGTCCCGGATGGGCCACGATGAAATCGGCGAGATCGGAGATCCAGGCGGCGACGGGTGAAGGGATCGGGCTCTCGCCCTTGATCCAGCGGCGCACCTGGGTCTGGTGACGGCCGGTGCGCCGGGCCAGCTCGCGCTCGTTCCAGCCGATGACGATGAGGCACCGGCTCAGGCGGTGTCCCGACATCGGAAAAGGCGGCTGGACGGAAGGCGGCGGGGAGGTGTGTTCGTTTTGAACACAGGGGCCCGCTTCCGGGGGAAGGAGGCGCAGGAAGTCTGGCAGGGCATCGGGCATGGGGCAAGGCTGACGCCGGGCGATGCGAATGGCGGCATGACGAGGACGCGGATTTCCGGTTCGCACGGGGAGGGGTGAGGCTGCGGCCATGGCGTGCGGAGGGCATGCCGGGTGTCGGGAGAGGTCGGGATGAGGCAGGTTGTGGTGGTATCGGCACTGTTGCTGGGACCGGTGCTGGCGGCGGCGCAGCCGTCGCCGGCGCAGTATGTGGGGCCGGAGGGTGGAGCGATGCCGCCGGCCTTCGGCGGTGGCGTGGTCGTGACCCCGCCACTCTCCGGTGGTCCGTTCAGCAGCTCTCCCTTCAGCAGCGCACCGTTCGACGGCGCGCCCTTCCAGAGCGATGTGACGCCGCGCCGGTCGGGAAACGGGTCGGAGCGGACGTCGCTGCCGCGGGCCGAGTGCGTTTTCGCGGGACAGGGCTATTCGGAAGGGGCGGTGGTGCAGGCCCAGGGCGGGGAGCGGCAGGTCTGCGCGGTCCGGCCGGGGGCGACGCGGGCGGAGGATGGGAGCCTGCCGCTGTCCTGGCAGCGGGCGGGCAGATGAGGGGAAGGTGTCGGACGAGGTGAGACGTTGTGTCGCGGATCGTCCGGGGTTGCCGGCGAGGAAGGTCAGTTCGGTTTCGGGGCGGCAGGCGCGATGGTGGCGATCTCGGCGTCCGCGCCGTCGAGAAGGTGATAGCTCACGCCGACAACCTCCGGGCTTTCGGGGTCGATGATGCCGACCTGGCCGTCGGGCAGAGTGACGACGGAGGTGTTGCTGGCGCGGGCGGCCTGGTAGGCCGTGCTAAGGATCTGGGCGGCTTCCTCGGGCGTTTCGGCGGTGACGTAGAAATCGACACAACCGCTGGCGGAGGTGATCTCTCGAAGCCTGATCCTGAAGGTCTGGGACATCGTTGTGGCTTCCTGCTCGATGGTGCGCCCGGCCTCGCAGGGCGTTTGCGGAAGGCCACGTCCTGAACACCCGCATTGCCGGAAGCTCTGGTTGAAATCTAATTTGGCACTGTAGAATTTTTTAGATACATAATCTTTATAATTAGTCAACCGCGTAAGATGGTGGGCACCGCCATGCGCCCTGGCGTGGCTGGGCTGCGCCGAACGCGGCGTCGCGAAGCGGCGTTGCGGCAGGGGCGGCCCAGCCACGCCAGGGCGCATGGCCCCGGGCGGTGAGGTCTGGTCTGGCGCGGCCCCGAAGGGGACGCCATGAGGCATGGTTCGGCGCGAAGCGCCGTCCGCATGATCCGGCGGCCAGGGCGTCTTGTGTGGAACGGCGGGTCTTGGGGAAACCTGGGGGGTCCAGGGGGGCGAAGCCCGGAGGGCGGCGCCCCCCTGGCCGCGGGTTCCGCCAGGGCGGAGGCCGAAGCCCCCGCCCATCGCGGGATCAGTCGAAAGCGGAAGCGCGGAGGGTGGCGGCCTGACGGCTGACGGCCTGGTTGTCGGGGGTGTTGGCGACGTAAGGCTTCCACTCGTTGCCGGTGATCTCGGCATAGGCAGCGACCGCGCCTTCCGCGGCGGCCAAGGTGGCGAAGCTCTGAGCGGCCATGTCGGCGGCGAACATCTGGGCACGCTCCAAGCGGCTCTCGAAACCGCTCGGGCCGTCGCGGTCCTCGTCGCGCATCTCGTTCAACTTGCTGGCCATGTCCCGGGCCACAAGGCGCTTCGCGTCGTAGAACTGCGCGGCTCCATAGGCGCTGCCGACATAGGCGCCGACGATCCGCTGAAAGTGCATCTCCATCGCCTTATCGCTAAGGTTGGGCCGAAGGGCTCCCGCCTGCTGCATAAGGCTGTCGAAGGTCGCGGAATGGATGCCGTCCACGTCCACGGCTTCGGTGCCGAACATCCTGCAGATGCGGGCCATCTGGTCGGCGGTGGGCGCCTGGGCGGCGGCGGTGGCAAGGGTGATGGTCTGGCGGCTGCCCATGGAGCCGCGAACGGGCGCGCGCGCCAGGTCCTTGGCATGCTGGGGCTGGTTGCCCTTGCCCTTGTTGGAAGCGGGCTTGCGGGAGGTAGCGCCCTTGATGGCCTGGGCCATGGCGTTGTCAGCCTCGCCCTTGTCGGAAACGGTGCCGGAAGCGATGTTCTGCTGAGCCTGGGACATGATCGGATTTCCTGTCTCTGGTAAGGCCGGGGGGGTGGGGTTCCAGCCCGCCCTTCCGGCCGTTCCCTCTCTCGGGAACAAGAGAAGATTATAAGTAATCGTGCCCGGTGTCCACAGTAAAAACCCAAAGACTAACTACTGACTCCCAAGTAATAGGAAGATAATCAGACTTTCCTGAGCGCCGGGAGTGCAGAGGGCGGAGCCCTTTGCCCGCCGGAGGTTGCGCGTCCGACGCCCCCCTTGTGGGGGGTTGAGGGCGCGCACGGACGGTAGTGGAGGCGCGCCGGGAGGTTTGTGTGGATCAGCCTTTCCCTCGCGCATCTCTCAGGTAGTAGGACCGGGTTCCGGCCTGGTGCGCTGGCGTGGGCGGCTGCCCCGGGACGATGGCATGGCGGGGGCAAATCGAGACGCATGAATATTTCGGCTATACTTGCAATGCCAAGCGAATACTCGCCATGCCAGCGGCGCGGGGTCGTCGCCCTAAGCCGGCGTGCCAGGGCGGAGCCCGGTCCTGCTACCGCCCGGAGAGAGGGGCGAGGGAAAGGCTGATCCACACACGGGGCGCCGGAACGGGTGACGGGCGCTGCGGAAGCCATCGCCAGCGAGGAAAGACGGCTCAGCCTGCTCTGCGGCCGCTGCTGTTTACACCGGGGTCAGGCGCCAGTGCGAGGGATCGTCACCCGAAGATACCGTGTTGAAGAGCAAGAGGGATGAGGAACTATACGTGCTCCCGACCCAAACCAGCCTCTTGCTCTCAGGATCAAGCGGGTAACTCGTACCCGATCGCAGCCTCGGCCTCGATCGTGCGCTGCACGGCCGGGCGAGCCAGCATCCGATCGTGATGGGCCGAGAGATTCGGGAAGGCCCCCGGTGATAGCCGCAACGAGGCATTCAATCGCCAGAACAGCCGGAAAAGATGAATGTCGGCGATGGAATAGCTTGTGAGCGCCCAACTCCGCCCGGCCATTCGCCGGTCGGCCATCCCAAAGACGGCAGCGGCGCGCTCCAGGCCCTGCCTCCTGGCCGGGTGCAGCGTCGCAGCGGCGAAGGACATCCACGACACGGCCTGTGCCTCTCCCTCCGCGTCCTGGGGCAGCAGTCCGGCCCCCGGGAAGCTGCGGGCGAGGTAGAACAGGATCGCAGCCACCTCCGTCAGTGGTCGGTCGTCGATGAGGAGCGTCGGGACCTTCCCCTCCGGGTTCAGCGCCAGATACTCGGGGGTGCGATTCTCACGGCGGCGGAAGGAAAGGGGACGCATCTCGAACACAGCGCCAACCTCGTGAAGCGCGATGTGGGCAGCCATCGAGCTTGAGCCGGGTGCGAGGTACAGCGTCATCAGCGTTGGGATAGATTGTTCAGTCACGCTGGCCTCTGCGAGGATAGAGCCTAGCCTAACTCTGGTAGCCTGGAGCCGGATCGCGTCAATATAGACCTTGCCGAGATCGGCACTTCCCTCCTAGCGTCCCACCCGCATGAAGGCTGCTCCGTGTACCACCTGCATCAGGTTCCAGCGTTCCCCGCGCTAGGAACCGAAGGCTTGCCGGGCATCATACCTCGGTAAGCGGCGCCGAGCGTTTGTCCTGACGATAGCTATCCCCCTGCGGGATCGCCCTATGCCCCGAGCACCATCATGCCCAATTTCTTCGAAAGCCCTTTCAAGGGTGTTCCTCTGTCCCAGCAGGTCAGTCACCCCAACATTTCCGTTGGCCGCTACAGTTACTACTCTGGCTATTATCACCGGCACGGTTTCGAGGACTGCGCGCGCTACCTCCTGCCCAGCGAAGGTGCTGACAAGCTCATCATCGGCAGCTTCTGTTCCATCGGCTCAGGCGCCAGCTTCATCATGGCCGGCAACCAGGGGCATAGGCACGAATGGGTCAGCACCTTCCCGTTTTTCTTTCTTCCGGACGCCATCGAGTTCGCGGGCGCTCATAACGGCTACCTTCCAGCGGGAGATACCGTCATCGGCCACGACGTCTGGATCGGGTCCGAGGCCGTCATCATGCCGGGGATCAGGGTCGGCCACGGAGCAGTTATCGGGACGCGCGCCCTGGTGACGCGGAACGTGGAGCCCTACGCCGTGGTCGGCGGCAATCCAGCGAAGCCGATCCGTCGGCGCTTCGATGACACCACCATAGCCCTGCTGCTGGAGATGGCGTGGTGGGACTGGACAGAGGAGCAGCTGCAGGGCGCGATGCCGCTCCTGACCAGCGGCAACGTGGGGGCGCTCCATCGGCACTGGCAGCAGCAGATCAGGGGTCAGCCATAGGTACTTCGTTGCCTGATGAAGAAAGAGGATGAGGAGGTAAATGTCCGATCTCCACCCCTCTCAGCCGCGGTCGGTGGTTCGAACGATCCTCCGGGCCGCGCGGGACAGCACCATGCGGTCGTGGACCAAGCCCAGAATCTCGACCACGCCATCCGCTGCCAAGCGGTAGATGACAAGGTGTCGGGGACTGGCAACGCGCCGCGCAGGCTCGACGCGCTGTCTGGCGAGGCGGGTTGGATAAGCGCGGATGCCTGGGAGGCGGGGCACCCCGACGGAGCCGATCACGTGCGGCTCCTCACCCAGGGCGGCCATGACGGTCAGGATCAGCTGGCCGTACCGACCTGCTGCTTCCAGACCATGATCGCGGGCACTGTCGAGAAGGAGGGCGTCGATCTGGTCTTCTGCCGTCCTGGTGAGACGATAGGCCACTACCCGCCAGAGGGCAGGCGGGAACGGAGCCTCGTCATCATGTCGTCGTGCAGCCGACGCTCGTCGTCCAGACTGGCCACCGTCCGGTAGCGACCGGCCTCGATATCGGCCACGCCATCATGGACAGCCCGCTGGACCTCGTCCTCCTCCGCGCTGGTCTCGGCGACCAGACGCATGACGGCCTCCTCCAGGAACGCCGTGGGGCTGCTGGCCCTGCCCTCGGCGACCTGCCGCTCAATCACGCGCTGTAGCTCGTCAGGTAGCTGGACCACGCCCATGCGGAACCTCCAGAGCGCAGCATAGCGTCCGCCCCGGAAAATGTCGCCCGTTTCGGATGGACCGCTTCCGCTCCCGGGCCTGCCCTGGTCAGTCCTCCACCCATGCCGGGTGCGAGGAGATCAGGAGCTAATCCCTTGACAGCCACCACGACCCCCGCGTCGGCCGACGCCAACGCTTCTGCTTTCAGACCTTGGAACCTCGGCAAGCTGATCGGCCAGAAGCCGCCGCTTAAGCTACGGGAAGTCTGGGCCATCCGCATCCGCCTGCAGATCAATGAGCGGCTGCGTGACCTCGCCATGTTCAACCTAGCCATCGACAGCAAGCTGAGAGGCTGTGACCTGGTGGCCCTGCGGGTGGACGACGTGCTGCTGAGTGGCCGGATCAGGCCGCGGGCCATCGTCGTCCAGAAGAAGACCGGCCGTCCGGTGCAGTTCGAGATCACCGAGCAGACGCGTGAAACCGTCATGCAGTGGATTACCAGAAGCGGCCGGCGGCCCGGCGATTACCTGTTCCCGAGCCGGATCGGGAAGAACAAGCCTCTCACGACGCGGCACTATGCCCGGCTGATGGACAGTTGGGCCACTTCGATCGGGCTCGACCCGGCCCTCTACGGCACCCACTCTCTGCGGCGAACCAAGGTGGCGCTGATCTACCGGCGCACCGGCAATCTCCGCGCCGTCCAGTTGCTGCTCGGACACACCAAGCTGGAAAGCACCGTACGCTACCTTGGCATCGAGGTGGACGACGCCCTGGCCATCTCCGAACAGGTGGATATCTGATGGCTGCGGCGGCGGTCACCAGCCGCCGCCGACCCTGAACGGACCTTCGATCACTGGCTAGAACGCGCCCTCCTGCGCGCAACACGGAGAACTTTACAGGAACATAGGCCCCGCCTTAGCCTTGCGAAAGACTCGCATTGGGCGGGTCAGTACTGGGAAGGGAGAAGGGTTTTGGCGATCGTGGGGAGGCAAGGCGTGGCGCAGCTCGGCGTCACGCTGATCGTGCAGGACGTGGCAGCAGCAGCGGACTTCTATCGTGACGTGCTCGGCGCGGAGGAGATTGAGCGCAGCCATTCAGTCCACCCAGGAGCGCCCATCGGTGAGGAGGCGTTGTCTGCCGAGTTGAGCTTGGCCGGCGCTCATCTCATCGTCACCCGTGAGAACCCCCGTTGGAAGGAGGCTCCCCGCCCCGACTGGCCCCGCTCGCCCCTCTCGGCCGGGGCGGCATCCACCTTCCTGACGCTCTATGTGGACGATGTGGACGCCGTGTTGGCGAAGGCGATAGCAGCAGGGGCATCAACGACGCTGCAGGACGAAGCGGTGCAGGACGGCTTCTGGGGCGACCGCTTGGTGCAGTTCCACGATCCATTCGGGCATGTCTGGCGCATCATGACCAGGATGGAAGATGTCGAGGTTGCGGACCTGCCGGCGCGCTATGAGACACAGCGTGCGGAGTATCGCGCCTCCCGTGGTTTGAACTAGGACTTGTCGCTGCGGCACGGCGCTTGAGCCGTGCCGCGTTGCGGTCCTCCCACGAGAGTCCGCTGTCCACCCTCCCCGGCGCTGGGCCTCGGCCGAGGAGGCTAGCGCGGCAGGCGACCCTGAGCAGACCTACATTCCCCGGCAGGACGAACGGCAGTCGCCGCGGTAATGTAGAGCCATGCGCCGCCGCCCATCCTCCCGCTTACTCCTCCTAAACCCTGACAGCGCAGTTCTTCTGTTCCGCTTCGTTCACAAGGAAGATGCCCTGGCGGGGCTAAGCTATTGGGCCACGCCTGGCGGCGGCCTCGAAGATGGCGAGACATTCGAAGAAGCCGCCATCCGCGAGCTGTTCGAGGAAACTGGTATCCGGCATGTCGATCCTGGCTCCGACATTGGCCGACGGGAGTTTGTCCTTCTCCTTCCAAGCGGCGAGGAGGTGACGGCTGAAGAGCGCTTCTTCCTCATACGGCATGATGGCTCCGCCTTGTCACGTGAAGGATGGACGGAGGCAGAGGTCAAAGTGATGGCTGACCACCGATGGTGGTCAAGGGATGATCTCGCTCGAACGACCGACAAGATTTTCCCGGAGAATATCCTGGCGATGCTGGCGTCTCAGGGATGACCGTACCCTGCCTATGACCGCTTCCCACCCGCCTCAGCCGCGGTCGGTGGTCCTAACAATCCTTCGGGCGGCGCGAGACAGCACCATGCGGTCGTGGACCAAGCCCAGGATCTCGACCACGCCATCCGCTGCCAGGCGGTAGATAACGAGGTGCCGAGGACTGGCAACGCGCCGCGTCGGCTCGACGCGCTGTCTGGCGAGGCGGGTCGGGTAGGCACGAATGCCGGGGAGACGGGGCACTTCGGCGGAGCCGATCATCTGTGGCTCCTCACCCAGGGCGGCCATGACGGTCAGGATCAGCTGGCCGTACCGACCTGCTGCTTCCAGACCATGATCGCGGGCACTGTCGAGAAGGAGGGCGTCGATCTGGTCTTCTGCCGTCCTGGTGAGACGATAGGCCACTACCCGCCAGAGGGCAGGCGGGAACGGAGCCTCGTCATCATGTCGTCGTGCAGCCGACGCTCGTCGTCCAGACTGGCCACCGTCCGGTAGCGACCGGCCTCGATATCGGCCACGCCATCATGGACAGCCCGCTGGACCTCGTCCTCCTCCGCGCTGGTCTCGGCGACCAGACGCATGACGGCCTCCTCCAGGAACGCCGTGGGGCTGCTGGCCCTGCCCTCGGCGACCTGCCGCTCAATCACGCGCTGTAGCTCGTCAGGTAGCTGGACCACGCCCATACGGAACCTCCGGAAAGCAGCATAGCGTCCGTCACGGGGAATGTCGCGCCTTCCGGGTAGACCGCCTCCGCTCCCGAGCCTGCCCTGGTCGGCTCTCCACCCATGACGGGTGCGATGAGATCGGATCAGGAGCTAATCGCATGACACCCACCACGACCGCCCCGTCGGCCGACACCGGCACTGCTGTCTTCAGACCATGGAACCTTGGCAAACTCATCGGTCAGAAGCCGCCACTGAAGCTGCGGGAGGTCTGGGCCATCCGCATCCGCCTGCAGATCGGTGAGCGGCTGCGTGACCTCGCCATGTTCAACCTGGCTATCGACAGCAAACTGAGAGGCTGCGACTTGGTGGCCCTACGGGTGGACGACGTGCTGCTGAGCGGCCGCATCAGGCCGCGGGCCATCGTCATCCAGAAGAAGACTGGCCGCCCGGTGCAGTTCGAGATCACCGAGCAGACGCGCGAGACCGTCATGCAGTGGATCACCAGGAGCGGCAGGCGGCCCGGCGATTACCTGTTCCCCAGCCGGATCGGGAAGAACAAGCCCCTCACGACGCGGCACTATGCCCGGCTGATGGACAGTTGGGCCACCTCAATCGGGCTCGACCCCGCCCTCTACGGCACCCATTCGCTACGGCGGACCAAGGTGGCCCTGATCTATCGACGTACCGGCAATCTCCGCGCCGTCCAGCTGCTGCTCGGACACACCAAGCTGGAGAGCACCGTCCGCTATCTCGGCATTGAGGTGGACGACGCCCTGGCCATCTCCGAACAGGTGGACATCTGATGTCTGCGGCGGCGGCCACCAGCCGCCGCCGACCCTTAGCGGACGCTGGCGGGGACTGCTCCGGCGTCTTGATCGGCAACTGCTCCATGGGCACTGTTGCCTGACAGGTGCAGACGGTCGAAGCCGCCGTGGGAGGGAAGGTTCATGACGGACGTGGTCAGCATCGCGCGGCGGGGCCGTGTTGCCGAAATCCGGCTCATGCGGCCCGACCAGATGAACACCCTCGACCTGGACTTGGCCAAGGCGCTCCCAGCTGCCCTGGCCGAAGTCGCGCAGGACGGTGCGGTCCGTGCCGTGATCCTTTCCGGCGAGGGGCGCACCTTCATGGCGGGCGGCGATCTCGCCTGCTTCCGCGCCGATCTCGAAGGCGCACCCGCCACGACGAAGCAGTTGCTCGACGGCTTCCACACCGCGATCCGTTTGATCGCCACCATGTCCAAGCCCGTCATCGCGGCCGTGCAGGGACCGGTTGCCGGGGGTGGGATCGGCCTCGCCTTCGCCTGCGATCTCGTAGTAGCGGCAGCGGACGCGACTTTCCTATCGGCCTACACCAAGCTCGGTACGTCGCCCGATGGCGGCACAACGTGGACTTTGACCCGGCTCATCGGGGCCAAGCGGGCGCTCGCCTTCGTGCTGTTGAACGACCGCATGTCGGCCGAGGAGGCACGCGGCCTCGGTTTGGTCAATCTCGTCGTGCCTGCGGCCGAACTCGCCTCTGCCGCCAATGCCTTGGCCGAGCGTATCGCGGCGGGGTCGGTGGGGGCGACGGCCGCAGCGAAGCGACTTGTTGGGCTCGCTGGAACCGGGTCTCTCGATGCTCAACTTGATGCCGAGTTGACCGCATTCGCCAGTGCGGCGAGGACCGCTGACTTTCGGGAGGGTATCACGGCCTTCTTCGAGCGCCGTCCGACACGCTTCCCGGACTGAAGCTTCGGATTTCTGCGAACCGTTCGGGGGAACGTCTGCAGACCACCCTCCCCGGCGCTTCCCGGGACTAGGTGATCGTCATAGTTCCTGGCTTGCAAGGCAAAGGGTTTTTGCGATCGAACGATTGCGTGCGCGAAGACCAGGGGCTTCCGAGCGATCGCCAACAGGATGACCTTGGGAGGCTTACCTGCCGACCTCATGCGCTGAACGAAGTCGGCCAGGGCAGGATTGCGGCGCCTGCTGCTGAGCGCACACATATATACCCGCCTCATGGAAGGCAGGCGATGCCGTTCCGGTAGTGGAATCGCAGGCCCTGGTCCGCTGCCGCCTGTCTCAGGCGGCGATAGAGGGCGGAGGCTTCGGCAGCTGGGAGGTAGGGCATCAGCCGGACGAGGATATGGGCTGGGGTAGCATCGGCTGGCAGGGGGGCTAGGCACATGGGTTTCTTGTGGAGGAGCTCCAGGCTCTCCCTTTCAAGCGGGGCCGATTGCCCGGCGAGAAGCTGAGCCAGCGTCTCTGCCCATCCGCTCGGCGTAGGGCCCCGTGGCGATCCGCTGCTGACACCCTGTTTGGCAAAGGATGAAAGGCTCAATAGCAAAGAAAATCTCTTAATAACAAATACTTACTTGATCAGCGCAAAAGCCGGAGGTATGTTTCCGTCCGGTGGGATCACCCGTGCAGGAGGCGGCGATGACGGAGACTGGCAAGGTGGTTCGGTTCCCGCTGCTACGGGTGCTGCCCGAGCGGGAGGAAGCAGCGCACGAGGCGGTGCCGGACGTGCGGGTGGTGCTGCAGATCGCGGAGGCGTTCCAGCTGGAGATGCCGGCGGCGGATCTGCGGGATCGGGCGGAGGCGGCGGTAGCGGCGTTCGTCGAGGCGAACGTGCCGCCGGAGCGGGGCGCCCGGCGGGATGCGGCGCTGCGGTCGCTGCTGCTGGACTACGACAGCCGGGCGACAGCGGCGCGGCAGGTGTCCGACGAGGCATGGGCGGCGGCGGAAACGGCGCAGGCTCGCGTGGCGGATCTGTCGCAGCGCCGTGGCGATGCCGGACTGGAGGTGCTGCGGCGCCGGGCGGACGAGATGGCCACGGAGGCGGCTCGTCTGGCGCTGGAGGCCTATGGGCTGTCGCTGGAGGCATCGGCGGCGGCGACGGTGGTGTCGATGGCGCGCCGGGGCGAGCAGTGGCGGCCTGCGGCCGAGCGCGATGCGGAGGGGGAGGACTGGTGGCTGCCGCCTTCCCCGCGTGGGTCGGTCAGGCGCGCCGGTCGCTCGGCGGGCTGACCGGCAGGCCGTCGAGCCAGAAGCGGGCCTGACGGTCGGCGGCCTCGGCCTCGCGGAGCAGCTGGGCACGTTGGGCGGCGGTGAGGCGAGTCAGGGCGGCGTGCTCGCGCAGGGCGCAGGCCTCGCTTTGCCAGCGACGGGCGGAAGCGAGGCTGCTGGCCATGGTGAGGGCATGAGCGTGCCGGTCGTGGGACGAGGTCGCGGGCATGGTGGTGGCCTTCCTGTCGGGGGGAGGGAAGGTGGCGTGGCCACCCCCCCCTCGGCTGGGCGGGCGGCCTCAGTGCGCCGGGCGCGGACGCGGCCGGGGCAAGGACGGGTAGCGGTTGTCCGGAAGCCCCAGGCCTTCGTCCTCGTGCAGCTGGAGGAGGCGGATCGCGACGGTGAGGCGGCGGCCGTCGCGTAGGGAGCGCACCAGGGCCAGGTCGGTGCGGTTGGCGGCGTAGATGCTGAGCCAGTGGCCCGTGACGGGATCGCGGCGGGCGGCGTGGTACTGTCCGTTGAGGAAGGCCTCGACGATCCAGGGTGCGCGGCAGATGGCGGCGCCGCGGAAGCGGGCGCGCCAGTAGCCGTCGTCCTGGAGATAGAAGACGGAGCCGATGGCGATGGTGCCGACGCCGAGCGGGTTGTCGCCGCCCTGGCGGCGCGGGGCGTGATACTGGCGCAGCATCAGGTCCGCTCCTCCACGGTGTTCCGGGGGCCAGCACTGCCGGGCCGCAGTGCGGCCACCGCGCAGGGGAAGTCGGTCGTTCCGTGCCCCTCCGGACTGTCCGCCTCGGCGGCGGCCTGGTCGAAGTCGCGACCGAAGGTCATCCCCGTGGCCTCGGCATACCGCTTGGCCGCTGACTGGGAGGTGAAGGGGCCGAAAAACTGCGGCGCGCTCAGCAGCGGCTCGGGGTCGAAGATCAGTACGAAACTCATGCCACGCTCCTCAGAACGGGATTTCGCAGTCGTCGAACATCACCGCAGGGAACGGCGGCGGCCGGTGGCCGGGCGTGTCCAGGCGGTAGCCGTCGTAGCCGAGGCGTTCGCACATCGCGGCGGCGAAGCGGCCAGCGGCCTCGCGTGAGGCGAAGCGATAGGGATGGCAGGAGCTCGTGTGGTAGCAGCGGCCATAGAGGCCCTGGAAACCCTCCTCGTGGATGGTATCCCAGACGATGGTGGTGAGTGCATGCGGGCGCGGCGGGGCGATGGACGCGAGCAGGCTTGCGGGCATCGGGCGGAATCCTCGTGAGCCGGGCCAGCCATCAGGCGGCCCGGTGGGGTGGAGCGGGAGCAGCGGGAAGCGGCCCGGTGCCCCGCCAAGGGCACCGGAGCGCGAGCCGTCAGAACGGGATGTCGTCGTCCATGTCGTGGCCGGCCGACGCCGTAGCCGCCGGGGTCCGCCGGCCGGCCCGCGCGCGGGTGCCGCTCGCGGCGGGAGCGCCCGGCTGGCCCTGCGACTCCCGGTCGCCCGAAGCCCGAGGATCGGACAGGAAGGTGAAGGTGCCGTTGAAGGGACGCAGGACGATCTCGGTGGCGTAGCGGTCCTGGCCCTGCTGGTCCTGCCACTTGCGGGTTTCCAGCTTGCCCTCGATGTAGACCAGCGCACCCTTGCGGGCGTGCTGCGCCACCACGTCGCCAAGCCCCTCGGTGAAGATCGCGATGCGGTGCCACTCGGTGCGCTCCTGGCGCTCGCCCGAGCTGCGGTCCTTCCAGGTCTCGCTGGTGGCCAGGCTGAAGCTCACCACCTGCCCGCCATTGCTGAAGCTGCGCTTCTCGGGGTCACCACCCAGGCGACCGATGAGGGTGACCTTGTTGAGCGAACCAGCCATCGTCAGATCCTCTTCATTCTCTCTCCCCGAAGAGGCTTCCGGCCCGTGCCGGTCGCGTATCCTCGGGTGCGGTCGAACAGAGGCGCGGTGGCGGGCGGTCCTACCCCCGAGGCATGTGAGGGAGGGGGTTGGGGTTGCGCCGCAGCGGGGCATCGCCCCGCGCAAGGCGCGGCCCCGGCCCCTGACCGAGCGTGCCGAGCCGGAGGCGCGTTCCCCGGCTTCGGGGAAAGCGGGGGTAGGAGCGGCCGACGCCGTGGCTCAGACCGCAGCACCCCGAGGATATGCGACCGGCACGGGCAGGTAGCCGACACACGTCTCCCCACTCTCGTCCTGCGGACATCTTCCCCCGCTCATTTCGAGCCTTCTCTGATTCCCTCTCTCCTCCCCTCCTCCTTGATCCTGGAATCCCTGGATTGGACGGACGATGCGGGATGACAGGGGGCAGCGCTTCGGGGCGACCTGTCATTGTTCACGCGGGCACGGCTCGTCGTCCATGAACGGCCAGCTGAAGGGCGGCGGTGACGAGCGGGCCGTTCGCGAGGTGCGGCAGGCCGAGTTGGAACTCTGGCGCCGTTAAAGGAGCGATCCCTGATCGGACGCCCAGTTCCCGGTCGGTTGCCAAGGGTCTCCGGCCACCGGCGGCTTCTCGGGCTGGTAGCGTGCCTGCAGACGGTTCAGCAGGGCGCGTTCGGCCGTCTCGGTTTCCTGCTTGAGGGCTTCGCGTAGGCGCTCGACCAGCCCTGCCGAGCGGAGCCGAGCGATGACGGCACGCTCCAGGTCGGAGAAGGTGAAGGCCGGATCGCCCCAGCACGGGTAGGACACCAGGTCATTCAGGAATCGCAGCTTGGCGGCGGTGCTGGTGAAGTACTCGGCCCAGAAGCCATGAATATCGTAGTGCGCGATCATGCCGAAATGCTGGCTCAGCAGGCGGTACAATCGCAGTGTGAAGCGAGAGCGCGGGAAGTCTGCCGCGATGAAGGCCAGGAGACTGTTGCCGAAATCTGCCTTGGCGGCGCCATCGTGGAACTTCGTCGGCTTGAAGTCGGCCGCACGCAGCAGCGGTTTTTGGAAGCTGTTGATGGCGATGGCCATGACGATACTTTCTTCCAGGGGTATCCGGATGTGTGGAGCGGCCGTGCCCGGCATGACCCGGCCGGGCGCGGGCGACATCGGCTACTTCATCAGTGCGTCGAACAGCTCGTCAGTGCGTCCCAACCGCTCGGCGAGGGCGGCCGCCTCGTGGAGGCCCTCCTCCGTCAGCACGCCGTCGTCGCAGGCGCACAGCAGCTGCGAGAGGCGGTCCATCTCAAGGCACGCGTCATGGGTTCCGCCGCAGGTCCGGGCCTCCAGGCCCGGAGCGCGAACATCGTGGAACGGGTCCGACATGGTCTGATCTCCGCAGCGTCAGGGATGGATCAGGGATTTGCCGGACGCCCGCTGCCGCGCCTGGCCATTCCTTCGCCTGTCCCGTCCTGGCCGGCCGCGACGGCGGCGGCCGGGGCAAGGGCGCGCGCTTCGCGCGGGCGGCGCAGCCGCCTTCTTGCGGCGGACGCCACGATGCGGCAGCCATCTTCCGTCCTTCCCTGGTGCGCGTTTCAGCGACCGTTGTTCCGGTAGATGGCGATGGCCTCATCTTCCGGCATGGTGTTCAGCCAAGCCTTGACCTTCCACTTTGCTTTCACCTCCGTCGACGCGAGGATCTTCGCCATCTCGTCCGGTTTCAGCACCTTGGTCTGGTAGACCCCGGGCATCTCCGTGCGGGTGTAGAGGACGCGGTTCTTCAGTGCCCGCTTCAGGTCACGCCGCACGATCCATTCCGTCAGGAGGCTGTCCACGATCCACTCGGCGTCCTGGGTGATCATGCGCGGCTCGCCGCCCGTGGCGGTCCCGATGTCCACCTGCGGGCGAGTCCTGCCGTACTCGTCGAGGCGCTGGCGCAGGGTGTTGGGCTGCACGTTGGTGTTGCCGCCGGTCCCGTGGTTATGGGCGAAGCCCGCCTTCCTCCCGTCGATCCAGATGTCGGCGTGGAAGTTCATCGTCTCCTCGCTCAGGGCGGCGTTGTAGCTGACACTGCGGAGTTCGATCTTCATGGTGTTGGCTCTGCCCCGGAATCCGCGAGGCGGCGGCTCGGCCAATGGCCGGGATGGTGGAAGCCGGCGTGGCGCATCCGTCCCGCCGCTCGCTCGTTGAGGCGAGCGGGATG
Organism: Roseomonas gilardii; assembly: GCF_001941945.1. Lineage (NCBI taxonomy): Bacteria > Pseudomonadati > Pseudomonadota > Alphaproteobacteria > Acetobacterales > Roseomonadaceae > Roseomonas > Roseomonas gilardii. Next base: position 240,737 of record NZ_CP015585.1, on the reverse strand, counting down.
GATGGGATGGACGCGCATGACCGGCACGAAGGCGGGGCCGACGGTCCAGGTGAACCGGGCGCCGGTGTTGACGCTCTGGGCCGCGGTGGTGGCCGAGCGCCTGGGGCATGACCCCGAAACGGCGATCACGCTTGGCCGGGCCGTGGCCGGCCTCAGTGCCCGCGCGAAGGCGAAGGCCATCGGCATCGCCGAGGAGGGGCATGAGAGCGGCGATCTGCGTGACGAGGCGCGCAAGCAGGGTCAGGGGAGGCATCGGCAGAAGGCGGTGCATCTGCTCGGCCGCGACCTGCCGGTGGTCGAGGTGGATGGGTCGCTACGCGCGCTCGATCACGACAAGCCGGCGTCCGCGCAGGCGGCAGCCGGGTATGTCCGAAGGGCCTTCGGTGAGCATCTGGCCTCCGTCAGGAAGGCGATGGAGGAGCTGGGGTCCACCTTGGATCCGGATGAGCTGAACCGGGTGGCCTTCCGGCTCTATGAGCGGTTCCGCCCGGAGGTGGCGGCCGGGACGAAGGGCTGGGGCGCGAAGGGCGTCCTCGATCTCGCCCGGATCCGCGCCGCGGCGGGCTAGGCCGCTCGCCGTCCTGCCGGCAGGCTGTGCCCCGGCCGGACCCTTGGCTGCGACGCCGGTGCCCCAGTCTCGGCGGGGCACGATGGCTGTGGCGGTGCAGGATCCGCTGCCAGGTCCGGCGGCAGGAGATGGATGGTGTGGGGTGCATGGCGCTCAGGCCTCGTCCTGGGGCTGGCGTACGGAGAGGGCCACCGCGACCGGACGTACCCAGATCGGCAGGGCCGAGAGCATGAAGCCCTCGCCCGACCAGGCCAGCAGGAGCGTGCGGCCCATCGTCTCGGCGATGGCCTGCGCGGCGTCGGGCGGGACGGCATTGCCGATGCGCTCGCGCCAGTCGGCATCGCTCAGCCCGTCGAGCTCGGCCTGCTCCTCCGGGTCGAACAGCGATTGCAGCGCCGCCAGCTCGGCGGTGGTGAAAGGCCGGTGCCAGGTGCCGTCGAGGGCGCGGATGCGGGCCACGACCTTCTCGGTCGCGCTGGGCAGGATCGGGCGGGGGTCGGCCACGCTCCAGCGGCCGTTGTCGTAGCCGGCGGCGGCGCTGACGGCGCCCGTGGGCTCCCGCCACGGCACCACGCCGTAATGGCCGGCGCCGTAGTAGTCGTCACCCTTCTCCCGTTCCAGGCGCGGCCGGGGATCGGCGACCGCGAAGGCTCCGTTGGATGGCAGGCTCTCACCCGCCACGGTGCCGGCATTGGACTCCCACGACACGACGCCCAGCGCTCCGGAGCGGCGCACGTCTCCGCGCGGATCCGCCACGCACTGGCCTGTGCCATGGCCGCCTGTGACCGCTCGTCCGGCGCCGTCCCAGGGGACGATGCGGAACTCGTTGCTGTGCTTGGGCGGCCCGGCGTGGCGAGGATCGGCCACGGCGAAATGGCCGGCCCCGACCGCCGCCTTGCCGATCACCACCTGGGACGGCTCGTCGAAGCGCTTGACCCCGTACTGCCCGAAGGCGGCCACGCCTTCGGCGCGGCGCGGGTCGGCGACACTGTAGGCGCCGTTGGAGGGACCGGAACGGCCCGCCACGGTGCCGGACGGCTCGTCCCAGCGGTTCATGCCGAGAACGCCGCCCCGCCATTCGCCGCAGGGGGCAAGGGCGTAGTCGCGCAACATCCCGTCCTCGACGGCGAGCCTGCCGAGGGAACGCCAGTCGCTGCCAGCCTCGACGAAGGCGAGCCGGACCCAGGTGGACCAGTGCAGCATCGGGACCCGGTGCATCGGCCCGGCCGCCGGATCGCCCGGCAGGGACATCCGGGAAAGAATGTCTCCCACGCCGTGCAGCGGGCGCTTCGGCGGCTGGTAGAGGAAAGGCTTCACCTTGGCGGTGTGGCGGGCCACCAGCAGGAACCTGCGGCGCGACTGCGCCAGGCCACCCAGCTGCCCACAATCATGGGTGGTCTCGGCCACGGCGTAGCCATAGGCGCGTAGCAGGCCGGTGATCCGGTCGAGCAGGGGACGTCCACGCGAGGCAATGCGCGGTACGTTCTCCAGCAGGATCAGCTCCACCGGGTCGTCGCGATAGGCTTCCAGTGTCAGCCAGATACCGCGCAGCGTCAGGCGGTTCAGCGCCTGGTACTTCCGGGTCCTGCTCTTGGTCTCGCTGAGCAGGCCGGAGAAGCCCTTGCAGGGCGGCGAGGTGAACAGGACGTGGGGGCGTTCATGGCCGAAGGCGGCGCGCACATCGTCCACGGTGGCCTCTCGCCAGCCGATCGGCGGCTCCTGGCCGTGGAAGTCGCGGTACTGCTCGCGGTCGAACAGGTCCATGCAGGTGCCGGGTACACCGGCAAGGCGGCCGAAGTCGCGGATCGCTCCAGCGTCGACGTCGATGCCGCCGAGGCAGCGGAAGCTGGCGGTGAGGTTGCCCACCCGCGAGGTGGCGCGGTTGAAGCCGCGGGCACCTCCGCCGAGGCCGGCGAAGAGGTGGGCGTGCAGAATGGTGGCGTGGCCGTGCTCGGAAATCATGGCGCGGGGCTCCTGAAACGCGAACGGCAGGGCCTGGGCCCTGCCGTTCGCGATGCCGATGGCTGTTTCGGGGGGGGAGGATCAGTGCAGCGCGGGCAGACCCGATGCGGGCCCCTGGGCTCCAGCCCGCCGCAATCCATCTTCGGCTGCGCGACGGGCAGCGGAGGACAAGGGCGCCAGCCCGGCGAGGCGTGGTGATAGCTCCATGAGGTCGAGGCCGGCCCAGAGGCGCTCGACCGCCTCGATGGCCTCGGCCTCGTCTGCGCCCTGCACGACGCCCGCGACGTCGTCGCCGTCCGGCGTCTGGCCCCGGTAGCTCCAATCCAGGCGGAGCGGGGCAGCCGGCTCGGCCTGCCTCCCGTCGAGGTTCTGCACGGGGGCGACGAACAGGTCGAAACCGCGGCGGCTGACCAGCACGTCCAGGCGGGTCTGCAGCATCTCGGTCGAGCAGGCGCTGGCCTCCGCGATGTCGTCGCCGGCGATCGCCAGGGCATCGAGGAGTGCCCCGTGCTGGCTGGGGCTGACCCGGACGGCAAGGCCGTCGATGCACGCCCAGGGCTGGGCAGGGCCAAGGGCGGGCTGGCGATGCGACTTCGCCAGGCTGGCCGTCCAGCTCCATCCGGGTCCATCCATGCTCACCTCGACCACCAGGGCGGGGCGGGCGGTGTGCCGGAAGGTCTGGCTCGTGCCGGAATCGCCCCGGATCCGGCTCCATCCATCGGGCGAAAGGCCGAGATCCTCGGCTGCCGAGCGCAGGCCGCGCTCAACCAGGGTGTCCATATTGCTCAACTCCCACCAGGGATTCGGGATGCCGAGGTGGCCCCGGCCTTGCCGGCCGCTTTCCCCTCGACCCTCCCCAGCCGCCGCGTTCCGAGCCGCCGGGGGCAAGGGCGAGCGGAGCGAGGGAGCGCAGCGACGCACCCTTGCCGCCGGGGGACGGATGCGGCAGCGCTCCGTCCGCTCCTATTCGCCGGCTTCTTCCTCGATCGCCTCGTCGGCGGCTTCGGAGGGGTGCGCCTCGTCGTCGTAGGCATCCCGCCAGAGCCGGTCCGGCAGATCCGCCAGCCCGATCCCAAGGCGCCGGGAAATGCGCGCGTTGGCGACGCGCAGGAAGCCGTAGAAGCCCAGGTGGCCTCCGGCATACTCGAACAGGCGGTCGTGGCTCTCGCAGGCACCCGGCGTGTGCTGGATCGGGTTCTTGCCGGTGAGCTGGAACGGCTCGGATTCCGAGCCTCGCGCGGCAACGCTGATGAAGGCCATTGGGCCACCTCGTTCTGATCTTCGTGGAAGGGGGGGCCGGCTGGATGCCGGGCATGCGACCGGCCACGCGGTATCAGGTGGTGTGGACATCCGGGGGCTGGCTGCCGGGCGGCAGCTGGAGGTTATCGGTGGGGAGATCCACCTCCTCGCCGTCCATGCCGATGTCGCCTGCGGCCTCCTCCTCGCCGGAGCCGTCGCCCTCCTCCCCATCCATCTCCTTTCCGGGGTCCTCCCCATCATCCTCCCCAGAGGACTGCCAGCTGGCGCGCAGGGCGGCGCGGCTCTCCTCCCGCTGCCGCTGCTCGGCCAACTTGCGCTGCTCCTCCGTGGTCAGCGCGAAGCGCACCAGCGGGTGGAGGAAGGTCTGCCCCTTGAAGCGCTCGACCACCGCAGCACGGGTCGCCTTGCCGGTGTTGCGCGGCGCCACGTTGTTGGCGCTGGCCGTGCCCATGATCGCGTCCTTGCTCAGATGGGCCAGGAACTCCTCGGTGGCGGTGGTGGGAAGGTAGGCGTCGGCATCGACGGCCACCCCGGCGTAGCGGGCGACCAGGCCGGAGGTAGAGAAGCCCACCCGGCAGGACAGCGCCTGGCGCAGCATGGCGCGGGCGGCGGCACGCAGGGCGTCGGCGTCTGCGGTGAGCACGCCGCCATCGAGGAGGCCGGCGGCGATCGCGGCGCGCGCTCCGGCGTACAGGTCGTCGCCCTTGGCGCCGCTGCGGACCTGCACGTTCTGCCCGGCGAGCGCGAGCACGAGCAGGCCGATCAGGGCCTGGTCCGGGATCTCGGCCTGCGCGAAGGCCTCGTGCAGTGCCTCGGTGCGCAGGTCGCCCACCATGGCGTCGCCCTTCTGGCTCAACGGCGGGCGAGCGAGCTTGGGCAGCACCGTGCTATCGGCCGATGCCTCACGGCCCCGGCCACCGCGCTCCTCACGGGGCTGTGCCTCGCGGAACAGCGTCTGCCGCACCTCGCCGGAGCGCGGATCGACGGTGAGGCCGATGCGGTCGCGCTCGTCGCGGGGCTGCTGGTAGTAGAGCTCCTGCGCCCCTTTGGGGATCATGACGCGGCCCCACTCGTCGAGGCCCAGGAGCACGGCGCGGTCTGGCAGGTTGGCCTCCAGCCACGCCTGCTGCGCCTGCAGGAAGGCGTCGAGCTGGGTGGTGAAGCGACCCTCCTGTCCGGCCGGGACGAACAGGTCGTCCTGCCAGACGATGCCGAAGGCCTCGGTCTCGGCCTCGCCGAACCTGGCGACGGCGAAGGGGATGCGGCGCTTCTCCAGAGCGGCGGCGATACCGTGCCAGTGGGCGCGCTCGCCGCGCTTCGGCTTGCTCCTCTGCCAGACCGAGGCCTGATCCTCGGCCGAGGCGAGGCCGATGGTGCGGAGCTGCTGGTCGGTCGGCATGTCGCCGCGTGCCATGTGGTCCAGCATCGCCGGATGCACGCGCGAGAGGTGGCGCAGAGCGCGGATGCGGCGCACCGGCAGGTTCAGCGCGGCGGCGATGGCGTCCTCGGTCCAGTCCTCCCCGACCAGCGCCTCGACGGCGCGCCACTGGTCTACCGGGCTCATCGCGGTGCGGACCATGTTTTCGGCCAGCGCCCGCACGCCGTCGCCGCCTTGCGCGGCGTCGTCGCCGGGCTCGCGGACGAGGACGGCGATCTCCTTCAGCTTCGCCTTGATGGCCGCGTCGCGGCGACGGTGGCCGGCGATCAGGACCAGCTCACCCGCGATCTCGCGGGCGGTGGGCGGCTGCAGGATGCCGACCGCCTGAATATTGGCGAGCAACTGCGCGTCGGCCTCCGCGCTCGGCCTGGTGCGGCGGGGGTTCTCGGGGTTGTCGCGCAGCTTGCGCGGGTTGGCGTGTACGATCTTCATGGCGAGGGCGGCTCTCCGGAGCGTGGTTCCCGTCACCCCATTCCTGGGCTGACCCCTCCCACGCCGGCGGCCGGGGGCCGTCCGGCACCACGGCGGGCGAGCGGCCCTGACCCGTCGCCGGACGCGGCCCTGCCCGGCAGGGCGGGCTGCGGCCCAGCGGGGCAGGGCTGCGCAGGCGGCCGTGGAGCGAAGCGGTGCCGGGCGGTGCCCGGATGCCAGCGCTCTTGCTCCTCCTCTCCCCCGCTTTCCGTTTTTCCCGATTTCCCGCTTTCTGGCTTTCCGACATCCCAGGCATGAGAGCGGAGCACGAGGACACCGGCTCAGCCCGTTCTGCTGCGGTGCGTCATTTGACTGGACTCGAAGATACCGTGTTGAAGGGCAAGAGGGGTGAGGAGCTATACGTGCTCCCGACCCCGAGCGGACATTCCACGGCCCCTAAGCTCAGTGAAAAAGCGTCATTGGACAGCACGGGTGAACGAGCTAAGGGCATAGCCCTCCAAGGAGAAGACGTGTGGCCGCCCCTGCCCCTGATGCCCGGCCGACCGGCGGTGCCGAGAAGCACCGGGGAGCCTTCCTCGAAGTCCTGCTGATCTTCCTCCGCCTCGGCCTGACGTCCTTCGGCGGGCCGGTCGCCCACCTCGGCTACTTCCGGGACGAGTTCGTCGCGCGCCGCCGCTGGCTTGACGAGAAGGGCTACGCCGACCTCGTGGCGCTGGCCCAGTTCCTGCCGGGGCCGGCCAGCAGCCAAGTTGGCTTCGCGCTCGGCGTGCTGCGGGGTGGCCTGCCCGGCGGGCTCGCGGCTTGGCTTGGCTTCACCCTGCCGTCGACCGCTGTGATGCTGCTGGCGGCTCACGGGGTGGCCTGGACGACAGACGGCGCGGGCGCGGTGCACGGCCTCAAGCTCGTCGCCGTCGCCGTGGTGGCGCAGGCTGTGTGGAGCATGGCGGGCAGCCTTTGCCAGGACCTGCCGCGGCGAACGATCGCGGTGCTGGTCACCGTCGCAGTGCTGCTCCTGCCTTCCGCCGTCACCCAGATCGGCGCGATCCTCGCGGGGGCTGCGGCGGGACTTGTCCTCGGCCAGGGCGGCGATGCCTGGCCGCCAGGCACGGCGATGCCGTTCCGCGCATCGCACGGTGTCGCGGTCATGGCTCTGGCGCTTTTCCCCGTGCTGCTGGTCGGCCTTCCCGTGCTGGCCCAGGCCACCGGCTCGCACGCGGTCGCCACGGCCGAGGCATTCTACTGGGCCGGATCGCTCGTCTTCGGCGGCGGGCACGTGGTGCTACCGTTGATTGAGCGTGCCACCGTGTCGGCCGGCTGGATCACGGCGGATGTGTTCCTCTCAGGCTACGGGGTGGCCCAGGCCCTGCCCGGGCCGCTGTTCACCTTCGCCGCCTTTGTGGGCGCGGCGCAGGGCATGGCGCCGAACGGCGTCACCGGAGGTGTGCTCGCGTTGCTGTCGGTGTTCCTGCCGGGCCTGCTGCTGATGTACGGCATGCTGCCCTTCTGGGACGCGCTGCGGCACCGGCCCGTGGCGCGCGCAGCCCTGCAGGGCGTCAACGCTGCCGTTGTCGGTGTCCTCGCCGCAGCCCTGTTCGACCCCATCTGGACCTCCACCGTCCGCACCCCCGCCGACTTTGCGATCGCCCTGCTGGCATTCGCTGCCATGATCTGGTGGCGGGTGCCGACGTGGATCGTCGTGCTCCTGACGGCGGCGGGAGCGGCCCTCACCTTCTCCGCACCGGTGACCTAGGTCCGTTCACCACCCTACTCAGCGCTTCCCGAAACTAGGCGACCGTCATTATCCCTAGCTTGCAAGGCAAAGCGGTAGCTGAGACGAGGCCGGTCTCCGGCCGCTCAGCCACCATCCGTCCGTCTCCGCTCGTACTGGTCCGCCAGGGCGAGCAGCCCGTCCGCGACGTCCTCGGGCATGGTGTCGAGCGTGAAAGCTCGCTGGTGGTCCTCCAGTTCCCGTCCGCTCAGCTTCGCGTACTCCTCCACCGACATGAGCACGTAGCGGGGCTTGCGGTGATGGGTAATGAGCACCGGCTCGCGACGGGCCACGTCGGTGATGGTGCCGACCTGCTTGTTCAGGTCGGCTGTGGTAAACTGACGCATCGGCACCTCCGCGATCCAGAATATCCATATTTTATGGATATTCCAGGAGCCATTCAAATTGCCGCGGCAATCGGCGCCTCCTTGCCACTCTGCGCCAGATCCGCCTCCAGCGCCTGCATTTCAGACAGCTTGGCGTCCAGCTCGGCCTGGAACTCGAAAGCATCGCCCAGCCGGGCCTGGTAGGCCGGCAGACGGCGCTCGGCTTCCTCCAGGCCCCGCCGGTGCCCGGCCAATTCCGCCTCGAAGCGCCCCAGCGCGTATTCGAGGCGGGTCACCAACCCGAGCGCGGACAGATCGCCCTCCACCTCGACCTCCTGCGGACCGTGGGTGCGGCCCAGCAGCAGGTGGATCTTCAGCTCGGCCCCCTGGCGGTAGCGTCGGGCCTCCAGCATCAGCGGGAAGCCCCCGACCATGCCGAGCTCCCAATCGCCCTGGCGGCCCTCGAACTGCACGGTACGGAGGACCCTCAGCAGGGCGGCCCCGGCCACCTTGCGCTCGGCGAAGGTCTGGCCCTGCACCTCCATGCGGAACTCCTCGCCCCGGGTCGATACCCGGCGGGCGAGGTCCGCCTCGGTGTCGGCGATGGCCTGGGTGGCACGGCCGATGGCCGAGCGCGCCTCGGCGACGCGCCGCCGCACCGCGTGCTGGTCGTCGAAATGCGCCGCCCGCTGGCGCTGCAGCCGGGCGATCTCGGCCTCCAGCCCAGCCTTCTGCATCAGGCGGGGGTCGCCCGAGGCGATGGCCTTGGCCATGGCGAACTGGTTCGCCTGGGAGCCGATATCCTCCAGCCGGCGGATCGAGCGGTCGCCGCCCAGCGCCGCCGCGATGAAGCGCGCCTTGCGCTCGTTGTTCTGCCACATCTGGGCGTCCATCGAGCCCAGGGTCGCGTAGGCGTAGAGGCCGATCTCGTCGTTCTGGTTGCCCTGCCGCTCGATGCGGCCCTCGCGCTGCTCGATCTCGGAGGGCAGCCAGGGCACGTCGAGGTGATGCAGCGCCACCAGCCGGCGCTGGGCGTTCACCCCCGTTCCCATGGTGGCGGAGGAACCGAGCAGGAAATCCACCTGGCCGTTGTTCAGCTTGCTGAACAGGCCCTGCTTGGCCTCAGCCTTCTTGTAGTCCTGCATGAAGGCGATGCGCTCGGCGGGCACGCCGAGGCCGATCAGGCGCTGGCGGATCCAGCGGTACGCCGAGAAGCCCCGCGTCGCTGCTGCCCCCTCGGTGCCGAGGTCGGAGAAGATCATCTGCGTGGCACCGGGGGTCGGGTGCGGCGTGCCGTCCGGGTTGCGGAAGACCTTGCCGCGCGTCTCCGACCAGATGCGGAAGGCGTTGCCGATCAGCGCGTTGAGCTTGTTGTGTGGCTCATCCTCCGCCTCCGCCACCACGAAACGCAGGTCGATGGCGGCATGGCGGCCGTCGGTGATGACCGAGAGCAGGATGTCCTGCCCCTTCTCGGGCTTGCCCTTGCGCGCCTCGATGGCCTTGATGCGGGCCGCGAGGGCGCTCTGGTAATCCCTGAAGGCCGGGCTGGCGGGGGCGGTGACGATCTGGCGCCGGCCGGTCTGGATCGCGGGCAGCTTCAGGTACTGGCGCAGGTCGTCCTTCAGCACCACGTCGGCGACCGAGCGGAACATGGCGATCAGGTCGGCGACGTTGACGAACTCCGAGAAGCGGGTCACCGGCTTGTAGAGGCCGGAGGGCTGCAGCTCCAGCTCGGTGCGCGTGTCCCCGAAGTTGGCGGCCCAGGCGTCGAACTCCTGGATGCCGCGCTCCTCCAGCATCTCCGGCTGCATGAAGCGCTGCAGGGTGAACATCTCGCCCAGGGTGTTGGTGATGGGAGTGCCGGAGGCCAGGATCAGCGCCCGGCCCGGGTTCACGGTCGCCACGAAGCGCGACTTCACGAACAGGTCCCAGGCCCGTTGCGAGCCGTCCGGGGCGATGCCCTTGAGGTTGCCCATGTTGGTGGCGAAGGAGAGCTTCCTGAACTCCTGCGCCTCGTCGGCGATCACCTGGTCGACGCCCATCTCGGCGATGGTCAGCATATCGTCCTTGGTCGAGGCGAGCGCGTCGAGCTTCTCCTGCATGCCCTCCTTCATGCGCTCGATGCGCTTGCGGGCGATGCGGTCGTCGCCGTCGAGTTTCTCCAGCAGGGCCGCGTAGGCGTCGAGCTGGGCCTGTACGAGACCACGCTCGAAAGCCGCCGGGGCAGCGATGAACTTGAAGGCCGAGTGGGTGATGATGATGCAGTCCCAGTTGGCCGTCGCCGCCCGGGCCAGGAAGCGCGCCCGCTTGTCCTTGGAGAAGTTGGTCTCGTCGGCCACCAGGATGCGGGCACCCGGATAGAGTTGCAGGAACTCGCGCGAGGCCTGGGCCAGGCAGTGGCCGGGCACGGTCAGCATGGCCTTGGAGATCAGGCCGAGGCGCTTCTGCTCCATGATCGCGGCGGCGATGGTGAAGGTCTTGCCGGCGCCGACCGCGTGGGCGACGTAGGTCTGGCCTGAGGAGACGATACGCCAGACGACGCGCTTCTGGTGCGGGCGCAGCTGGATCACCGCGGAGGCGCCCGGCAGCTGCAGGTGCTCGCCCGAGAAGTGACGCGGCACCAGGCTGTTGAAGGCGTCGTTATACAGGCGCACCAGACGCTCGGCGCGGTCGCTGTCCGTCCAGACCCAGCGCTCGAAGGCGCCCTTGATCTTCGCCAGCTTGTCCTTCGCCGCCTCGGTCTCCTGGGCATTGAGCTGCCGGTGCTCGCCGTCGGCGTCCTTCCACACGTCCCAGATCTGCGGGATCGAGGCGTTCAGGGCATCGTCCAGCAGCTCGCCCGCGTGGCGGCGGTGCGTCCCCCACTCCGAGGTGGCGGAGGCCAGCCCCGCGAAACGGTGGACGTCGATGCTCCAGTGCGCCACCTCGACGGTGTGGCGCACCAGCGTCGCCACCCCGATCACCTCGCGGATGAAGGCCTCGACGTCCCCGGCCGGGATCCAGGGGGCGCCGAGCCGGGCGGTGATGTCGGAGGGGCGCAGGTCCTCGGGCTGCACCCGCACCAGCGCCGTGACGTTGCGGGCGTAGCGCGCGTCCAGCGTCGCGGCGGCGCGGGCGGCGGCGAGCTTGCGGCGCACCTGGCCCGACAGGTACTCGTCGGCGGTCTGCCAGGCCTCGAAGCCCTCGGTGGTCAGGCCAGGGTCGAGGAAGACGGTGTCGCCCAGCTCGGCCAGTACCTCCTCGCGGCCGCGGCCCAGCAGGTCGCAGGCATGGGCGAGGTCCACCACGCCGCGTTCGGCCAGCGTTACGGCCAGCGCGTCGGCCGCTGAGACGATCACCGGCTCGGCCGGGGTGTGGATCACTCGCTCGGTGAAGATGGGCCCCTTGCAGGCGGTACCGGTCTCGGGGTCGTACTCCTCGATCGAGGAGACCAGCCAGCAATCCGGGTCGTCGAGGAAGGGCTGCAGGTTGGGCCGGCGCACGGTCTCGCGGACCTCACCCGTTTCCTCATCCGTGCTGGTGCTGACGTTGGTCAGGTTGATCGGCCCGAAGGCGCGCAGAAAGGCGCCATAGGCGGTGCGCAGCCGGATCTGGGCGGCGCCGAAGGGCTGGTCGGCCTCCTGGGCGCGGATCACCTCGCGCACCGCGTCGCGGATCGGGATCAGGCCGCGGATGATGCGGCCGTGCCTGGCGAACAGGCCGACCGTGCCCTTGCCGGACTTCACCGCGACCGGCTCGGCGGTGCCGTCCACCAGCTGCAGCAGCACGCCGCCCTCGCCGACCAGGTAGGAGCCCTCCTTGATCGTCGCGCCCTCGGCGGCGGTGCCGGCCCGGACGGCGGTCCTCGCCGGGAGCGCGGCCACAGGGTCCGCCGGCGGCTGATGGATGCCTTGCGGGAGCCGGGTGACGGCTTCGGCCAGGGCGGCGTCCAGGTCACGGCCGTCGTGGGCACAGTCGTAGGCCAGGCCGAACGGGCCGGTGGTCCATCCGTGGCGGCCCAGCACCGTCTCTGGGTGCGCGGCGAACCAGGCGTTGACGTGGATCGCCGCCTCGCCGGCCTCGGCCGGGACCACCTCCTCGAGATGCGTCCACGCCACCCCGTTCGGCTCGGCACCGCGCTCGCGGCGCTGCAGGAACAGGATGTCCACCACGACGTCGGTGCCGGCCGCCGCCGCGAAGCTGCCGGCGGGCAGGCGGATCGCGCCCACCAGGTCCGACATCCCCGCGATGTGCTCGCGCGCCTTGGGGTCCACCTTGTCCAGCGTGCCGTGGCTGGTGACGAAGGCGGCCAATCCGCCGGGCTTCAGGCGTTCGACGGCGCGGGCGATGAAGTAGTCGTGCAGCTTGAGGCCGAGCTTGCCGGCGGGATCGTCGGCCCGCACCGTGCGGTCCGAGAAGGGCGGGTTGCCGAGGGTGAGGTCGAAGGTCTCGGGGATACGGGCGCGGGTGAAGTCTTCCTGGCGGATCCAGGCCTTCGGGTAGAGCAGCGCCGCGATACGGGCGGTGACCGGGTCCATCTCCACCCCGGTCACGGTGGAGCAGTCCGCCATCCCCTCCGGCCTCAGGGCCAGGAACAGGCCGGTGCCGCAACCGGGCTCCAGCACGGCACCCTGGCGGAAGCCCAGCCGCGTCAGCCCGGCCCAGACGGCGCGCACGACGTATTCGGGGGTGAAGTGGGCATACTGCGTGCAGCGGGCGAGGCTGGCCAGCTCCGCGGCGGACACGGCCTGCTCCAGCCCGTCGCCCTGCTCGGCCCAGCCCTCCCGCCACGCCTCGCCGGGGCGGCGGAACAGGGCGTTGGCCAGATCGGAGGCGCCGTAGCCGGTGAAGCGCGCCAGCACCGCCTGCTCCTCGGCGGTTGCCGGGCGGGTCTCGGCCTCGATGCGTTGCATCAGTTGGATGGCGGCGAGGTTGCCGGCGGCACGGGCCTTCCAGCCGCTGGCGAGGCCACGGTCGCCGGCGAGGCGGAAGTCGTGGGCGACCACGCGCGGCACGGCGGGCGCGATCGGCGCGTCGTCCGGCTCCTCCTCCGTCGCATCGAGGGGCGGCAGCAGCGTGCCGAAGCCGCCACCGTCGATCGAGAAGGAGGTCAGGGCGGTGGTGTCGAACAGGCTGAGCTGGTCGAGGGAGGACTTGGCCTTGGCCATGGCGTGGGTTCCCGAGCGCGCATGCGCGGCCGCCCGGCGGCCCATGCGGGCGGCCGGGTGACCTGTGCGATGCGGTGGATGGATGAGGGGTGGAGGTTCTGGGGTGAGCGGGCCGTTCAGGCGCCGCTCAGGCTGTCAGGCCAGCCAGGACGGCGGCCTCTGGCGCAGCGGCCAGGGGGCGGTCACGGTGACGGCGGTGCCGGGGAACTGGCTGTGCGAATGGCAGGCCTCGTACCTGTTTCCCATGGAGCCTCCTGTGGGTCTGTTCCTATGACCCCTCCGCCGCGGGCAGCGCGGGCGGGCCGGCACCATGGCCGGGGAGCGGCCCTGGCCGGCGCAGGACGCGGCCCGCAGGGTTGCGGCCTAGACGGGCTGGGTTGCGCTGCCGGCCATGGAGCGCAGCGGTGCCGGGACGGCCGGGATGCCAGCAGCTTCTCGCCCCTGATTCTCTCTTTCCTTCTTTCCTGCTTTCCAGCTTTCGGGATTTCCTGAACTCAGGCTTTCAGGCTTTCAGGCTTTCAGGAGGCTTAGACGCTGGCCCCGCTGTCAGGGCAGCAGCAGGTCGGGTTGTGTCTCGCTCCTGCCGACCGTGAGGATGAGCACCATCCGCCGGTACGCCTCGGTCCTCTCCGACTGGCGTAGGCGTCGCAGGCCCGCCTCGCTGGTGTTGCCGTCCCGGACCTCCGCCTGGGCGATCACGGCATGCTCCGGGATGCTGTGTCAGCGGCGCCGCCCGCGACGTGCATCGCCGTGGCGAGGAGGTGACGGGGCACACGGCAAAGGAAGTCGTGCCCCACGGGCCGGAAGATCGGCCCGCGCCGGCCGGGCGGCGTCGGCACGACCTCGAACTCGCTCGTGACGACCCGCCCGCCGTCAAAGCTGATCTGCTGGGTAAGGCTGATCCGCTGTCCGGGATCGAGGTTCCGGCCGCTGGCGGTCGCCTCGCGGCGCAAGGCTGCCGCCGCGGCGACCCGTGCGCGCCAATCCGCTGCGTAGCCAGGATTGGGGATGTCCTCGATCGGCGAGAGCAGGGCCATGATCCGGGCCGGGCAGTCGACCTCACAGGGGCCGCAGCTCTCGTCCATGGTCTTTCGGCCAAAGCCCTGCCGGGCGTTGTTGAAGACGAGTACGACGGCGCAGAATACGTAGGAGCGGCCAGCCCGCTCACCTGTGAGGGAGGTGTGGCGCACCGCCAGGTAGACGGCACCCTTCACCTGGCTCGCGGCGAGCACCTCCATGCGGTTGGTCTCGTTGGCGCAGGTGAACTCCCGGGCCAGATAGGCGGCCGGCGTTTCGTGGGTCAGGGGGCGATCGGAAACGAGCCAGCCCATGGGGGCCTCCCTTGTGTGCGGGGGTGGAAACAGGGGTATGGTCAGGAAGGCCCGGCGGCCTCGCCGAAGGCGCCTGCCGGCAGGGTCCAGGCCGGGGGCGTCCCCAGGATCGCCAGATCCCAGGTCTCGCCCAGGGCAAGCGCCACGAGGTCGGGACGGGCGAGGGCAACCGGGTAGGGGCGGCCAATATCGGCCAGGGCGCGGATCGAGCGGGCGCGCTGGATGGTGCGGCCGAACCGTTCCTCGTAGGCCGCGATGCGCTCGAACAGCGCTGGCGCGATATGGCGGATCGTCGCCCACTGCGCCGCCGAGCCGAAGATGCAGGCCATGCAGGACAGCCTCGACCAGCCCAGTTCGTAGGCCGGGTGCGGCCGCACGCCGTGACGTCGCAGCGCCTCCCAGACCCGGGCCTCGTCCCAGGCATGGACCGGCCGCCAGTGGTCGACATGGCGCGACCGGCGTGTGCCGCCGCGCGTGTCGGTGCGGTGCGGCTCGAAGGTGGCGTAGCGTGCCCGCGCCGCGCTTTCCTGCGCCCGCTCGCCGGTCACGACCAGGGTGCGGCGGCCCAGGAAGCGGTCCTGACCGGCGATCGTGGCGGCGCCGACGCCGATCTTGAGCGCGGCCGAGCACCAGCGCACCGAGAGGTCGGCCGAGACCTGGGGGAACCGCAGCCTGGTGTTGCGTGGCCCCGCGCCTCCTGCCCTCATGAGCCCGTCAGGGGTCTCGAACAGGATCGGCGCCGTCGGTGCATCCTGGCGCAGCATCTCCCGCTCGAAGCCGCCCTCGCGCCAGGAGCGGAACAGCGGCAGGCCGAAGGCCGTCGCCTGGGCGGCGACGTAGGCGCCCGTCACCGGCCAGTCCATGAAGGTGGCTCCGTGGCCGTCCACCTCGTGGTGGTGCAGCTCGATGCGGTCCGGGTCCACGCCCTGCTCCAGCAGGTGCAGCAGGCACGCCGTGGCGTCCTTGCCGCCGGAGGTGAACAGGACGACGTGGTCGTAGGAGCGCAGGCTGGGGGTGCCCCCTGCCTCGCCTTGCCGCAGGGTGGCGCTCACGCCTCGTCACCGGCCTCGTCGCGCCCCGCCTCCTCGGCCGCGATCCGGGCGTATCCGGGGTGGAAGGCCAGCAGGTAGTCGGCCATGCGCTGTGCCTCCGCGGCGGCGCGGAAGATCTCGCGCTTGTCCTCGCGCAGCGTCCGGAGCCACGACGCCACGTAGCTGGCGTGGTTGGGGATATCGCAGGGCAGGCCTAACTCGGCGCCGATGAAGCAGGAGGCGAGTTCGGCGCGGAGTTCCTCCTGCGCGTAGGCCTGGCTGCCGAAGCGGCCGGTCAGGTCGCGGTCGAGCCGGTGCTTCGCGCCGGAGGCATGCGCCAGCTCGTGCAGCGCCGTCGCGCAGTAGCCTTCCGGACTCGCGAAGACGGCGCGTGGGGGCAGCTGGATGTGGTCGGTGGCGGGGCAGTAGAAGGCACGGTCGCCGCCTTCGCGGAACGCCACGCCGCTGTTGCGCATGATGGTCCCGGCCGCCACGGGCGTGCGCCAGGACGCCTCCTCGACGGACGGCGCCTCGAAGGGGGCGATGCCGTCCACTTGGCTCGCGTGGAACACGGTGTAGGCGCGCAGCACCGGCACGGTGCGGGTGGCCCCCTCCCCCTCGCCGCCGGCATCCGGCGCGGCCTCGCCGTCGCGCAGGGTCAGCTTGCGGAAGAAGAACACGCGCGAGCCGCGCTCGCCGCGGCGGACCTGCCAGCCCTTCGCCTCGGCCTGCCTGTAGGTCAGCCACCGGGGGTCGGTGCCGGCGAAGGCCATGCCCGTCATGCCGAGCAACAGCACGTTGATCCCGTGATAACGGCGGCCGGTGGTGGCATTGCGCGGCGAGAGCGGACCGGCCCCGGCCTTGTCCTGGTCCCAGGGACGGCGCCACGGCAGGGTGCCCGCCTCCAGTGCCGCGATCACCTGGCTGGTGATCTCGGCGTAGTGGTCGCGGGAAGCCGGGCGCTCGGACAGCTGGCGGCGGGGATGGGCCATCGGTGTTCCCTTTCATTCTCTCGGAACACCTCCCCGCCCCCGCATCCGGGGCGGCTGGGGCAAGGGCGCGCGAAGCGCGGGAGGCGCCAGCCGACGGCCCCTTGCGGCGGCCGTCCCCGGTGCGGGACGGCCCTTCTTCTCCCGCTTTCCCGCTATAGGGATTTCTGGATTACCGGATTTCTGGCTTTCCCTTTTTCCCGATATCCGTATCAAATCTCCCAATCGAACACGGCAAAGTCGTCGAGCTCCGGAGCATCCTGGTCGAAGAGGAGGTGGTCGCATCCGCGCTGGCGGGCGGCCTGGAACAACGTCCAGAGCGTATCGGAGATCTGCGGCCGTTCCTCGCAGGCAAAAGCGAACCAGCCGTAGGGGGTCATGGCGCAGAGGACCTCGCCGGTGTCGTGACCGGCGCAGGCGTCGAGCAGGGTGCGGTCCTCCTTCGAGAGATGGGCGGTGGAAAGATCGAGGAAGCTGCGGACGGCGCTCATGGGGTTCCCTCAAGGGTTCGGTTGGACGTGCTCGTCGTTCGGAAGGGATGGCGGTGCCAGGCGCACCGGCAGGGTGTGCAGATCGTCCCAGGTCAGGGCGGAGCAGGCGCTCATGCGGCCAAGGGCCAGCGCGATGCGCGCGCGGCTGTAATGCGAGCGGTGGAAGCCGCCCTCCGCCGGCTGGCGGCAACGCTCGCCCTGCGTAGCACAGCAGACTGGGCAGTCGACCGAGATCGTCGGATCGGTGCCGAAGGCCGTGCTGCACCGGGTGCAGGCGATCGCGTCGTTCGCGGCGGCGGGCGCGAGCGGGGTGAGCAGGGCCGTCCCCGGACGGGTGGCAAGGCGGCGGATTTCCATGGCGGTGTTCCTTTCCGAACACCTCCCCTGCCGCCGGCGCCCCGTGCCCCCGGGGCAAGGGCGCCGCGCAGCGGCGGGCCGTCAGGCCCCTGCCCTTGCGGCGGGGGACGGGGTGCGGCACGCCCCTCCTCCCTGTCTCTCATCTCTCCTGCCTCATGCCGGGACAGGAGCCGGTGTCGGGGCGGAAACGGTCGGACTGGCCAGCTTCCGGTAATTCACTTCCTCGCCGACTTCATCGCGCAGATGAGCGTGCTGGCCGAAGGTCCCGGCCCTCTCGGCGTCGTCGAAGCCACGGGGCTTGCGTTGGCCGCTTGCCATCGTGACGGAGATGGCGAAGCTGGCCTCCGGGTTTGCGGCCAGCACGTCGCGGCCGAAGGCGGACACGGCCTCGGTGATGCCGCCCAGGCCCTGCACGGCCAGGCGGCGCGTCGGCGTGTTGCCGCCGATGCCGATGGAGGTCCAGCTGCAGCCCACCTCGCGCACGCGATGGCCGGGATAGGCGGACAGGACGATGTTGATGGTGGCCACGGCGTGGCTCCTCTCTGTTGGTGTTGTCGGACGGGCCGGCTCACCCGGGAGCATCCAGGGTGAGGGGCATGACGGGATTCGGCGCGGATGGGCGCCCCGCTGCCCGGCGAGGCCGCAGGGCGCGGGACCAACGGCATTTGTCGATCGGCACGCCCTGATCGCGGCGCGCCCGGGCCGGGCTACTCCAGGAGCGGCCGCGCACGCGGGCGTCCCTGGTCCAGCCCGAGGCGGTGAGGCTACCGCCCTCTTCATCGGCACGGGTGTAGGTGACGATGCGCTCGAAGCCCCGCGCTTCGGCCTCCCGCGCTGCCCAGCCGTAGAGCTGCGAGCAGGCGTTCCAGGCCAGGACGCGGGGCACGTCGCGGCGGATGCACAGCCGGTTCACCTCGACCGTGCCGCGGCCCATCAGGCCGCGGGCGACAGGGTTGCCGACCATCACCACGCCCAGCAGCCGGGTCGGCCCGTTGGCGATGGCGGCCCCGTAGCGCCAGGCGACCGGGGCGGCGTTGTGGGCGTGATGCCGCCGCACGAAGCCGGCCGCGACCGCGAAGCTCACGGGCCGGATCTCCAGCTTCCAGTCCAGCAGCAGCTGGCCACAGCCGGTATCGGCCACCCGGCGAAGCGTGCCCCCCAGCAGCACCTCGGCGCCGAGCTGGCGCAGCAGGTCGCGCGCCCAGGCGGGATCGTCGGCAAGGCCGGCGCACACCTCCTCATGGGCCGCCTCGCAGCAGGTCTCCAACTGAAAGGCGTGGTCGGTCCACGCCTCGGCCAGCTCCAGCGCCGCCGGCTCGCGGCACCAGGGGCAAACCGCCAGGAGCCCCTCGGTTGGTCCACGGGTGAAGCGCATGGCTCAAGCCGCGCTGCGGCCCACGCGCTTCGCGCAGTGGAGATGCAGCTCCCGGGCGACGGCGGCGAGATCGCCGATCACCTCGCCGTAGTTCGGCGCCTCGGCCGTCAGGCGGATGCGGTGATCCTCCTCGAAGAAGGTGCCGTGCTCCCGCACCGCCAGCAGGACAATGCCGTCGACCCGTAGCACCCGGGCCAGCCGGGCCAGGATCTGGCCGAGATCCTCGCTGCGCCCTTCCTGCTCGACCAGCCGCGCCATGCCGCGCCGCAGGGCCGCGAGGGGCTTGCCGAAGCGCGCGAGATCGCTGGTGGTGAACACTTCGCCGTGCTCCGGCATGTAGCCGTAGCGAAGCGCGTAGGGCTCGGCGTGCCGGTCGTCGATCTGGCAGGTGAAGCGGAAGCCCTCATGCAGGATCGGCCGGGCGCCGTCCTCGTGCCACAGCAGCGGTCGCAGTTCGCCGTAGCGCCGTGGCATCGGGCCGTCGCGCGTGTGCATCACCAGGGCGTCGACATGCGCGTAGGCGTCGTCGCGACCGGCGTGCGACAGGTAGGGACGCAGGACAAGCAGCCGTGGCGGCCGTGCCGGGTTGGGCATGGCGGTTCCTTTCGGATGGGGATGGTGGGGGCAGCCAGGAGGGTGCGGCGCGCCCGTCAGGGGTCCGTGCCGGTTTCCGGAGCGGGCCGGGTCAACAGGGCACCGGCCTTCCGGCGCCAGCCCGCGAACCAATCCACGAGGTCGGCGCTGGACACCGGCGTGTCCTCTTCGAACTGTTCGCAGAAAATGTTCAGGGCCTCGTCGAGCAGGCGCCGCATCGCGGGCGCCACGGCGAGCACGGCGGCGGTGCCGTGGGCCAGGGCGAGGCCACGTGAGGTCCCGTCATGCAGCACGGCCACCACCAGGGCCGGGCTCTCGGCGGTGCGGACCAAGCCGTAGCCATCTTCCACCATGTCCTCCACCACGGCCACGTCGAGTTTGCCGGCGCCGCCGGCTGGGGTGGTGCCGCTCATCGCCGCGCCTCCTGCTGGGCGGGCACGCGGCTGGTGGAGGCGCTCTGCACCAGGAACCCGGGCAGGATCACGATGGCCAGGATCGCGGCCAGGAAGGCGAGGAGGCCGGCGATGGCGGCGAGGTCCTCGCGGCGTCCTTTGCGGCGGGCGAGGCGGTCGGCGAGATCCATCATCCCGTTCCTTCTGCTGCGTCTTCTTCCCGAAGACCCAGCCCGCCGGCCGCCCCGGCCGGGACGGGGCAAGGGCGCCGCGCAGTGGCGGGAGGCGCGAGCCGACGCACCCTTGCCGCGCTCCGGCCGAGGGTGGCAGGGCCTCCCCTGCCTCCTCGTTCCTCTCCCTTCCCTCCTCTCGAATCCGCCTCCCTACAGGGTGGCCGTCACCTCCTTGCCCGCCGCGTTGACGATGCGGATCGTGCTGCCTACCTGGGATTCGGTGATCTGCAGCTCGATGCGCCCGGTGCCCAGGGTTCGCAGCACCCAGCGGGCATCACGGAGAGCGTCGACGATCCGCGCCGCCACGGCCGCATCACTGTCCATCAGCAGCCCGCGAGCCGTGTCGAGGGCATCCGCCGTGAAGCATTCCAGTTGCCGGTCGTAGCTGTCGGTATCGGCATCATCGCTGTGGGCGAAGAAGCCCTCGACCAGGGCATCGGCCAGATCGCCGGGAGCGGTGCCCCGCGTCACGACGAAGCCCGGGAACGCATCGCCGAAGGCTTCGGAGGTGAAGAAGAAGGGAACCGCCGCCTCGTGCAGCAAGGTCGGCACGCCGGGTGAATGGCCTCCGTTCTGCACCAGGAGGCGGGCGCGCACCGCTTCGACCACCCGGCGATCGTCCTCGCACGACACGGGCGGGCGGGCTGAGACCGGCTGCGCCAGCTCCTCCGTCACACCGTCCGCACCGACGGCGACCGCCGACACCTCCCGCACCACGCGCAGCGCGTCATAGGCGGGATAGCCGGCGAAACGGGGATTGGCCTCCACCACACGGGCACCGTCCTGCCAGCCCAGCAGCAGGCGGTGCAGGTTGGTCTGGTCGCAGGCCTCCCCCCACCTGACGCCATCCGCCAGCAGCACCTCGGTTCCATCCGTGCCGAGCACCACGGGCGCCTCCACGCGATCCAGGCGGCTCCGCGTCTCGTCGGTGACCATCCGCCAGGGGGACAGTGCGATCTCCACGGGTGGCAGGGTGATCCCCAGCCGCTCGGCCCGCTTCGCGTCGGCGAAGGCCAGCGCGTGCTTCGATTGCCGGGCAACCGCCTCCAGCAGAGCCCGCTCCGCCCGCGCCCGCATGGCGCGGAAGAAGTCGTTGTCGATCGGCTCGTTGCGCGCCGGCAGCACCAGGCGCAGGTCCGGGGCCGACATCACGTCCACGAACACGCTCCGGGTGGGGCCCCCGACCTCGGCAAGGGCGACCGCCGTGCCGCACTCCACGACGTGGCCGTGGAAGTTCAGGTACAGACGGCTGCTCCAGCCGCGATGCCGGTCGAACAGATCCAGCACCCGAGGTCCAGGCTCCGGGAACACGCCCAGGCGCAGCCCCTGCCATTCCACCACATGCTCGGCGGCGGCCAGGAAGTCGCGCTGCCCCAGGGGCTGGCCGTTCAGGGTCACCGGCAACGGATAGAAACGGCACGCCCGCTCGACGAGGTACGGCACCCCCTTCTCGCTCACCGGGAAGGTCAGCTCGGTTCCGGCGTCCATCTCCGGGTCAGGCAGCACCGCGGCGTCGGCCTCGCCACAGAACACCGCCCGGTTCAGCGTCACGCGCCGGCCGAGAGAGCGTACCGTCACGCCCCGCGAGGCAAGTGAGTAGACGCCCATGCCGGCGGCGTTCTCCGCCAGATCCGTCCGCTCGTCCCAGGCGGAGGCGCCGAAGGTCACCAGCTTGCCCATGTCGGCAATGCCGTGCCCGTTGTCGCGCACGACAAGGGTGGCCCGGCCCTCCTCGCCGAAGTGCTCGATGGCGACATACGTGGCGCCGGCACGGCGGGCATTCTGCAGCACCTCGGCCAGGACGGTGGGCAGGGACTGATTGAACAGCTCCGGGCTCTTGCGCAGCACCTTCTCGCCCAGGGAGCCGCGGATGCGGGCGATCGGAATGGACGGCGCGGGCATGATGGTGGTGGCGTGGGTCACGGGTAGCTTCTCCTGCTGATCTTCTTCTCGAAGACCCCCACCCGCGGCCGCCCTGGCCGGGGCGGGGCAAGGGCGCCGCATGGCGGCGGGAGGCGCGAGCCGACGCACCCTTGCCGCGATCCGGGCGAGGGTGGCAGGGACCCCACTCCCTCCCTCTGCCATGACTCTTTTCCCACCTTCCGTACCCCCCTCATGTCCTCGGCCGGGTGCGGAGGGCGGCGAGATCTCTTTGAGGGCATCCATGCCGGCCTGCGGGGCGAGGGTAGCGGCGGCCACCAGGCGGGCGTGGTCTGTGGTGTCAGATGCGGCCGGCATGGCAGTTCCATCCGTGGCAGACCACGAGCGCGGCCTCGGGGCCGTCGTCGTGATCGAGGGTGAGCAACGTGAAGGCGTCGTCCAGCAGCCAGCGGCCGCCCTCGTCGCGTTCGCCCGCGACCACCACACCCTGGTAGTGGTCGGAGCCGTCGCAGGCCTCGACCAGCACCGGCCGGTCGATCGCGGCATCCCCGGTCGGCCGCACCGCGCATCGGGCCTTCAGTCGGTCGGGCAGACGGAGGAAGGCGGCCTGCAGGGCCCGCGCGAGGGTCCGCGCTTCGGGGCTCGGGGCCCTGGCGGCGTGTTCGGTGGCGGTCATGCCCCCCTCCCTCGTGTCAGGCTGTCATTCCAGTCGTTCAAACCGTGCGGTGGCAGGCAGCGCTCGCTGCGCACGCCCGCCGCGGCGGCTCGCTCCGCCAGGAGGGCGGCGTAGCGCTCCCCTGGTGGATCGTTGTCGGTCGCGATGGCCAAGCTGGCATCCGGGAGGGCAGCCATGGCGGCCAGCAGGAGGTCCAGGGCGTGGACCGTCCCCGGCCCCATGCCGCCGCTGGTCGCGACATAGAGGGTGTCGCGTCGCAGCCGTTCCACCGCCGCGAGGCTAAGGGCGTCGATCGGCGCCTCGGCCACGGCCAGGCGGTGCGGCAGCACGTCCCGCGGGCGGATCCAGCCCGGTAGGCGGAACAGGGTCTTCTCGCCACCCTTGGCGAAGCCCCGGAAGTCCGGGCCGCGCATATCGAAGCCCGTCAGGGTACCCGTCTCGTCACGATGGGCGAACCACGCGGTGCCATAGGCCCCCTCCCGGATGGCACCGTCCGCCTCGGCAGCCCGAAGCACCCCGGCCGGCAGACGCCGGGCATCGGCGAGGTAGCGCCAGGCGCGCGATCCCGGGCGGAGAGGCTTCGCCGATGCCCAGCGCTCCGCCGCCGGACGGCTTCCCTCCACGCCGGGGCGCACCCGTTCGTGCTCGGGAAAGCTGGGGGACAGACCGACCATCTCGCGCAGCAGCTTGCGGACGTGACCGAAGTTCAGCTCGGGGCGGAGGTGCCGCACCAGCCCGAACACGTCGCCCTTGGCGGTTCCCCCGGCATCCCACCAGCCGCGTCCGCCGTGGTTGACGATGATGATCTCGCCCTTGCCACGCCGGTACTTCAGGCAATCCCGGGTGCTTTCCGCCTTGTCCAGCTTCCAGGGGGGCGGCAGCCGTTCCAGCAGGGCGGCGCAATTCACGCCCTCCCGCAACTGTTGCAGTTCCTCGTCCTGATCGTTCATCTCCCGGAATCCTCTGCCTGGATTCCCCCCGCGAACCGCGACGGCGGCGCGGGACAAGGGCGCGACCGGGGCCCGCCCCGGCGCGGGAGGCGCCAGCCGACGTACCCTTGTCGCGCGCCCGCCGCTCGCGGTAGCGCCCCCTCCCCTTCTCCCAGTTCCCGCACCGCCCCTTCTCCTCTCGCTGGACCTCGGCAGGCTCCGCGCGGGTGATGCGAACAGCGAACGGCACATGGCGGCAGGGCGGACGGCATGGCGTCACCGGAAGTCACGGCTTCCCGGCAGCCGGGGCAGCGGCCGCGCCGAGCCCGGGTCGGGGCGGCGCACCTCGTCGGCCCGGCCGATCGCGCCATCGCTCCATCCCTCGGCGGCGCCGCCCTCCACCAGCCCACGCAGTAGCTCGGAGCGGTCCTCCAGCCGGCGGCAGATCAGGTGGATGACCGGCACCTCGGCCCGCTCGGCCTCGCGCTCGACCCGTCCCTCCACCAGCAGCAGCCGGGCCCCGACCAGGGCGGCGCGGTCGCGCGCGGCGATGTCGGCGTAGACGACGAGGTTGGCCGTGCCGTGTTCGTCCTCCACCGTGACGAAGACGATGCCCTTGGCTGTGCCGGGGCGCTGGCGCATCAGCACCAGCCCCGCGAGCCGGATCCGGGTGCCGCCGCGCAAGCGGTCCAGCTCCCGCGTCGTCCGGCAGCCCAGCGCCCGCAGCCGCGGTCGCAGCAGGGCGAGCGGATGCTGCCGCAGGCTCAGGCCAGTCGAGACATAGTCCAGCACCACCGCCTGCCCATCGGCCTCGGCCGGCAACGCCGGCAGGGCTTCGGGCAGCAGCGGCGGCTCGCCGGCCGCCGCGGCCTGGGCGGCGAGGCGGAGCAGCGGCGGCACCTCCCCCTCCACCCCACGGGCGTCCCAAAGGGCGGAGCGGCGATCCAGGCCCATGCCCGCGAAGCCATCCGCTGCGGCCAACGCCTCGATCGCCCGCCGGGGGACGCCCGCCCGGCGTACCACCTCATCGACCGAGGCGAAGGGGCTGCCGTTGCCCGCACGCCTTGCCTCGGCCACGCGCTTGCCGTCCTCGGCCGCCAGCCCCGCGGCCAGCCGCAGGCCCAGCCGCAGCGCCAGACCCTCGGCGCTGCGCCGCTCCGGCTCCAGGGTGCAGTCCCAATCCGAGGCGTTGACGCAGAGCGGGCGCACCGCCACCCGGTGCGCCTGGGCATCGCGCACGATCTGCGCCGGCGCGTAGAAGCCCATCGGCTGGCTGTTCAGCAGCGCCGCAGCGAACACCCCGGGGTGATGACACTTCAGCCAGGCCGAGGCATAGGCCAGATGCGCGAAGGAGGCGGCATGGCTCTCGGGAAAGCCGTAGCTGCCGAAACCCTCAATCTGGCGGAACACCCGTTCGGCGAGCTCGGGGTCGTAGCCACGGCGGACCATGCCGCCGACCAGCCCGTCCCGGTACACCGACACGCCCTCGGTGTACTTGAAAGTCGCCATGGCACGGCGGAGCTGGTCGGCCTCGCCGGGGGAGAAGCCGGCCGCCACGATGGCGACCCGCATGGCCTGCTCCTGGAACAGTGGCACGCCCAGGGTGCGGCCAAGCACCTTCTCCAGCTCGTCCGGATCGCCGTGCTCCGGGGCTGGCGACGGGTAGACCGGGGCCTCGTCACCCCAGCGGCGACGCAGGTAGGGATGCACCATGTCGCCCTGGATCGGCCCGGGCCGGACCAGGGCCACCTGTACCACCAGGTCGTAGAAGCGGCTCGGCCGCAGCCGCGGCAGCATGGCCATCTGCGCCCGGCTCTCCACCTGGAACACGCCCAGGGAGTCCGCCCGGCGCAGCATGGCGTAGGTCGCCTCGCAGTCCCGCGGCACGCCGGCCAGGTCGAGGTCGGCGAGGCGGTGCCGGCGCAGCAAGTCGAAGCCGCGCCGCAGGCAGGACAACATCCCCAGCGCGAGGATATCGACCTTCAGCAGGCCCAGCGCGTCGACGTCGTCCTTGTCCCATTCGAGGACGGTCCGCCCCTCCATGGCGGCGTTGCCGATGACGGCCATCTCCACCAGGGGGCCGCGCGAGATGACGAAGCCGCCGACATGGGTGGCGAGGTGGCGGGGAAAGTCCTGGATCTCCCCGGCCAGCGCCAGGGCGAGGCGCAGCCGGCGGTCGGCGAGGTCCAGCCCCTCGGCCTGGGCGATCTCCTCCAGCCCCTGCTCCCGCCCCGGCCCCCAACTGGCCTTGGCCAGCCGGCCGGTGACGTCCTCGGACAGGCCCAGCGCCTTGCCGACCTCGCGGATCGCCGAGCGGCCGCGAAAGCGGATCACCGTGCCGACGATGGCGGCACGGTCGCGCCCGTAGCGCTGGTAGAGGAACTGGATCACCTCCTCGCGCCGCTCATGCTCGAAGTCGACGTCGATGTCGGGCGGCTCGGCCCGCTCGGCCGAGAGGAAGCGCTCGAACAGCAGGTCGTGCTTGGAGGGATCAACCGCGGTGATGCCCAGCACGTAGCAGAGGCTGGAGTTGGCGGCCGAGCCGCGCCCCTGGCAGAGGATGCCGCGCCCCCGGGCAAAGCGCACCACCTCGTCCACGGTCAGGAAGTAGGGCGCGTAGTCCAGCTGCCCGATCAGGGCGAGCTCGTGGTCGAGGCGCGCCTGCATATCGGGCGGCACGCCGCACGGAAAGCGCGCCGCCGCGGCCGCGGCCACCCGGGCCGCCAGCGTCTGCTGCGGCGTGCGGCCGGGCTCAAGGATCTCGTCGGGGTACTCGTGCCGGAGTTGGGAGAGGGAGAAGCCCTGGCACGCGTCGAGCACGCGCAGGGTGCTGCGCAGGGCGTCCGGATGATCGCGGAACAGCCGCGCCATCTCGGCGGGCGGCTTGAGGTGCCGCTCGGCGTTGGGCTCGGCGGCCTGTCCGAGGCGGTCGACGGGGCGGCCGAGGCGAATCGCCGTCAGCACGTCGGCGAGGGGACGGCGCCCGGGAGCGTGGTAGCGCACGTCGTTGGTGGCGAGCAGGCCGGTGCCGGTCACCGCCGTCATCTCGGCCAGCGTCTCCAGCCGGTCCTCGTCGATATCGTCGAAGCGCACCGTGGCGGTGCAGAGCAGCGGCAGGGCCAGCACGCCGCGCAGCGCCCGGGCATCGGCCTGCAGCCGATCGGCGAAGGCGAGGTCGGGGCGGAGGGGCGACACGGCGGCGAGGCACCAGCCCGGTGCGTGGGCCAGCATCTCCTCGCGGGTGATGGCGCATTCGCCCTTGGGTGAGCGCATCCGGCCGAGCGAGAGCAGCCGCGTCAGACGGCCGTAGGACGTCCGGTCGGTGGGCCAGGCCAGGTACTCGGCGCCGTCGTCCAGCCGCAGCCGGCAACCCACGACGAAGGGCAGGCCGACCTCGCGCGCCGCGACGTGCCCCCGCACCACCCCGGCGAGGGAGTTGGCGTCGCAGAGCCCCACCCCGGCGTGGCCAAGGGCCGCGGCCGTGGCCACCAGCTCCTGCGGGTGCGAGGCGCCGTCGAGCAACGTGAAGTTCGAGCGGCAGCCGAGTTCGGCATAGGCGGGGGACATCGTGGCCTCACGCCAGGTGGCCATGCAGGAACCAGCGCGCCGGTGCCGTGGGCCGGTCGACCCCGAGGCGGCAGACCCAGAGCCGGTCACCCGTCTCGGTCAGCACCCGGAAGTAGTCCCGGCGCGGGCGGTCGTGCTTCTCGCCCCACCATTCCGGCTCCAGCCGCTCCGGCCCTGCCGCGTGCCGCACCCGGTGCACGCGCCCGTCCAGGCGCAACTGCGCCGGCGGGCCGT
The DNA here is from genome assembly GCF_001941945.1 of Roseomonas gilardii. NCBI lineage: Bacteria > Pseudomonadati > Pseudomonadota > Alphaproteobacteria > Acetobacterales > Roseomonadaceae > Roseomonas > Roseomonas gilardii. The sequence goes on along the minus strand of NZ_CP015585.1, from coordinate 213,756 downwards.
CCGGAACCTCGGCGATCACCGTCAGCTCGCGTGGCCGATCGAGCAGCCGCACCGGCCGCCGCCGCTCGCCCCAGCCCTCGGGCGCCTCCATGGCGGGCACGAAGGGATCGACCGGGACCACGGCCAGCTCCGGCCAGTGGCTGCCGGTAGGGCTGGGACGCCAAAGCGTCAGGCGCTGGCCCAGCCGGTCGAGCAGCTCCGAGAGCACTGGCTCCTGGCCGCGGTCCGCATCCGCGCTGCCCAGGGCGGCCGCCAGCTGCCGTCCCTCGAGCGGGTTGGTTTCCGTGGCGCGCAGCACGAAGCGGTCGAAGCCCAGGTCGGGCTCCAACCGCCCCAGGGGCTCGACGAAGAGGCGGCGCAGATGGGCCGGGTCACGGCTGGCCAGGCCCACGCCGACCGCCACCTCCTGCACCTCGCCGTCGACGCGGAAGGCCAGCAGGCTCAGGCGGCGGGCCCCGCAGCCTGACTCCGCCAGCGTATCGCAGAGGTCGTCCAGCAGCGCATGCACGGCGCGGTCGATCGCCGGGCGGGTGACGATGGGCTCCAGGAAGGGCCGCGCGGCGGAGAAGTCCAGTGGGGGCTGGATCAGCTGCAGCGGCCGGGCCCTGGCACCGGTGGCGAAGTCCAGGGCATCGAGCAGCGTCCGCCCGAAGCGCCGGGCCAGCGGCGCCCGTGGCTGGTGTAGCAGGTCACCGACCGTGCGCAGCCCCACCCGCGCGAGGTCGCTTGCCAGATCCCCCGCCAGCCGCAGTGCCGCCACCGGCACGGAGCGCAGCGCGGCGAGATCCTCGCCTGGCGGCACCACGCAGCCGTGCTGGCCCGCCCGCAGCAGGGCAGCCGCAGCGTCGGCAGTGCCGGCCAGGGCAAGCTGCGTGGTGTAGCCCACCCGCCGGAAGCAGGCCGCGACCTCGGCGAGCAGAGCCGCCTCGCCACCGAACAGGTCCGTACCGCCGGTGACGTCGAGGACCAGCCCATCGGGGGCATCGAGCGCCACGATCGGCGTGAAGCGCAGCGACCACCAGCCCAGCCGCTCCAGCAGCCAGGCCTCGCCCACGGGATCGGCCGGGCACAGCACGAGGTCTGGCCGCATGGCCTGGGCGTCGGCCAGGGTCTGGCCCGGAAACAGGGTCGGTGCATCGACGCAGGCGAGCAGGCGTCGGCTGCCTTGCAGGTGCCAGGTCGCCAGCGGACGGCCGCGCAGCGCAGGGTCGTTGCGCCGCAGCCGCTCCACCGCGAGCAGCGGCAGGCGCACGGCTAGCAAGCGATGGTCAGCCGGCACGGTGCGGGCGTCCGGGGCGGCGCTTCATCAGGACGAAGCCGGCGCGCTGCAGGTGCTGGGTCAGGTGCTGGGCGGCCAGGCCCGCGATCAGCTCGCCGCCATTTGGGCGCGGGCGGCCGCGCTCGTCGTAGCGTAGGGCATAGGCCAGGGCCTCGGTGATCTCCTCCGGGCGCGCTGGGGCAAGAGGAAGTGGTTCATCGGGCAGATCGGCGGGGGGCGCGTCAGTCATGGCACCAAGCTAGGCGGCGAATCAGGAACAAAACAAGAACTTGACTCTGCGGACGGGAGTCACGAACCTGCGCGTGCCGCTCGCTTGATACCGGACTTCAGCTCGGGAAGATCACCGTCTCAATGCTCTGCGACGGACTGTGAATCCTCTAGCTCACCTGCGTGACGTCGCGCGTTGAAGGGCCGGCCGGCGATGTCCGCACCGACAACCTCGCGATTCGTGTGCCTGGATTGCCGGTAGGGCCACCTTGCTGGCGGTGGGTGTCGCCGTGCGAGGTCCGCTCGTTCCCAGCGCGTCGGCGCAAACCCCGCCCGCCACTGCTCCGTCCGAGCCGCCGACCTCCTGCGCAACCCGGCCAAGGAGAAGCTGAAGCGCGGCGAGGTGGTGGTCTCCATGAGCGTGCGCCTCGCGCGCTTCATGGAGATCACCCAGATCGCCGCAGCGGCGGGTCACCGTACGTTTGCCGGGTGCCAGGATAGCCCCGATCAGCAGCACCTCCGCGTGTTGCCAGCTGCGCTGGAAAAACAGCGGCGCAAAGCTCAGGATCACCGCGGCGAAGCAGGATGGCAGGTGAAGCATGGCGGCGTCTCTTGGCGGGGACACGCCAGCCTAGCCAGTCACCCGCCTCGCCGCCTACGCCTGCCTCAGATGGCCAAAGTCGAGCTTAGCGCCCTCTGACTAGGTCAGGGTAAGGGGCGATCTTGATCTCGACCTCTATGCTTTCGGTGGAGCGATGGCGTCAGTGTGTAGACCACTAACCTCGTGCTCCTTCGATTCCCGTTAGATGTCTCATGTGACCTTTCTACCTCCTTCCAGCTTGTGCCGTATGCTTCCTACGTCGAGGGTAGAAGCCATTGCGAGATCGTCCACAGCCGTGCGTCGATAGTAGTCATTATAGAGTCAGTGACTCGTCTGTAGCTAAATTTTCCAGGAGCATCAGGTACTTCTGTACGAGTCCTGCTCCTACCTTTCCCATCCATGCTCCGTCTCCTCCCGCTCGTGCTCCCTCCTCTCCCGCTCGTGCTCCCTGGGCTACGGCCCAGCCGCTACTTGTCCACAGAAGGCGGAGCTTACGCGGCTCTGAGGCGCATCATGACCCCTTTGTAGCTGTTCATGCTCCCTCGATTCCCGCCATCATCAGTCCCAATCGCTATCCCTCCGGGTATCTACGACGCTCTCGTGCTCCCTTGATTCCCGGTTGTTGGGGGAGCGGTGGATTACCAGCTATGACGGTGGCATGCCTCGCAAAGCTCAGACTCCTGAAGAGAAGGAAATTGCCCGGCTTGCCCGGTTCGAGAAAACTCAGGCGAACCGGCGGGGACGTCAGAATCCAGCTGTCCTTCCGGCCAAGCTGACGCGAACATCGGCTTTCGCGCCTAGGAAGAAGGGTCTCTCCGACGCGACGACCACCCGCATCTATGCGGTGAAGTCTCATTCTGTCGTCGAGGTCCATGGTCGCGAATTGGGCAGTCAGCATAGAGATGCTCTCTATGCTTTGTTCAGGGTTCGGGCCGCCCGGTTCGAGTTGACCAACCCGGAATGGCGAGAGGGTGCTGATTTCCGGGTACCGAGGAGCATCGTCATCTACGAAACCTCGACCACTTGGCGTGCGCTCCTCCAGGCGACGGGGCGAACAGCACATGTCAACAACTTGGCTACGCTGTTGAGATCACTTGAGGAAATGCGTTCTGTCTCTTTTCGCATCTACGCTGGAACGTATGAGCAGTATGAGGCAGGGATCGCAAAAGGGCGGCTGCCTGGCGCAGGATTCAGCGATACCTTGATCAGCGAAATTTCGTGGTCCGGGGTTGACCTTGATAGCCGCTTGTCCATCCGATACGGCAAGTGGGTGAGGGATATGTTCGAGAGCCGGACGCTCGTATCCCTGGATGGTGACGTCTACTTCCGCCTCAAGAGTGACTACGCCAAGAGCATTTGGCCGTTCATTGACGGCAAGCCATCGCACAGCTGGATCGACGATGTCGATGTCGCGGCGCTTTGCGGTGAGGATTACCTGAATGCTCCGATCAAACGCCGTGTGAAGTTCAGGGGAGAAATCCGCCAAGCATTCGACGATATGGTTCGTGCTGGTGGACTTGCTTCTTGGAATTGCGATGCTATCGGCGCCGGCCGGGTGAAGACATATCGATACCGCTGGAATCACCAGCGTCTGCGCCAAGCCGAATTGGATTTTCAGGTAGCTGCCGAACCAGCGCCGGAAACGGTGTGATCAGAGGCTTCATGCTCCCTTGATTCCCATCCATGCTCCCTCAATTCCTACTGGTCGGCCTTGAACAACTCGTAATGCGCTGATCTAGCTTGGATATTTTCCGGGTTCGGCGCTGTCGATTTGCAGGGTTTGATTGTTTTCGACGACAAACGGCGTTGTTGCACAAACCTTGCAGGTAGGCCTGCATGAGCAAGGCATAATCACGGGGTGAGCGGCCGAAGACCCGCTACCGGACCCGGAACTGGCGGGAGTATGACCGTGGTCTGATTGCCCGGGGCGACCTGACGGTGTGGATCTCGCCTGACCTGGCGTGGGACGCCGCCGAGGGCACAGGGCGGCGGGGACGGCCACCAACGTTCAGCGATGCGGCGATCCAGGCAGTGCTGACGCTGAAGGTGCTGTACCAGCTTCCGCTGCGGGCGGCCCAGGGCATGGCGGGGAGCCTGATCCGGCTGGCGGACCTCGACTGGAGGGTGCCGCATTACAGCACCCTCTCGCGGCGTCAGAAGGACCTCACCGTCGTTATCCCCTACCGCCCACGGGGCGGACCGCTGCACCTCGTCATCGACAGCACGGGCCTGAAGGTGCTGGGCGAGGGCGAATGGAAGGTCAGAAAGCACGGGGCCGGCAAGCGCCGGGTCTGGCGCAAGGTGCACCTGGTGATCGACGCTGATAGTCACGAGGTCAGGGCCGTGGAGATGACCGACCACCGTACCCATCCGGTGATGGCCGCGGTTGACGTTCAGGCGGCAGCGGTTGCGGGCGTTTGAGCACGCCGCCAGTTCCACGGCAGAAGTTCGTCGAGCCTGGAGGCGGGGTGGTCGGCGATGCGAGCGAGCACATCGGCAAGCCAGGCACGCGGATCCACATTGTTCAGCTTCGCGGTGGTGATCAGGGCGTACATCATCGCAGCCCGCTCGCCGCCACGGTCACTGCCCGCGAACAGCCATGCCCTGCGGCCAAGGGCCACGCCGCGGAGCGCGCGTTCGGCCGCGTTGTTTGTGAGGCAGATCCGGCCGTCGCTGAGGAACTTGGTGAATGCAGGCCAGCGCTTTAGCGCGTAGTCCAGCGCCTTGGCCAGGTCGTTGTGACGCGACAGCCTGCCCCTGGTCTGCAGCATCCAGGCCTGGAGATCGGCAACCAGTGGGGTCACGACGCTCTGCCGGTGGGCGAGCCGATCGGCCGCCGGACACCGGTTCACCGCCCGCTCGGCTTCGAACACCCGGTCGATGCGGTGCACGGCCTCGGCCGCCAGCGGCGCGCGGGCGACCTCCGCCAGCTCGAACACCTTGCGCCGGAAATGCGCCCAGCACGCCGCCTCCGTGATCGGCCCGGGCTTGCGGCTGGCCAGGTAGAGGTCGCCGAACCCGGCATAGGCGTCAGCCTGCAGGATCCCGCTGTAGGAGGCCAGGTGCCGCTTGGGATGCTCGGCGGTGCGGTCGCGCGAGAAGTAGAACACCGCCGCCGGAGGTGCGGGTCCGGCAAAGGGCTGGTCGTCCCGCACATAGGTCCAGAGGCGCGCCGTGACCGTCTTGCCGCGGGCCAGCAGCGGCACTGTGGTGTCATCGCCGTGCAGGCGCTCCGCCGCCAGCACATGTGCCTCGATGAGGGCGTGGAGCGGCGAGAGAGTGGCCGCCGCGGTGCCGACCCAGTCGGCCAGGGTGGAGACGCTCAGCTCCACGCCCTCGCGAGCATAGCTCTCGCCCTGCCGGTTCAGCGGCAGGTGCTGACCAAACTTGGCCTCCAGCACCATGGCGAGCAGGTTCGGCCCGGCCCGTCCGCGGGCAATCGGATGGAATGGCGCGGGTGGCTGGGTGATGCGCTCGCAGGTCCGGCAGGAGAACTTCTCCCGCACGGTCTGGGTGACCTTCCACTGCCGCGGGATCACCTCCAGGGTCTCGGTTACATCTTCACCGAGCTTGGACAGCCTGCCGCCGCAGCAGGGGCAGGCCGTGGGTGACGGGAGCACCACCCGTTCGCGCGGCAGGTGGGCAGGCAGAGGGTGCGAATTCCGATGATGTCGGCAGTCTGTTCCGACGCGATGTCGGCCGGTGATTCCGACTGATGTCGGCATGGGCGGCCGCTCGTCACCGGGCTGATGGTTGTCTTCAATGGGTGGGGGGTTCGGGTCAAGCCTCGATGGGTTTGGAGGGCAGCTTCCGGCGCAGGCTGTCGCCGCGCAGGTGGATGCGGTGGGCGTTGTGGACGAGGCGATCGAGGATGGCATCGGCGAGCGTTGGGTTGCCGGTGATCAGGTCGTGCCAGCGGTCCACCGGGACCTGGCTGGTGATCAGCGTGGCGCCACGGCCGTAGCGGTCCTCGGCGAGTTCCAGCAGGTCGCGCGCTTGCTCCGGGCCAAGCGGCTCGAGCCCCCAGTCATCCAGGATCAGCAGCTTCACCGCGCCCAGGGTGCGCATCAGCCGGGCATGCCGGCCATCGCCGCGGGCCAGGCCGAGATCGGCGAACAGCCGTGGCACGCGCTGGTAGAGCACGGAGTGGTTGTCGCGGCAGGCCTTCTGGCCGAGGGCACAGGCCAGCCAGGACTTGCCCACGCCGGTCGGCCCTTCGATGATCAGGTTCTCCCGCGCCTCGATCCAGCCGCCCAGGGCCAGCTTGCCGAACAGGGCACGGTCGAGGCCACGGCTGGTCCGCCAGTCGATGTCCTCGATGCTGGCCTGGTGGCGCAGCTTGGCGAACCGCAGCCTGGCCTTGAGCCGGCGGTCGTGCCGGTCGGCGATCTCACGGTCGAGCAGCAGGCCGAGCCATTCGGCCGGCGCCAGCTCGCCGCCCCCGGCCTGGGCGGCGAGATCCTCGAAGGCCCTGGCCATGCCAGCCAGGCCGAGCTGGCGCAGTTGGTCGAGGGTGGGGTGGGTCAGCATGGGTTGTTTCTCCTCAATGGTAGTAGCCTGAGCCCCGGATGTTGGGGTGCAGCAGGGGCAGCTCGTCGCTCTCCCGCGGCCGGCGTGACGCCGGCTGGCGGTCGAGGCCGTGCTGCAGGATCGACTGGATGGAGCCGTAGGAGCGGGCGCCGATCTCCAGGCCACGGGCACAGGCCGCCTCCAGCCGCTCCTGCCCATAGGTCCGCAGCAGCCGCAGGATGCCGAGGCAGGCGCGGAACCCCTGCTCCGGATGTGGCCGGCTTTCGAGGATGATCGCCACCAGCGCTGCCGTGGCTGGGCCGATGGCGGCCGCTTCGCGGCCGATCCGCTCGATCGTCCACTCGGCATGACGCCGGTGCGCCTGCGGCATGTGCTCGGCGAGCGTGGTGTGCCGGCCGCGCAGCCCGCCGCGGATGTGGACCGCGACCCGCTCGCCCTTGTGGAACAGCTCCACCGTCCGAGCGGTGATGCGGGCCTCGACCTGCTGGCGCAGCAGCCGGTGCGGCGCCGAGTAGTAGTGGCCGTCAACATCGACATGATAGTCGAGCCCGACCCGGCGGATGCGCCATTCGGCATAGACGAACGGCTCGGCTGGCAGGGCCGCCAGCGCAGGCTGGTCCAGCTCCTCGAACAGCTGGCGACGGCTGATGCCCAGGCGACGCATCGGCCGCGTGTTCAGGCTCTCGAGCAACGCGGCGATCGCCGTGTTCAGCGCCGGCAGCGAGGCGAAACGCTGGTGCCGGAGGCGGGCCAGGATCCAGCGCTCGACCACCAGCACGCCGGCCTCGACCTTGGCCTTGTCGCGGGGCCTGCGGACCCGCGCCGGCAGGATCGCCGTGCCGTAGTGGGCCGCCAGGTCGACGTAGGTCGGGTTCAGCCCGGGCTCATACCAGTTCGCCCGCAGCACGCCCGCGCGCAGGTTGTCGGGCACGATCTGCCGCGGCACGCCGCCCAGGAACTCCAGCGCCCGCACATGGGCACCGATCCAGTCCGGCAGCCCTTGGGTCCACACCGCCTCGGCATAGGTGTAGCTCGATGCCCCCAGCACCGCGACGAACACCTGCGCCGCGCGGATCTCGCCGATGGCCGGGTCGATCACCTCTATCGTCTGCCCGGCAAAGTCGACGAACAGCCGCTCGCCAGCCGGATGGACCTGCCGCATCACCGGCGACAGACGGCCCTCCCAGCCTCGGTAGAGCTCGCACCAACGGCTGTACTGGTAGCCATCCGGGGTGCTGGCCCGGTACTCGTCCCACAACAGCATCAGCGTCACGCCGGGCCGGCGTAGTTCCCGGTGCACCACGGCCCAGTCGGGCTCGGCCTTGCGCCGTTGCCCGGCAACCGCCCCGCCGCCCGCGAACAGCAGTGCCTCCAGCGCACCGTCCGTCAGCGTCGCCGGCAGCGGCCAGGCCAGGCCGGCCGCCGCTGCCCGGTCCAGGCACAGCCGCGCCGTACTGCGCGCCACGCCCACCGCAAGGCCGATCGCCCGGTCGGAGGCGCACGCCTCGTACTTCAGCCGCAGGATCTCTCGCACTCGTCGCATCGACACTCTCTCGGCTGGCATCCGGGCTCCCCCTCGCGTCCAGCGAGAAAGGAGGCCCGGGCCCAGCCCAGCGGTCGAGCAACCACCCACCCCACAGGGGTGCCGACTTCAGATCGGAATGGCCGACTTCATCCCGGAATCAACGGCCGACTTCAAATCGGAATCAGGTGCCGACTTGCTCCGGAATACGCATCGCACAGCACTGTAGCAATGGCCGTCTGCGCCACACCCAGCCGTATCTGTCCCCTGGGCCTTCCTTCCTCGTCCAAAGTCTTCAGGTCACGCAGGTCACGCAAAATTCCGATGGCACGTTGTGCGAGCAAGGCGCCAGCCGGCGTCGGCTTTGTGGCACGTCCGGCGCGGGTCACCAGGGCGAAGCCCAACTCCTCCTCCAAAGCGCGGATCCGCAAGGCAAGCGTAGCGGGAGCCATGTTCAGTTTCCGGGCCGCTTCCGCCATGGAACTGCTCTCGACGACGACCACGAAGCTTTCCAGGAAATGCGTATCCATTGCTTAGGATTCCTGTTGTCTGAATGCGGTATTTGCGCGGTTTTTATGTGTCTTTCCAATACCCCATAATTGCTTCTCGCGAGATCTTTGCTGCCAGCGGAGATCGACTGGCCAGGAAGGCATGGCCTTCCGGGGAAGAGCAGGGAGACGCCACGATGCAGCAACAAGCACCAAGCCAGCTTTCCGAAGCCGAACTCATGGCTCTTGCGACCGAGGCGCTGGTGGGCCTGGGCCTTTCGCGCAGGGATGCCGCTGATGCCGGACGCGTGCTGGTGCTCGCCGAAATGTTCGGCGTGGCCACGCATGGTGTGGGCCGGATCGAATCCTATGGCGAGCGGCTCAAGATCGGCGGCATCAATCCACGACCCGACATCGTTCTGGAACATGTGGCTCCGGCGATCGTCAGGGTCGATGGCGATAACGGTGTGGGACCGCTGGTCGGAATGCGTGCCCTGGAGGCTGCGATGGATGCTGCCGCCACGGGCGGGGTAGGCCTGGCGCTTGCCCGTGGCAGCAACCACTTCGGTCCCGTCTCGCCCTATAGCCACATCGCGGCCGAGGCAGGTTTCGCGAGCCTGATCGGCAGCAACGCCACCACCACCATCGCCCCCTGGGGTGGCAGCGAGGCACGTCTGGGCAACAGCCCCTGCGGCTTCGGCTTTCCCAACCCTGGTGGCGAGCCGATCATTCTCGACATGGCGATCAGCGTCGCGGCGCGCGCGAAGATCCGCAATGCCGCCAAGGCTGGCCAGCCGATCCCGGACACATGGGCAACCGACCGGGCGGGCAAACCCACCACGGATCCGAACGAAGCGCTGAACGGCTTTCTGCTGCCCATTGGCGGCCATAAAGGCTATGGCTTGGCGCTGGTGGTCGACCTGCTCGCTGGCCTGCTGTCCGGTGCCGCCTATCTCACGCATGTCAAGTCGTGGGTCGAATCTCCCGAATCTCCCCAGAACCTGGGGCACTACTTCCTGCTGATCGACACGAAGCGCCTCGGCACCGCGAACTGGCTGTCCGAGCGGATGAACGATTTTGTCGGCATCCTGCATTCCACACCGCCTGCTGATCCGAATGCGCCGGTGCTGGTGCCGGGCGAGATCGAGAACCGCAATCTCATGCGGGCACGGCGGGATGGCATCCGGGTTGATCCATCGCTCCTGGCCAAGCTCAAAGCCCTGTCTGCTCGCGTTGCCATCGCCTGAATTCTGGCGAAGGCGTGGCGGGACATCCCGCCAAGGGAGAAAAACAAGGGAAATGTCCATGAGCGAAGCAGCCATCCAGCGTCCGGGTTCTGTCAGCCCGCCCATCAGTGCCGAAGCGCTGAAACGGTCCGCATTCCGCAAAGTCATCTGGCGCATGCTGCCGATCCTGACTTTGGCCTACGCCTTCAACTTTCTCGACCGCACCAACATCGGCTTCGCGGCTTTGCAGATGAACCGCGACATAGGCCTGACGGCGACCCAGTTCGGCTGGGGGGCTGGCATCCTCTTCGTCGGCTATTGCGGCTTCGAGGTGCCCAGCAACATGCTGCTCTACCGGTACGGCGCCAGGCTGTGGATCTCCCGGATCATGATATCCTGGGGCCTGCTGTCCTGTGCCATGAGCTTTGTCTCGGGGCCGATCAGTTTCTACCTGCTGCGTTTCGTGCTGGGTGTGGCCGAGGCAGGCTTCTTTCCGGGTATCGCCTATTTCCTGTCCGCCTGGTTCCCGGCCGAGTATCGCGCCCGGATCCTCTCCTGGTTCCTGGTTGCCATTCCGGTGTCCTCCCTGATCGGCGGCCCACTCAGCGGCTTTCTACTGGAAATGGATGGGGCCCTGGGCCTGGCCGGCTGGCAGTGGCTCTTCGTGGTGGAGGGTGCGCCGGCCGCCATCATCGGCATTGTGCTCCTGTTTGTACTGACCGACCGTCCGCAGGACGCCCATTGGCTGACACCCGATGAGCGGCAAGCCATCATTACCAGCATCGAGAGCGAGAAGCGGGATCGCGCTGTCAGCCGGCTGGGCGTGGCGCTGCGCGACATCCGCGTCTGGATGTGCACGGTCGTCTACCTCGGTTTCACCGTCGGTTCCTATGGCATCCAGATCTGGCTGCCGCTCATCCTGAAGGGGCAGGATCTGACCAATATGCAGGTTGGCTGGGTCTCGGCATTGCCCTACCTCGCGGCGAGCATCGGGATGATCCTCTGGGCCCGCTCCGCCGACCGTTCCGGCCGCAAGATCGTCAATCTCACGGCCTGCTGCCTGCTGGGCGCCCTGGGCTTCCTGCTAGCCATCTCGACCGGCCGCTTCGATCTGTCGCTGCTGGGTCTGGCAGCCGCTCTGGTCGGTGTAACATCGGCCCGGGCAATCTTCTGGTCGATCCCCACCCGCTTCCTGACCGGGATCGCCGCAGCGGGCGGGATCGCCTTCATCAACACGGTCGGCACCACGGGGGGCTTCTTCGGTCCGACGATCGTCGGCTGGCTGAAGGACGCGACAGGCTCCTTCGAGGCAGGGCTCCTGGCCATGGCCGGGTTCCTCGCCGTGTCCACGCTGTTCGCCTTCCTGCTCCGGCTGGTGATCCGGGAGGAGTAGGCGCGCGCCAAGCTGAATACAGCCGATCGAGCGATTTTTGCGCCCGGGACAGAAACTCAACAAGCTTACGGAGGAAAACCATGATCGAACGGAGGACGTTCTTGAGCATCACTGCTGGCAGCCTTGCTATCCCCGCCACCTCGTTCGGGCAGCATCCCGGCCGTGGGATGCCTGGCCGAGTGGCCCTCTATGCGAATGTGGGCGCGAACCTCTTTCACTATGAGGTCGATGTCGAAGCGGCCACCCTCACAAAGCGCGGTGTGATCACCTTGCCGGACAGCGTGCAGTATGCTTGGCCGCATCGCTCGGGCAGGTTCCTGTACGTCGCGACCAGCAGCACCGCTCCAGGCAATGGTGCCGCGCCCGGAAACTCGCATCATCTCGTGGCACTCCGGATCGACGAGGGGTCAGGCGCGCTGTCTCCGCATGGGGCACCCGTGACCTTGCCGACGCGGCCTATCCACCTGAGCACGGACATCCCATCGAGAAACATCCTGGTCTCCTTCAACAAGCCAAGTGCGCTACGGATCTACCAGGTGAACGAAGACTTCACGCCTGGAAATGAGATCAAGCAGACCGATCCGATCGATGCGGGCATCTACGCCCACCAGGCGCGGGTGACCCCGGACAATGGGCAGGCTGTTCTGGTCACGCGCGGCAATGAAGGAACCGGTCAGAAGGCAGAGGAGCCCGGCGCCCTTAAGGTATTCGACTACGATGACGGGCGACTCTCGAACGAATTCTCCATCGCTCCCGATGGCGGCCGGAACTTCGGACCGCGCCACGTCGACTTCCACCCGATCAAACCTTGGATCTATCTGTCGATCGAAACGCAGAACCAGGTCGGTCTCCTGCGCATGAGGGACGGGCGGATTCAGCCGGACATCCTGTTCCGTGTCAGCACGCTGGCGCAGCCCGGAAACATCCGTGCCCGTCAGGCTGCGGGTCCCATCCATGTGCACCCCAACGGCCGCTTTCTTTACTGCGCGAACCGCGCCGAACAGACGGAGGAGGTGGGCGGCACCCAGGTCTTCAAGGGTGGCGAGAACAGCATCGTCGTCTATGACATTGACAACCCGACCGGCGAGCCCCGACCCATCCAGCATGTGGAAACGCATGGGATCCACCCGCGCACCTTCCATATCGACCCGAGCGGTCACCTATTGGTTGCCGAGCACAATCTGCCCGTTACGGTGCGGGAGGGTGACCGGTTGAAGACGGTTCATGCCGGACTATCGGTATTCCGTGTTGGAGACGATGGGAGACTGAGCTTCGTCCGGAAGTATGACATCGACGTCAAAAACCAGAGCATGTTCTGGGCAGGCATGGTCGCGCTTTAGCTATTGTCTTCCAGCCTGAAGGATTTGCTGTAGCGATAGGCTCGGTCGGTGCGGATTAGGCTGCGTAAGCCCTGAAGCTCCCCCTGCCCGTCACCTCCCGGACGATCCGGGCCCCCCGCAGCCGGGCCAGGATCAGCAGCGCGCCCTGATGGGTCAGGCCGAGGTCCCTGGCCAGCTGCGGCGCGGTGACGATCGGCCGGCACAGCAGCAGCTCGGCGGCCGCCGGCAGCGAGGAGGAGCGCCGCGTGCCTTCGGTCAGCGCGGCCAGCTTTGCCTGTGCCGCTTCCAGCCGGTCGAGCACCTCCAGCCCGCGCCGGGCGGCGGCGGCCACGCGGGCGAGGAACAGTCCCGGCCAAGCGGCCGGATCCCCGGTGGGTCGCGGCAGCCGCTCCCCCGGCCCGGCCCCGCTCCAGAAGACCAGCGGCACCTGAGCCAGCCGCCGCCGGCGCTTCAGCAGCACGGCGGCCAGGAAGATCGCCTGCTGCGGCTCCGGCCGGGCGACGTCGCCTTCCCCGGCCTCGCGCATCCAGCGGGCCGCGGCCTCGGCGGCGGCGGGCAGCGCCGGCACCCCCTCTCCCGTTTGCAGCCAGCTTCGCCGCCAGGCCGCGACGTCCGGGATCGCGGCGCCGGGCGAGGCGGTGGCCGCGGGCCAGGCGCTGTCGCCCAAGGATCGCAACGCTGCGGCGAGTGTCTCCGCCGCGTCCAGCGGATCGCCCCAAAAGACCGGCAGCCGCGTCAGCAGGCGGGCCAGGGCGAGGGCCTGCTCCACCGGGTGCTCGGCGGCGACCGCGCCCACCTCGCCGTCGCTTCCGCCCCAGGTGGCGGGCATGGCGCGCTCCAGGCGATGGAGGTCGGAGGCGGCGCTCCAGGAGCCGGTGAGGCCGGCGGCACGCAGGGCGAGGTCGTGCGGATGGGTGGGCAGGCCCGCCTGGGTGAGCCAGGAGCTAGCCTCGGCCAGCGCCAGGCGGGCGACCAGACCCTCGCGCAACGCCCCGGAAGCGGCCCCGGCGCGGGCGTCGAGACGTGAGAGGAAGTCCTCGGCCCGGGCGAGTGGCGCCAGCAGCCGGGCGGGATCGGGGGCGGCTGCCGGCGGATGCGGACCGGACCGGCGCGTGGCCCAGGGCGGCGTGCCGCCGTCGTCCGGATCGTCCTCGTCCCAGCCTGCCATGCACCAAACCTCCGCCCGAAGACGCTGGAGGGGACTTCTGGGCTCCCGGTCTTCGTTTCCAGGATACACCGTAAAACAGCGATCTATAAGGTATTCTGAAACTGATAGACGGGTATCACTTGTGTTACTCCGCCGCCCCGCCAAACACCCCAAGCGCCGCGTCGCGCCCCCGCCGCCAGCGCCCGTCCTTCCGTCCGCTAATCCCCATTTGCGGACGGATTGCTTTGCGTCGCGCCCCACCCCCGGCTAGCGTCGCCCCCGATGGACGCCCCGCAGACCCCGGATCCCTGCTGAGAGGGTGGACGCCCCAAGGCGTGGCCGGTTCCGGCGGTCTTCCCGGGCCGCGTCGTCGAGGCTCCCGCGCGGACCGGGGGCGCCCAGCCCCACTGCGCTTCCCCGACCAGCCCGGCGCGCCGGGTGGCAGATCGGGAGCACCAAAGGCGCTTGCGGCCGCGTCCTGACCGGAAGACGCCCGGATGGCGTCAGCCGGTTGAACCAATTGGAAGCGGCGGATCCCCCCTACCTGTAGGCCAGCCGCTTCGACGTACCCTGACGACCGCGGCGGCCGACCACGACTGGCCTCGGCCTGTCGCAATCCGGCGAGCAGTGATGGCACTGCTTGCAGATCAGCTTGCCGCACCGATCGCAGCTCGCGTTCACCCCAATGACCAGCGGGAAGGTGTTGCAGGCGTAGCCGCCCCTTTCGCCCCCGCAGTTGGCGTAGACGGTCCTCACCGCGCCGTCCGCTGTCTTCCCGACCAGCACATGCGGGCCTTGGACGTCAAAATGGACGAAGGAGAGATCCTGCGCCGCGATGCCGCCCCCTGCCTTTCCGAGAAGGTCAAACAGCTCCGCGATGGAGTCGGTCGGATCGTGCAGACCGCCGCACTGGCTTTCCTCAAGGTCGATGGCGACCTCGTACGGGCTGTCTGCACGGCCTTCCTGGACTGCGTGCGGGAAAGCGCGGCCGAACACGACGGTGGAGACGGCCGGGTGCTGCCGCAGGCGGTGCCTGCTCTGGATCCTCTCCGACAGCGATCCGAAGATGCTGCCGGGCTTGAGGGGCCGCTCGTAACGGCTGAACCCTTCGAAGGTAACGATGTCGCGGAGAAATCGGATGAACTCCGCATGCCTGCCGCCCTTCCTGCAACGCGCCATGAACTCCGAGATGGCGAACATGGCAATGGTGGCTTTGGAGTAGCCAGCGCCTTCGATCAATGTCGAGAACCGGTCAACGATGCTCTTCCGCTCATCGTCCAGCGCTTCGTAGAGGGCGGCCTCCTTCTCCCGGCCGCACGCGATGGCGGCGGCGAGGGTGGTCTCCGGCCATCCTGCGAAGGTTCGCGCCAAGTCAAACAGCAGCTCGTAATCCGGGGCGACGCCGGGTAGCTCGAACGCCCATGCGGGCAGCTTGTCGTCATGGAACTGGAGGGTCACGGCGTGTTTGCGGCCCGGCATCTCGTTGATCGCCGCCTTGACCTTCTCGATATCGGCGAGCTGAATGACGCCGAGGAAAACTTGGTGCGCCCTCACCGGCCTCCAATGCTCCGTCGCCACGCCAGCGATGGCGACGTCACGGCCAGCGACGCGCTTGAAGTCCTTGACGTACGGGTGTGGGCATCCCCGTCCGTACTGCAGATGGTTCTTCACATCCAGATGGTGGCCGTTCGCCACGATGTCGCAGCGTTGCCATAGGCCGGACGGGCTCTTCAGCTGCGTGAGGGATACGTCCTCGGCCGGGCACCCGTACACCTTCGGGATGAACTCCAGGACGAGCCGCTCGGCCAGTCGGGCGTATGCCATGCGCTTGATGATGTTCTTGGCTCTCTCCGGCTGACCTGGTGGGAGGCCTAGGCCGTGCGACCAGATCCCGATCAACCGTTCGTCGTCGTCGCTGAGACCGCGAACCGAGGACAACACGTACTCCCCGGGGGCTTCCGTCACTGAAACCGATTCCTCGGCCCGTGCGGCGTCTTCGACGAGTTCCGGGCGGATCGCGTGAAGGTTGAACTTCTTGAGCGGGGCCGAATGCGACAGGGCGCCGTGGTAGGGCTCCGCATGGGAGTCTCTGACGGCCATGAATGCTTCGACCTTTCCAACGAGGTCGCGGAGAAGGGCCTCATCCCTGCAGTAGCGATGGTGCCAGAGTGCCTCCTCTTCGACCCAGGTAAGGCGCTCCAGGCGTTCCGCATGGAGGTTCGCCGCCACAACGCGGCGCTTCCTCCCCGCGGTGAACATTTCGACGTCGGTGACCTTCACGAGGATCGCCTGGCTCTCCTCGTTCAGGAGGAGGTCATAGCGCTCGTCCGGCTTCGGCTGAGGAACGTCGGAGGTGGGCGGCGGGCTCCACAGCAGTTTCCTCAGCCTGTCGAGCAACGCCCCACTCATCCGATACTCGCCTCCCACGGCCCCAACCTTGTTCGATAGAGGTCCCGCCCCCCGGCGCCAAGCGCCCGATCCGCTCCTTGGCCCGGCGCGGCACCCGTCAAAGAAAACCTTCGCCCGCATGGTCGTCGAACAACTTGGCCCTCCTTACGTATTCGGACAGAACGGGTTCGTGCAGACCCGAGCAACCCAGCAGCTCAAACATGCTGAATTTCGGCAAGCGTGGATTAACGCTCTTCGCGAGGAGATGGCTCGCTTCTTACTCCTCGCAGTTCAGACCTCCACTGGTGCGAAGAAGAAGTCCGAAGCCATTCATTCGATGGCGATGATCCTCATGCGCATGAACCGTACCGACAAGCACTACGACGAGCTGGTCGAGAACATGGTGGGCTCCCGGGGCGCCACACTGGGCTCCGCCACGATCGGCACGAATGCGGGAGGCGTGTTGTGCCGCATCTCCCGCCGCCAGGTGAACACCTGTTGGGAGCAGACCTGCCAACGACGCGCCACCTCGGCGATGACGGCGCCGGGTGCGAGCGTCTCTGCGACGATCCGTGCCTTGGCTTCCTCCGACCACCGCCGGCGGCGCCCGGGCCCTGTCAGCACCTCTACACGGCGGTATCCGCGGCCACTCGCGTCATCGCTAACGTCGACCATAATGTCGGCTCGAAGCTCCCCACCTGAAGGCAAGGCAGCACAGCATCGGCACGCTCGGGAAGAAGGGCACCCAGGCAGCGCTTACGTTAGATCGTCGACATCGCCGTTGCGATGCCCGGTCTTCCGCGATCGCATCACGTACCAGCGGACTGAGCGGCGCCGGTGCCTTTGTCGGATGTCTCGCGAAGTGCGCGGCGCAACCGCAGACCGAGCAAAATCATCATGGCTCCGAAGAAGGCGGCGTAGAAGCCGAGAAGCCAGCCGAGAGCAAGGAAGCTTTCAAGCGGTCGCGTCAGCAGCATCCAGGTCACGGCTACACCCAATGCGACCGAGATGATGCCGCTCAGGATGAGCCAGATTTCGCCCTTGATTTCCTTGCGCAGGCGGATGGCCGCCAAGATCTCTGTGACGCCGGAGGATACCGACCAGAAGGCGATACTGACCCAAAGGAATGTCGCCAACACCAGCGCCGCAAGGAAGGGCGAGACGACCACGACGGCGCCTGTCGCTATCCCCAGAATGCCGCTGAACATCAGCCATACCCAGCGATCGCCCTTGCGGATATTTCGTATCGCGGCGATGAGGCCGAACACGCCGTCGGCGAAGGCGAAAGCGCCGAAAACCAGCGTCAGCGCCAGAAGCGATTCTCCAGGCATGAGGAAGGCGAGTAGCGCTAGCACAAGTGCGAGCACACCGCGCAGCACGAAGGCCCACCAGTTCTGGGGCAGCGTGCTCAGCATGTCCTGCATCGCGCCGGACGGATTTTCAGTGCTGGTCTTCATTGGCTTGTCTCCTGTCTGGAACTCAAGTCATATGTCAAAGTCGGCAATCCAACTTGCCCCTGCGCGGACCGGTTTGCTGCTCTCAAAAATCGAAAAGCGACCGGCATCAAGGTTTACCCTTGGTGGGGCCGACAGTGATGCCGGTCCAGGCTGGGGGATCCGAGGCCGGGAAGGATTCTAGATCGGCTTCAAGCACCGGATCGAATTCGGCCTGTTCTTGCGACGACAGGTCCACCGTGCCTTCTTGCTCGACCGCGCGCCGGAGGCGGTGATCCGAGCGATCGTGATCCACGCGGGACGTTATGCGAAAGGCGTTCGGGGCGTCGGCTCCCTTGTAGAGGCGATGCCGCTCCTCTCCCCGCCAGCGGTCAGGCGCATGCCGGTGAGCCACGTCCTCACGCACGAAATAGCGCCAGTCCTGCCGCTCCGCGAATTCCACGGCGCTTTCGCGGTCGGGAAATTTCAGCCGGATCGAACGATAGGGATCGTTGCTGGAGGTATATCCCATCAGCGGCTCGACCTGCAGGGGTCGAGACGGCTCGAATTCCAGTAGCCAGTAGTTGGGCCGCGGCGCCGATGTCATCGCGGAACGAGACGGCCGGTAGATGATCGCGGTCGGAACGTCCCATGACCTCATGTTGGTCCCGGGTATCGTCGGCGGAAAGGGTGGACGATTGTGACCGCGCATCATGGTGCTTCCCCTCGGTTGTCCCCCAGAAAAGCGCGTTCCAGCCGAGCGCGATCCCGCAGGGGCTGTGGAATTCGCAACCTTCTCTGATGAGCACTCTTAAAAAGCGCATGAGCGGTATCGGAAGACTGACCTGAGTCACGCAGTTTATCGCGAAGATAATCGCGCGCCGACTGGACGATCCGGGTCACGTCGTCTTCGGGAATGCCGAGAACGGAGGAGGCTGTTTCAAGCGGGGTGTCGTTCAGATCGACAAGAAACAGGACCCTGCGCCAAAGCGCCGGCAGACCGGCGATCGCCCGGTGCAAGAGCAGTGCGTCCTGCCGTTTAGCGACCGCCCTTTCGGGGTCGTCCCCACCGTCGTCGGCGACGAGTTCCTCGAGCAGCAGCACGTCGTCGGGCTGGTAGAACTCGAACATCTCCTCATCCGACTCGGTAGGCTCCCTGGCCGGCGCCTCGGGCGCCGCGTCGATCGAGGCGGCATCCTCGGGCACCGCGCGGCGCGCAGCCTGCGCCTCGGTCTCGATGGTCTCGAAGGCCAGTTCCGTCAGCCAGTCCCGGACGGAGAATTCGGTCGGCCGCCCCTCGAAGCAGTTGAGCCCGTTGAGGATCGTCGCATCGACGATATCGCGAACGCTCAGGTAGCCTGCCGGCACAGACCCGCTACACTCGAGATAGGTCAACTCGCGCCTGACGGTGTCGTAGACCGTATCGAGATGATCCTCGATTAGGTCGAAGAAGAGTTGGCGCCGGTCCGCTTCCGCCGCATCCCGCGCGGACGGCAGCGGGGCGCCGATCCGGCGCCGGCGGGCGGGACGCTTGTATTCAGACTCGTGCTTGAGGCGCGCCACATGCCGGTCAACCCGCTGGCGCAGGTCGGCAAAGGCTTTGCGCAGGACAGGCTCGATCTCGAACCCCTCTTCCTGCGCCGCGATCACGCCCGAGGGCAGTTGCAGGCGCAGGCTGACCTGGATGCGCGTCTTGCCCCTCGTCTGGGAGGCGACGACTTCGAGCCGGACGAGATCCTCGCTGAAGCGTACAAGATGAGGTTCAAGTTGCCGCACCTCTTCCTCGATGACCTCAGGCGCGCGCTGTTGCCCGTGCCGGTCAAGATTGCGAAATGTTCTGATGACTTTCATGCCGTGGATCCTTCCTGTAACCCTCCGACGAAATGGCCCGGCGCGACCGTCATCGCGCCGGGCCAGTCCTTCGCAACGTCACCCGGCGGATTTGTCATCCTTGGACGGCGCCTCACCCTTGGCGTCGACCGGGACGTCGGGCGTCGGAGCGTCCGCCTTGTTTTCGGCACCTTCGCTGGACTCGTCGATCCCGGCCTGGGCCTGATCGTCCGGGCTGTCATCACCGGTGTCCCTTGCGATCTTTTCGAACACGACCTTCTGTTCGTCCGCTGACCAAGCGACGCGGACCTTGTCGCCATCCTCGATCCGCCCCGAGAGCATTTCGCGAGCCAACTCGGTCTCCAACTCCGACCGGATCAGCCGGCGCAGCTCGCGGGCGCCGAATTCGGGACGGAAGCCGACCTCGCCGAAGTGATCCACGACGCTCACATCGAATTCGAGTTCGATGCCCTGGCCGAGGGCGGTCCGTTTCACCCGGTTCAGCTGCAACTCGACGATCTGGCGGATCTCCGACTGGTTCAGCGAATGGAAGACGATGATCTCGTCGATCCGGTTGATGAACTCTGGCCGGAAATGACCGCGCAACACCTCCATCAGTTCGGACTTCTGCTTTGCCTCGTCGAACTCCTTGGTGCCGCGTCTCTTGAGGTTGCGCTGGATGATGTCCGAACCGAGGTTCGAGGTGGCGATGATGATGGTGTTAGTGAAGTCCACCGCGCGGCCCTTGCCATCTGTCAGGCGGCCATCGTCGAACACCTGAAGCAGGATGTTGTAGACATCCGGATGCGCCTTTTCGATCTCGTCGAGGAGCACGACCGAGTAGGGCCGACGGCGCACCTTCTCCGTCAGTTGCCCGCCTTCGTCGTATCCGACGTAGCCCGGAGGTGCGCCAACCAGCCGGGCAACCGAGTGGCGCTCGCCATACTCCGACATGTCGATACGGATCATCGCATCCTGGTCGCCGAAGATCACCTCGGCGAGGGTCTTGGCCAGTTCCGTCTTGCCAACCCCGGTTGGTCCGAGAAACAGGAAGGTCGCAGTCGGACCGGAACCTTCGCGCAGACCCGCACGCGCCAGGCGTACCGCATCGGCCACGGCGCGGATCGCTTCTTCCTGGCCGATGACGCGCTCGTGCAGCTTCTCCTCGAGCTTGAGGAGCTTGTCCTTCTCCTCGGCGGTCAGCTCCGTGACCGGAACACCGGTGATCTTGGAGACGATCTGCGCGACATGATCGGCGCGCACCTCGGCGGTCGCCGAAGCCTGGTCGCGCTTCCAGATCTCCAGAAGCTCGTCAAGCTCCTTCTGCTTCTGCTCGAGTTCCTTCTTCAGTTCCGCTGCCCGGTCGAATTGCTTGCGGGCTGCGGCATAGTCCTGCTCGCGCTTGATCTGCGCGGCTTCGGCCTCCAGCTCCTGGACGTCCACAGGGCGCGCTGTGGCGCTGATCTTCACCCGTGCGGCTGCCTGATCGATCAGGTCGATCGCCTTGTCGGGCATGAAGCGGCCAGTGATGTAGCGATCAGAAAGCTCGGCCGCCGCGACGATGGCCTCGTCGGTGATCGTCACCTTGTGGTGCGCCTCCAGCGTGTCGCGCAGGCCGCGCAGGATCATGATGACCTGAGCTACCGTGGGTTCCTCGACATAAACCGGCTGGAACCGTCGCTCGAGCGCCGCGTCCTTCTCGATGTATTTCTGGTACTCGTTGAGCGTCGTCGCACCGATCAGGTTCAGCTCCCCCCGCGCCAGCGCCGGCTTGAAGGTGTTGGCGATGTCGAGACCACCTTCGCCACCGCCCTGGCCGGCGCCGACGATGGTGTGGATCTCGTCGATGAACAAGATCAGGCTGTCCTTCTCCTCGGTGATCTCCTTGAGGATCTTCTGGACTCGCTCCTCGAACTCGCCGCGATACTTCGACCCGGCCACCATCGAGTTGATGTTGAGTTCGACCAGCCGCTTGTCGCGCAGCGCCTCGGGCACTTCGCCCGCAACGATCCGTTGCGCAAGTCCCTCGACAATGGCGGTCTTGCCCACGCCAGGCTCGCCGATCAGCACCGGGTTGTTCTTTTTCCGGCGGGCCAGCACTTCGATCGTCGTCTCGATCTCGCGGGCGCGGCCGATGACGGGATCGAGCTTACCCTCGCGGGCGAGCTTGGTGAGGTCACGGCTGAACTGGTCGAGATCGGGCGTGCTGGAAGGCGCCGCCACGCGGCCTTCCTCGGCTCCCTTACCCACGACCTTGGTCACCTGCTGGCGAAGCGCCTGCGGCGTCAATCCGTATTTTCGCAGGATCGACGCGGCCAGGCCCTCACCTTCCTCGGCAAGGCCGATCAGCAGGTGCTCGGGACCGACATAGGAATGGCCGAGTTCGTTCGAGGCGATGAAAGCCCGGTTCAACGCGTCCTTCAGGCGGGGACTGACGCCGATTTCGCTCCCCGTCTTTGCCTCTCCACGCTTCGCTTCCTTCTCGATCTGGCGCCGCAGATCGTCCACATCGACTTTGAACTGTTCCAGGATCGTCTTGACGACGTCAGACGAGGTCAATGCCAGAAGGAGATGTTCAGTATCGACCTCGCTGCGCCCGAATTCCCCTGCCTTCTGTGCGGCATTCTGCAGCAGCTTGTTGCCCTGTTCGCTCAGCCGGTCGGCGATGGTGCGTCCGCCGCCGCGCCGCGATCCACGCCGCGGCGCGCCCTTGCCGAAAGTGGCGTCGACGACAGCGTCATCGCCGTCACCCATGGAGCCGAGCGTGCCGCCTCCCAGCGGACTGTCACCAAAGAGGCTGCCGAAACCGTTCTCGCCAAAGAATTCGTCAAGAAGGGAACTCCGTCCGAATAGGGACTCTAGGGGCGAGGCGCTACGGCCCGACCGGCGCGCCATTTCGCGGTAGTGCTGATCGCACAGCTCCATGTTCTGAACCCTGCCGTTCACCGAGGCGCGCACGCGCGCTGTCGCCGGGCGACCGCAAATATCGCAAGCTCCGTTTGCCATTTCTCTTCTCCGTCCTTTTTATCCAGTTAGGGTTGTCCGCCAATCATCTGCACAAGTGACAGTGTTACGCAGCGACCGCTTCTGTTCTTTTCACCTTGGACCCGATTGCCACCAGATCGGTCTCGTCCAGTGTCTCTCGTTGCAAGAGGTCCTGCGCCGATTGCTCAAGAAGATCCCGATTGCTTTCAAGAAGGGTGAGGGTGCGCTTGAACACGCCATCCACGATGTCGCGCACCTTCGCGTCTATCCGCTCAGCAGTGGCGTCGCTGTAGCGGCGGTTCAGCCAGGACGACTGGTCGCCGCTGCCGAGAAAACCGGGCCGATCGGTGTCGTAGCTGACATGCCCGAGGTCTTCGTCCATCCCGTACGGTACGACCATGGCGCGGGCAATATCGCTGGCCTTGACCAGATCGTCCGCTGCCCCAGTCGAGAGGTGGTCGTAGATGATCTTCTCGGCCGCGCGCCCGCCGAGCAGCACGGCGATCTTGTTCTCGAGTTCCTCCCGCGTCATCAGGAAGCGGTCCTCGGTCGGGCGCTGGATCGTGTAGCCGAGCGCGCCAATCCCGCGCGGGATGATCGAGACTTTGTGCACCGGATCCACCCCCGGCAGAGCCATCGCCACCAGCGCGTGCCCCATCTCGTGATGCGCCACGATCTCGCGCTCGCGCGGGTTCAGAACGCGGTTCTTCTTTTCCAACCCGGCGATGATGCGTTCTACGGCATTGTTGAAGTCGTCCATCGTCACCGCATCTGCCTTGCGGCGCGTGGCGAGCAATGCTGCCTCGTTGACGAGATTGGCAAGATCCGCTCCAGAAAAGCCGGGAGTAAGCGCTGCGACCTTATCGGCATCGACGTCCGCGGCGAGCTTCACCTTTTTCATGTGAACGCCAAGAATCTGCACTCGTCCCTTCTTGTCAGGCCGATCCACCAACACCTGCCGGTCGAAGCGGCCCGCGCGGAGAAGCGCGGGGTCGAGGATCTCGGGCCGGTTGGTGGCGGCCAAGAGCACGATGCCCACCGAAGGGTCGAAGCCATCGAGCTCGGTCAGAAGCTGGTTCAGCGTCTGCTCACGCTCATCATGGCCACCGGCGATCTGGCCGGAGGAGCGCGCCCTCCCAAGAGCGTCGAGTTCGTCGATGAAGATGATCGCCGGGGCGGATTTCCGGGCCTGCTCGAACAAGTCGCGCACCCGAGCGGCACCGACGCCCACGAACATCTCGACGAACTCTGATCCCGAGATCGAAAAGAAGGTCACGCCCGCCTCACCCGCCACCGCGCGCGCGAGAAGCGTCTTGCCGGTGCCCGGCGGCCCAACGAGCAATATGCCTTTGGGGATATGTGCGCCCAGCTTTCCGTATTCTGCCGGGGTCTTGAGGAACTCCACGACCTCCTCCAACTCGGCCTTAGCCTCGTCCACGCCGGCCACGTCGGCGAAACTGACGCCGGTTTCCTTTTCCATGTAAACTTTGGCCTTGCTGCGGCCGACCTGCATGAACCCGCCGAAACCCTGCTTGTCGGCGAACTTCCGGAACAGCAGCATCCAGATTCCGAAGAAGACAAGCGCTGGCGCTACCCAGGAAATCAGCGTGCCGAGAAAAGTGTTCTGCGGAACGCCAGTTATCTCGATACCTGACCGGTCTATCCGTTCCAGGATTGCGGGATTCACAACGGTCGTCACGAACTGCTTCTTGCCGTCGACGGGTTCGGCGAAGGTGCCTGTGATAGTGTCTGACCCGACCGCGACAGAAGAAATTTTCCCGTCAGCGAGATACTTCTCGAACTGGCTGTAGCTAATGGGAGCGACGGATTGCCAGCCAGCGATCAGGTTCTGGATAAAAAGCACGGCTATGACAGCCGCCACCCAATACCAGATGTTGTATTCGGTCTTCCTTTCCATACAGATTCGCGCCCCTCTAGCGTGAAAGCCGCGCACGTATGCGTTCGAGAAGTGCGAGAAGAACGCGCCTCTCGTCGACTGATAGATCCTGTAAGATGTCTTCCTGCAACGCCGCTCGTCGGGGGTCTAGGTCTCGCAAGATTTCTTGCGTCTTTCTCGTCGGTACAACGATCTGCGACCGCCGATCACTCGATGACGGCGAACGCTCAACCCAGCCGCCGCGCACCATGCGGTCCACGAGTTGCCCGGCTGTCGCACTGCCGACTTCCAACCGCGCCGCGAGGTCGCCGATCGTGAGGCCCGGGCACTCGTCCACATGGGCGGCTGCCAACCACGACAGTCGCGTCAGACCGGTCTCACGAATTTCATCGTCGATCCGCTGCTGGATGAGCTGGGCGACCCGATGGATCGTCGTCCCCATCAGCGCATGGTCGGATGCAATCATCATTTGACCTCCAAGGATCTGTTGGCCATCGCGAAGCTTCATTAGACGCCACCAGAGATTGAAGTGCCAACATAAATCATGCTTGCGTGGTATCATTATGAGCGTAGAATTGAAAAGGTTTTGGGATCGATCTCTCTTGCCGTGGCGATCGAACCGCGAAATCAGTGTTTCCCTGCACGACGTCGTTGAGCCACAGGAGGCCAGCAATGCTCTAATCCGACATATCTGGCCGCAGCGACCCCTTTGCGCTGATGCGCGCCATGATGCGCGATCTAGACCGCGGTTTCTGGCCGTCGCCGTCTCGTGCGGCATTCCCGGCAGTGAATGTCTGGCAGGGTGCGGAAGCCGTCGCCGTTACTACCGAACTCCCTGGCATTGAGCCGGGCGATATCGAGATCGCGGTCAAGGACAACGTCCTGACGCTGTCAGGCGAACGCAAGGCGTCCGAGGTTCCCGAAGGTGCGCGCTGGCACCGCAACGAACGCGGTTATGGCAAGTTTTCCCGCGCGATCCGACTGCCATTCGCGGCCTCGGATGACAAGGTCGAGGCGAGGATGACGAACTGCGTATTGCGGATCGTCATCTCCCGGCCCGAGGCAGAAAATCCAAAGAAAATCGAGATCAAGGCAGCCTGAGAGGAGCTGGAACGATGAGCACCGACATCACGCAAGCCACCGAAAAGACGCCGACCCACGCGCCTGAAACCGCCGGCGGCGGCCGCATCTACCGTCCGCTAACCGATATCGTCGAGACCGATCAGGGTGTCTCCATGATGCTCGAAATGCCTGGGGTCGCCGCTGATGCGGTCGAAATCACGCTCGAAAACCGCGTGCTGACGATCTGCGGCAAGGTTGAGCCGATGCGGCCAGAAAACCTGGAACTTGCCTATGCCGAATATGGCGAGGGTGATTTCGAGAGGGCCTCCACGCTTTCCGAGAACTTCGACCCCGACACGATTGAAGCCGAGATGCGTGGAGGCGTCCTCACTTTGACGCTCCCCCGAGCCCTTGAAGCGCAGCCGAAAAGGATCGCCGTCAAGGGCGCCTGAAAACCCAAGGAGACCATGTCATGCAGATTAAAGGCCTCATTCCCTGGGCGCGCAAGGACGGCGCGCCAGACGCCAAAAGCAGCGAAGACAACCCGATCGCGACGCTTCAGCGCGAGATGAACCACGTGTTCGAGAATTTCTGGAATAGGGTCGGTCATTTCGAATGGCCCTGGGGCAGCGGCGAAGCCAAATCCGACATGGTCGAGACCGACGACGCGATCGAAGTGTCGATCGAGCTGCCGGGCATGGAGATGAAGGACATCGAGGTAACGGTCAACGATGACATGTTGACCGTGAAGGGAGAGAAGAGGATCGAGCGCCAGGAGAAGAAGACGGGATACTATCTCTCCGAGCGCAGCTACGGCGCGATCTACCGGACAATTCCGCTCCCCCCCGGTGTGGATGGCGAAAAGGCGCAAGCATCCTTCAAGAACGGGGTTCTGACGATCAAGCTGCCCCAGACTCCCGAGGCGCAGGCCAAGGTCAAGCGCATCGAGGTCAAGAACGGCTGATTTGCCACATTGGGTGTCGCCGGTTTGCGGCGGCCCCTCCGCTCAGTGCGATATCGCACCGTCTGGCGAAGTCCCGGGGAGCTTATCTCTCCGGGGCGGCTTTCGAGGGGCAATCATGAAAGACTTGCAACGATCCGGGCTGACCCGTGAACAATGGTCGGCGATGACGCTCTACGAGAAGTTCGAGCAAGTTGTCATCTTCGTCCTCAGCGTCATCATTGCGGCGATCGTCGTGGCGTCGGTCGGGGCGCTGATGCGCGAAGTCGTGAGCCGCTTGGTTCTGGGGGCATTCGACACTCTCGATTACGCCACCTTCCAGGTGATGTTTGGCATGATCTTCACCGTGGTGATCGCGCTCGAGTTCAAGCGCTCCCTTCTTGTTGCGACCGAACGCAGCTTCGGGATCCTCCAGGTCCGCACGATCGTGCTGATCGCGCTCCTCGCCATCGCGCGCAAATTCATCATCCTGGACCTCGGCGAGACGGAATCATCCAAGATAGCCGCACTCGCGGGCGCGGCGCTTGCGCTCGGGGTTGTCCATTGGCTCGTGCGCGATCAGGACCAGCGCGAAGCCCGGGACCGTGTGGCGCCATGACCGTGGTCTCTGCCCGCCATCGCCTGTTCAATCTGGCGCAGTCGGCGCTGCTTCACCGGGCTGGTTCTTCGGCAGGTGCGGCTCGATTGCCGCCCGCGCCTCATCCGACAGCCAGAACAATGCCATCCTCACCTCCCTTGATCCACCAACGCGGTGAATCTGGAACGGCGACATCGATTAATAGGCTGATTGGGTTTGAACCCTAGAGGCTGTTATGGACCTGTGGGTAGGTAACGATCAGGCTGTGGGGCATGAGTGCCCGCAAGCCGTACCCCTCTGACGTTTCCGATGATGAATGGGCGCTGGTTGCGCCCTACCTGACCCTGCTGCCGGAGGACGCCGGACAGCGCGAGCATGCGCTGCGCGAGGTGTTCAACGGCCTGCGCTATGTGATCAAGACCGGGGCGCCCTGGCGCTGGATGCCCAACGACCTGCCGCCCTGGGCTGCGGTCTATCAGCAGGCGCAGCGCTGGCTGGCGGCTGGTTGCTTCGAGGCTCTGGCCGAGGATCTGCGCACTGTCCTGCGCCTGGCTGCTGGCCGCAAAGCCCAGCCCAGCGCTGCCATCCTGGATAGCCGGACGCTCCGCTCGACGCCGGAGAGCGGCGCGCGGGCCGGGTATGACGGCGCCAAGCGGAAGCAGGGTGCCAAGTTGCATCTGGCGGTCGACACGCTGGGCCATCTGCTGGCGTTGCATGTGACCGCCGCCAATGCGGACGATCGTGGCGAGGTTGGGCGGCTGGCCCAGGCGGTGCAGGCCTCCACCGGGCAGAGCGTCGAACTGGCCTATGTCGACCAGGGCTATACCGGCGCGCGGGCGGCTGATGCGGCCAGGGCGAACGGCATTGAGCTGGAGGTGGTGAAGCTACCCGAGGCCAAGCGTGGCTTCGTGCTGCTGCCACGGCGCTGGGTGGTCGAGCGATCCTTTGCCTGGGCAACACGTTTTCGACGACTGGTGAAGGACTATGAGCGCTACGCCAGCACCCTTGCCGATCTCCACCTCGTCGCCTTCGTCTGCCTCATGCTCAAACAGGCCGCTCTACTCGCGGCAGGTCCATAACAGCCTCTAAAGTGCACGGGAAAACTCTCCTAACCGGTTGATTCAACCTGCTACGCTCTCAAGTCGAATTTCCAAAGTGCACAGTGATGCTTCCAAAGTGCACACGATGGGGTGTGGACGAGTTGCAGCGACTCGGAGCGAGCCTAACCAGATCTCTGACAGCAGTGGCGCAATCTATGGCGAGCATTGGTGGCAGAGGGCTATGGCGAGCATTGGTGGCAGAGGGGGTAGGCATGTGATCGGAGGCTCGGCAGTATCTTCAAAGCATAAATAGCGTCTTATCCTGGTTGATTTCTATCTCCAAGCAATATCGTATGAGAAATACTGACTGGTTACTATGTAATGGCCGGTTCGGTGCCAACACAAATTCATTGGGCAAGGACGCCGACAACATCCGCACTACCCACTTGCCTCGCATCGTGGCGGCGCTCGGGAGACTGGAGCATGAGATCAAGGCCCAGTCTGGGGAAGCCACAGCTTTCCCGCGGCGCCTCCGTAGCCCGACGAACAGTGGCTCGAGTAGTTCATTCGCATGGCCACTCCAGGGGCTTCGAAGCCACACCGCCCGCTGCGGGCCCCGCGAGCCTCGGTTCTGCGTAAGCCTCCCAACGAAGCGGTCCACGCTGGAAGACCTCGTTCAGTGTAGGCGCCGAGAGGACACTGGTTCTCCCGCAAATCCCGTGCTGCTGAGTGGCAGGAGGATGTTCGGAGGTGCAGGAGGCGCTGGTCTGTCACTGGCGGTGAGAACGGCCCATGTTCAGGCAACTACTGCCCCTGATCCCACCAGGCTTGCTGGTTCGCGAGGTCCTGGCGAGCTCTGACGGCCTGACGATGTGGCCACGTGTGCCGAGCGAGCGGCGGCCTGTCCGGACTCTCGATCCCCATTGCGCCACCCTGGAGCGGCGCTGGACGGACGGCTGTCACAACGCCGCACGGCTATGGCGGGA
This sequence comes from Roseomonas gilardii, assembly GCF_001941945.1. Taxonomy (NCBI): domain Bacteria; kingdom Pseudomonadati; phylum Pseudomonadota; class Alphaproteobacteria; order Acetobacterales; family Roseomonadaceae; genus Roseomonas; species Roseomonas gilardii. The sequence goes on along the minus strand of NZ_CP015585.1, from coordinate 184,864 downwards.
GCTGCTTGATGCCGGCTTCCCGGGGCGCCCCTCGGCGGTCAGGGCCTGGGCCACGGAGCGGCGCTGCCGCGAGCCCGGGGCGTCCCTGCCCGGATCGGTCCAGAACCAGATTTGGCAGCCACCTTCGATCCGGCGTGCCGCGCGCCTGCTCCTGGCGGATGCAGAACTCTCCGCCGCCCCGACTGTCAATCGGCACTGAATCAGGGTTCTGACTCAATTTTGCTGAAGTTGACGTGCTGGGTTCCCTGGTCAGTCAGGGATCAGCAGGATGGCGAGGAACCTCAGTCCAGCAGCTTTAATCCCGCCAGGATTCGTCCTGGAGAGCGTGGACGAGACCGGCACAGCGGTGGTGATGACGGTGCGACCATCAACGGTAGCAGGGATCTGTCCCGGCTGTGGTGGCGTCAGCCATCGAGTGCACAGCCGCTACACTCGGAACTTGGCCGATCTCCCGTTGAGCGGGCGTCCTGTGGAATTGAAGCTCCTCGTCCGGCGGTTCCGCTGCGACCGTGCCCTGTGCCCCCGCCGCATCTTCTCCGAACGGTTCGTGGCTGCGACGCCATGGGCTCGGCGCACGGCCCGGCTGGACGAGATCGTCCACCACCTCGGCCTGGCGCTTGGCGGCCGTCCGGCCGCGAGCTTCGCCCAGAGGCTGCGATTACCGGTCAGCAACGACACCTTGCTGCGGGTCGTCCGGCGCCGTGGAAGCCCAGCGTTCACGCCACCGCAGGCGGTCGGGATCGATGATTGGGCGTGGAAGCGCAACCACCGTTACGGCACGCTGATCTGCGACCTGGAGCGACGACGCACTATCGCCCTCTTGCCCGACCGCGAGCCCGCAACGGCGCAGGCCTGGTTGTCCGGCCAGCCGCAGATCGAGATCGTGACCCGCGACCGCGGTGGCGCCTACGCCCTGGCCGCGGCACGGGCGCTACCTGATGCGATGCAGGTAGCCGATCGTTGGCACCTGATGGAGAACGCCAGCCAGGCTTTTCTGGCCGCGACCCGAGCCTGCATGCGCCAGGTGCGCGCGGCTATCGGCGCCACCACGGTCGACCCCCGGCTGCTGACCGCGGCGGAGAAGCTCCAGTACGAGGGTTATCTCCGACGTGAGGACGCCAACGCCGCGGTCTTGGCGCTGCACAAGGCGGGCAAGGCGATCAAGGAGATCGTCCGGTGCACCGGTCATAGCCGCGGAACGGTGCGGCGCATCCTGCGCGGCCAGCGCGCGGATGTGTTCCGCACGCGGGAAAGCTCGCTCGACGCACACCTCCCCTGGCTGGACGCGCGCTGGGCGGCTGGAGTCCGCAACGGCGCCGCGCTGTGGCGCGAGCTTCGCGATCTCGGCTTCCACGGCTCGCTGCGGGTGGTCGCAGAGTGGGCGACGCGTCGCCGCCGGTCAGAGCAGGTCAACGTCGAGGGGCTGAGCCGTGTTCCGTCGGCCCGCACCGTGGCACGCCTGATGACCATGGCGCGTGACAGCCTGTCCAAGACGCAGACTGTGACGGTGGCTGCTATCGAAGCCGCGGTGCCTACCCTGGTCCAGGCGCGGGAGATCGTCGAAGCCTTTCACGCCTTGATCCGCCGAAAACATGAGGCCGCGTTGGATGGCTGGCTCGACAGGGCGGCAGCCAGCCTCCTGGCCCCGTTCGCGCGCGGGCTCGCCCGGGATCATGTCGCCGTCCGAGCCGCAATTTCCTCCGCTTGGTCCAACGCCCAAGCCGAGGGGCAGATCAACAAGCTGAAGGTGGTCAAACGCCAGATGTATGGCAGAGGGAATCTCGACCTGCTCCAGGCCCGCGTCATAGCAGCAGGCCGATGACCGCCATCGAAATTGCGTCAGAGCCCCTATTCCATGCCGATCCACACCAGGCCGGTTCCGCGTGCTCCGGCATGTCAGGCCGAAGTTCTCTTGCCGCGGCTGCGAGGCAGTCACCCAGGCCCCGGCGCCCAGCCTGCCGATCCGCCGCGGCCGCGCCACGGCGGGGCTGCTCGCCCATGTGCTGGTGGCCAAATACGCCGACCTGATCCTCCTTGGTTTCCGTGGACACCCAGAGGCAAGCTTTGAGCTGGAGGTGTTCAATGGATCAGCAGGCGACGAGGGCCAAGCCACGTTCCTATACGGAGGACTACAAGCGCCAGGTCGTGGATATGGTGGTCGGTAGCGGGCGCACGCCGACGGCGGTGGCGGGCGAGGTCGGCCTGCACCCGACGCCGTTGTGCCGGTGGGTGCGCCAGTATAGCGCCGGCGGTGGCAAGACCGAGGTGCCGCGGCCTGCAGCTGCCACCTCCCTCAAGCCCTTGCCGGTCCCGACGGCCGACCAGGCTGCCGAGATCGCGCGGCTGCGGCGCGAGTGCGACCGGCTCCGCATGGAGCGGGACATTTTAAAAAAGTCCATTTCGATCTTCGCGGGGCCACTGAGATGAAGTTTCGTGTGGTCGAGGACTGCCGCGATGTCTGGGCGGTCCAGCCGTTGTGCCGCGTGCTGGGGATCTCGACCGCCGGCTACTACGCTTGGCGGTCGCGGCCGGATAGCAAGCGCGCCGTCGAGGATTGTGCCCTGCTGGCCGACATCCGCCAGACCCATGCCAACAGCGGTGGCCGTTACGGCAGTCCCCGTGTGTATGCCACCTTGCGGGCGCAGGGGCGACAGGTTGGACGTGGACGGATCGAGCGCCTGATGCGGCGGCATGGCGTGCGCGGCCTTGTCGCCCAGCGCCGCCGCGTGCAAACCACCGACACCCGCCAAGCCTTCCCGGTCGCTCCCAATCTGCTGGAACGCAAGTTCTCCACCACCAGCAGGCCGAACCAAGTCTGGCTGGCAGACCTGACCTACATTCCGACAGCTGAAGGTTGGCTGTACATGGCCGCCATCATGGACCTGCACAACCCGTAAGATCGTGGGCTGGTCCATGCGCGACCATCTCAGGGCCGAGCTGGCGACCTCGGCGCTGCTGATGGCCATCCAGCGCCAGCGTCCCAGTGCCTGGCCTGATCCAACATTCCGACCGCGGCGTCCAATATGCCTGCGGTGACTACCAGGCGGCGCTGACCAAAGCAGCCATCATCCCGTCGATGAGCCGGCGGGCCAACCCGCTGGACAACGCGCCAATGGAGAGCTTCTTCCATACGCTGAAAACCGAGCTGGTGCATCACCGGGCCTGTGCCACCAGGGATGAGGCCAAGCGCGACCTGTTCTCCTACGTCGAGGGCTTCTACAACCGACAGCGCCTTCATTCGGCTCTGGACTACCGCACGCCAGACCAGGCAGAACGGCAGGCAGCAAACGTAGCGTAACCCGTCCACAGAAGTCGTGGAGGATCAGAGGGCTGAGAGTCGATTGGTTGAGCATTTAAGTTTCCCGTCGATCCGGCGCACTGCATCGTGTTCACGTGGGCCGTGTCTCCTGAGCCATTTGGCTGTAGCGTCTGCGCGCAGAACCAGGGAGCACATGTGATGAAGGCAGTCATCTACGAAGGACCGCGTAAGGTCAGCGTCAGTAGGTTGCCGGATGCCAGGATCGAGAAGCCGACCGACGTGGTGGTCCGTATGACCACCACCAACATCTGCGGCTCTGATCTCCACATGTACGAGGGCCGCACCAGCTTCGAGACCGGCCGCATTTTCGGTCACGAGAACCTTGGACAGGTGGTCGAGGCCGGCTCGGCTGTAGACCGCATCAAGAAGGGTGACTGGGTCTGCCTGCCCTTCAACATCGGCTGCGGCTTCTGCGACAATTGCGAGCGGGGCCTGACCGGCTTCTGCCTCACCTGCAATCCTGGCAGCGCCGGTGCGGCATACGGCTTTGCCGAAATGGGTCCGTACCAGGGTGGGCAGGCCGAATTGCTGCGCGTGCCCTATGCCGACTTCAACTGCCTGTCTCTGCCCGAGGACGCGGAGGAGAAGCAGGATGACTACGTCATGCTCTCCGATATTCTGCCGACCGGCTACCACGCGACCGAACTCGCCGGCGTGCTTCCCGGCGAGACTGTCGCGGTCTATGGGGCCGGTCCGGTCGGGCTGATGGCCGCCTACTCCGCATTGATCAAGGGCGCCTCGCGAGTGTTCGTGGTCGACGCACATGACGATCGCTTGAAGCTTGCCAGCGAGCTGGGCGCGATTCCAATAGACCAACGCAGGTGTGATCCGGTCGAAGAAATACTCAACCACACCAACGGTCTTGGCACTGATCGCGGCTGCGAGTGCGTCGGCTACCAGTGCTGTGACAAGCACGGCAACGAAGCCAACTACGTCACTATGAACAACCTAGTGGCCTCGACCAAAGCGACTGGTGGGATCGGTGTTGTCGGCGTGTTCGTGCCGGAGGATCCGAATTCCAACGATCCGCTGGCGAAGGAGGGCAAGATGGCGTTCGACTTCGGCGCCTTCTGGTTCAAGGGCCAGCAGATCCGAACCGGTCAAGCCAACGTGAAGCACTACAACCGTCGCTTGATGAACCTGATCCATGTCGGCAAGGCTGCGCCGTCGAAGATCATCTCGCACCGTCTCTCGCTTGACGAAGCGCCCGACGCCTACAAGCACTTCGATGCGCGAGACACCGGTTGGACCAAGGTCGTACTAAAGCCTGCAGCCTAGAGCTTGATGGTTCCTAGACTTTGATGCCACCTACTCTATGGGTAGGTGCGTACGCGGTGGGATTGCGTGTCACCTGCTGAGGGACATGCGATCCTGCCGCCAGATAAACAATTGCACGCCCTTATGCCCCGTCTTGAGATCGCCGTTAATGCGCTCGCTACCATGGGATGGGCAGAATTACGCTGCTGGTCATCACAGGACGAGTTTTTATCGGAGCTGGTTCGCAGCGTGTGGTTGTATCGGCGCTGTTGCGGAAATCAATGTGAGAACGAGACTTGGTCTTTTGATGGTTTGATCAAGCCATAGCGACGGTGTCGGGCATACCAAGGGCGTTGAAGGTGTTGAGGATGGCGCAGCGGATCTGAACTTCGGCGGTCTGACGGGCAGGATCACGGGCTGACAGCCGCTCACCCAGGCGCTTGAGGCGCGACATGGCCGTCTCGGTGAGGCTGCGGCGATGGTAGCCGCTCCAACGCTTCCAGAGACGGCGTCCGAGGTGTTGGATGGCGCGTAGGCTTTCGCTGCATTCCGCTGAGCCGGTGGTTCGCGCCTTCCACTGCTTGCCATTGCGGCGCGGTGTCACAACCAGGGCCGCCTCACGGGACGCGGAGGCCTCGTAGACGCCCCGGGTGTCGTAAGCCCCGTCGCCGCTGATCACCCCGATCGGATCCTCTTCCGGCAACTGCGCCAGCAGGTCCGGCACGATTTCGCCGTCTCCGTGCCGGTGGTCCGTCATCTCGACCGCTCGCACTTCGTAGCTGTCGGCATCGATCACGAGGTGCACCTTGCGCCAGACCTGGCGCTTGTCGGCCCCGTGCTTCCTCACCTTCCACTCGCCCTCGCCGAGTACTTTCAGCCCCGTGCTGTCGTTGACCAGATGCAGCGGCCCGCCCCGCAGGCGATAGGGGATGACGACCGTGAGGTCCTTCTGCCGCCGCGAGAGGGTGCTGTAGTGAGGCGTCCGCCAGTCCAACCCAGCTAGCCGGATCAGGCTCGCCGCCATTCCCTGCGCGGCTCGTTAGCGGGAGCTGGTACAGCACCTTCAGAGTCAGCACCGTCTGGATCGCCGTATCCGTGAAAACCTGTGGCCGCCCCCGCCGCCCTGTGCCCTCGGCAGCATGCCAGGCCAGGTCAGGCGAGATCCACACCGCTAGATCCCCGCGCGAGATCAGGCCCCGGTCGTACTCCCGCCAGTTCCTTGTCCGGTACTGCGTCTTCGGGCGTCCGCCCTGTGCCACTGCATTGCTCATGCCGACCTACCAGCAAGATTTACGCAACAAGGCCGAGCGAAGGCAGATGAAATGCGTGACGCTGCCAAGTGCGGAAGTCGTTCGGTCTATGGGGCAAGGCACCTGGAAGATGGGGGAACGTCCCGAGCAGCGATCCGATGAGATCGCCGCTCTACGCGCCGTGTCGAGCTGAGCATGACGCTCATTGATACCGCCGAAGTGTATGGCGATGGTGCGGCGGAAACGCTGATCTGTGAGGCGCTGGGCAGCCTTCGTGACCAGTTGTTCCTCGTCAGCAAGGCATTTCCACAGAACGCATCCCGCTCCCGCCTTTTCGGTGCGTGCGAGGCGAGCCTGAAGCGGCTCGGCACCGATCGGCTCGACCTCTACCTCCTCCACTGGCGGGGATCGGTGCCGCTCGCTGAGACAGTGGAGGCTTTGGAGGCGCTGAAATCGGCAGGAAAGATTCGGCACTGGGCAGCCAGGTGATCCAAGAACGGGTAGCAGCTCAACACCGGTCAGTCTCTGGTTGCCGCTGGATGAAAGGCGGGGGTCAGGTCAGTTCGGGCATACGGACTGGGTTCGGCTGTAAGTCGACAGATGTTTGTTGCAAGAACACCGAGGACGATCTCGCCTGGACGATCACACCGCAGCCGGCCATCGATCGAGTGCCATTTTCGCGATGGAGAGAAGTTCGTTGATCGTAGCGCCGTCGCGCGCTTGAGCGGACATGCCTTCCATGACCGTATTGATGAATTTGCCTAGGACGGCCGGATCAGTATCGGCCGCAAGCTCGCCCTGCGCGGCGCCCCGATGCAAACGCTCGATCAGGAGGGCCTCCGCCGCGATACGCTTGTCGCGCAGCAGGCATTCGATGGCGGCGGACGCCGGCGACACGGCTGCGGCTGCCGAATACATGAAGCAGCCGGCCGGCGTTCCAGGTTCCGAGAACGATGACGCCGCTCGTTCCAGCAGGCCTTTGACGGCCTCGAAGGTGGACAACGCCGGATCGTTGATGGGTTCATAGAGGTGGACGCTGAACGTCGCGGCGTAGCGCTCGATCACCGCCGCGAACAGCCCCGCCTTGTTGTCAAACGCCGCATAGAGACTGGCGGCGGCGACGCCAGTCTCCGCCACCAGATCGGCCATCGACGTCGCCTCGTAGCCGCGATGCCAGAACAGCCGTACCGCCTTGTCGAGCGCAGCGTCAGTGCTGAACTCTCGAGGGCGGCCTGCGCCACGACGGGCTTTCGTGTCTGTCATGTCTGGTGCCCGATATGGAATGATCGATAAATAATAGCTTGAACCTCATCGCTGACATCGATACAGAACGATCGTTCAATAATCAAGGAATGGTCCATGAGCCGCATCGTTCGGATCCACGAATATGGCGACGCCGGCGTCCTCAAGATTGAAGATGTGGCAGTGCCCGCGCCCGCGGCCGACGAGGTGCAGATCGCGGTCAAGGCGATAGGCATAAACCGCGCCGAAGTGATGTTCCGCAACCATGCCTACCTTCAGGAAGCCGAGTTCCCGAGCCGCCTCGGCTACGAGGCTGCCGGTATTGTCGGCGCGGTCGGTGCGGACGTGACCGGGTTTGCGGAAGGCGAAGCCGTCAGCCTCATCCCCCCGCTCGATATCGCGCGCTGGGGCACCTATGGCGAGGTTGCCAACGTGCCCGCCCGCCTCGTCGTCAAGCATCCGGCGGCGCTGTCGTTCGAGGAAGCGGCGGCCGTGTGGATGCAGTATGTCACCGCTTGGGGTGCGCTGGTGGAGCAGGCGAAGCTCGGCGAGGGCGATTTCGTCATCGTCACCGCTGCTTCCAGCAGCGTCGGTCTTGCTGCCTTCCAGATTGCGCGGATGGTCGGCGCGACGGTGATCGCGACGACGCGTACCGGCGCCAAGCGCCAGGCCCTGCTTGATGCCGGTGCACATCATGTCGTCGCGACCGGGGAAGAGGATCTGCTAGCGAAGGTGATGGAGATAACCGATGGTGCAGGTGCGCGCGTGGTGCTCGACCCGGTCGGAGGCCCGTCGTTCGAGCCGCTGACCGCGAGCATGGCGCGCGGCGGCATCCTGCTTGAATATGGCGCGCTCAGCGGCGAGCCGACGCCGTTCCCGTTGTTCTCCGTGCTGGGCAAGAGCCTCACGCTCAAGGGTTATCTCTACAGCGAGATCGTCTCGGACGACGCCGCCCTCGATCGCGCCAAGGCGTTCATTGTGGCGGGACTGGAATCGGGCGCGCTCAAGCCGCGGATCGCGCGCACCTTCTCGCTCGACGCCATCCAAGACGCACACCGCTTCCTCGAATCGAATGACCAGATTGGCAAGGTCGTCGTTACGATCTAACCGGCAAACCTGGGGGAGCGAGCGATGGCTCCCCCTCCGGACACAGGGTCGGACCCTCAGCGCCCATGCCGTCGTTGCTTGTGGCGCAGGCTTGAAAGCATGACCGCTCCTCCTCCGCGTGCCAGACCTGTCTCAGGGTAACATGTCGGCTATGCCTGCCCGATCGGAGGGGGCAAATTTCGAAAATGGCCGGGGAACCTCGCCTGATTACAGAAGCGCCAGTCTCTGGACAGGATCGAAACTCCCCCCCCCCCCGTATAGTATGCTGAAGCGATCTCTTGGGAAAGCGCGATGCCACATTCACCAGAGGACAAGAAGCAAGCCATCACACGCTTGCGGCGTATCAAGGGCCAGGCGGACGCTTTGGAACGCGCGATCGAAGCCGGGGCCGATTGCACTCCCCTGCTGCAGCAAATTGTCGCCATGCGAGGCGCGATAAATGGACTGATGGCAGAAGTGATGGAGAGTCACCTTAGGGAAACATTCGGTGCCGGTGCAGATCCGGCCGTCAAAAGCGAGAACGGCGATCACGATGACGAGGTGGAGGGCGTAATGAAGATTTTGCGTACATATCTTAAGTAACGACTTCAGCGATCTTCTTCTTGCCCCTGCTTTTCCGCAGTTAGAGCGAAAGCCTCGTGTCCTGCCACCCGGTGCCGTTCAACAGAACGCAGCCTTTTGGCGTTCCGGCCCTCGATTTTGTTGTCGGCGTAGCGAGCACGAGCGTCTTCTCCGGCGTTTTTCACGGCGTCAGGATCGATGGGCCCTTCAAGATCGATGGGCGGGTCGCAGGCTGTTTGCGACACAGAGGTGGAGGCCTGCGAAGCGAAGCCACCCCCACATGCCTTCTCTGGTTTGACATCCTCACTCGGACGCCTCTTGCATACTGGCATGGAGTATCGTAAAGATACTCCCTGCCAGTATCAGAGCGTCGACGAATTTTCAATGGCGCAACGGCCGCGCACCGGCAATCGGTTTCAATCAACGAGGGCATCCCAACATGAAATCTCGCGCCGCTGTAGCCTTCGAGGCGGGCAAGCCACTCGAAATCGTCGAGATTGATGTCGCCCCACCCCGGAAGGGCGAAGTGCTCATCCGGGTGACGCACACCGGCGTGTGCCACACCGATGCGTACACGCTGGCGGGTAATGATCCGGAGGGCGTTTTCCCGGTGGTTCTAGGCCACGAGGGCGCGGGCATCGTTGTCGAGGTCGGTGAGGGCGTCACCACCGTCAGGCCGGGCGATCACGTGATTCCGCTCTATACCGCCGAGTGCGGCAAGTGCGACTTCTGCGTGTCGGGCAAGACCAACCTGTGCGTCGCTGTCCGCGAAACGCAGGGCAAGGGCTTGATGCCCGATGGCACCACCCGCTTTTCGTACAATGGTCAGCCCCTCTATCATTACATGGGCTGTTCAACCTTCAGTGAATATACTGTCGTCGCCGAAGTCTCGCTCGCCAAGATCAATCCCGAGGCAAACCCCGAGCATGTCTGCCTGCTCGGCTGCGGCGTCACGACCGGCATCGGCGCAGTCCACAATACCGCCAAGGTCCAGCCCGGAGACTCGGTCGCCGTGTTCGGCCTAGGCGGCATCGGCCTCGCGGCGATTCAGGGTGCGCGCCAGGCGAAGGCGGGTCGCATCATCGCCATCGACACCAATCCGTCCAAGTTCGAGCTGGCACGCCAGTTCGGTGCGACCGAGTGCATCAACCCCAAGGACCATGACAAGCCCATCCAGCAAGTGCTGATCGAGATGACGGGCTGGGGCATCGATCATACCTTCGAGTGCATCGGCAACGTCCACGTCATGCGCGCCGCGCTTGAATCAGCGCACCGTGGCTGGGGTCAGTCGATCGTGATTGGCGTTGCCGGCGCGGGCGAAGAAATCTCCACCCGTCCATTCCAGCTCGTTACGGGCCGCGTCTGGAAGGGGTCCGCTTTCGGCGGCGTCAAGGGACGTACACAGCTCCCCGGCATGGTCGAGGACGCCATGAGAGGCGATATTGATCTGGCCCCGTTCGTTACCCACACCATGGGTTTGGAGGAGATCAACGAGGCGTTCGACCTGATGCACGAAGGCAAGTCGATCCGCACGGTCATTCACTACTGACCCGCCGATCCAAAGCGCCTCTGGCAACACCAGACATCGAGGAAGTTCCGGATGACCACTCCGGTTATCTCGGGTGACGGCATTTTCTTCCCCCTCTTCCTCGACGCCGCCAACGTCGACCGTTCAGTCGCGTTCTAAGACGCGGCGCCAGGCGTTCGGATCGACAGGCCAGCCGTCATCATGGCCCGACCCCGGCCATGATGAAGCGCGCTCTGGCAACTGGGCAACGCGTCGCGATGCGGTAACAACCGCCGAAGTGCAATCGTTAAACGCCGATAGCGGCACGGACCAAGGCCGCCTGGCCCAGGCGCTTACCAGCCGGGTGTGTGTGGCCTCGTCGCGCGACCCAACGGGAAAAATGGTTTTGTCGTAACCTTTGTCTAATGCTGGAAAAATATTTCAAAGGTTCCGAACATCGGGCCAGCCTGGCCGTTGGATGTATTGAGTCGGAAATGCATTCGTCTGTTACCTCGACCGTAATGAACCACGGGCCGCATGGGCGGATATGGCAGGAAGACTGAATTGAAGGACAAGGATATACACGCGACGACGCCGGCCACCGATCATGGGCATGCGGGACCGCCCGCTTGCGTGCAGGTTCGCGGCGCGCGCCAGAATAACCTAAAAAATGTGGACGTCGATGTACCGCGTGACGCCTTCGTGGTGTTCACCGGCATATCGGGCTCGGGCAAGTCATCGCTCGCGTTCGGCACCCTTTATGCCGAAGCCCAGCGGCGTTATCTGGAATCGGTTGCGCCCTATGTCCGTCGCCTTATCGACCAAGCCGGCGTGCCGGAGGTCGACACGATCGACGGATTGCCGCCTGCGGTCGCGTTGCAGCAGCAGCGCGGCTCGGCCAACGCGCGATCCTCGGTCGGCAGCGTGACGACGCTCTCCAGCCTGGTGCGGATGCTCTATTCCCGCGTCGGCGAATATCCGCGCCATCAGCCCATGCTCTATGCGGAGGATTTCTCCCCCAACACGGTCGCGGGGGCCTGCGCGACCTGCCACGGCATCGGCCGCGTATATGACGCGACCGAAGAGACGATGGTTCCTGACGACAGCCTCACCATTCGCGATCGGGCGATCGCCGCCTGGCCGACCGCCTGGCATGGTCAGAACCTGCGAGATATCCTCGTTTCGCTCGGCTATGACGTCGATACGCCGTGGCGCGACCTGCCGAAAAAGGATCGCGACTGGATCCTCTTTACTGACGAGGCGCCGACGGTGCCAGTCTATGCGGGCCTGACGCCCGAACAGACCCGGACGGCGCGAAAGCGCCGCATGGAGCCGAGCTACCAGGGCACCTTCACCGGCGCGCGCCGCTATGTACTGGAAACCTTCGCCAACACTAAAAGCGCGCTGATGAAGAAGCGCGTCTCGCAATATATCATCGGCCGCGATTGCCCGACCTGCAACGGCAAGCGCCTGAAGCGCGAAGCCCTGTCGGTCAAATTCGCCGGCCTCGACATTGCCGAGTTCGGCGACCTGACGGTGCTCAAGCTGAAGGACTTGCTGATGCCCGTCACGCATGGCGAATATGGGACGGCCTCCACCGCCTCGAAGGACCATGTTCTGGAAAAAGCGGCCCGCGAAGCAGCGGTCGAACAACGGGTTGCCGCGGGCGGCTCTGCGCACAAGAGCGCGCCCGACGTGCGCCGCACGCCCAATCTCTCCGACGAGAAGCGGATCGCCGCCCAACGCCTTGCCTGCGAATTGATCGAGCGGCTCGAGCCTCTGATCGATCTTGGCCTTGGCTACATTTCGCTCGACCGCAGCACGCCGACGCTCTCCTCCGGAGAGTTGCAGCGCTTGCGGCTTGCCACCCAATTGTCGTCACAGCTTTTCGGCGTGGTCTATGTGCTTGACGAGCCTTCGGCAGGGTTACACCCGGCAGATGGCGAAGCCTTGCTCACTATCCTCGAGCGTCTCAAGGCGGCGGGCAACTCCCTGTTCGTCGTCGAACATGATCTCGACGTGATCCGCCACGCGGAATGGCTCGTCGATGTTGGGCCAGGGGCTGGGGAAAAGGGCGGTGAAGTCCTCTACAGCGGGCCGATAGAGGGGCTTGCCGACGTCGAGACTTCGATCACCCGCCGCTACCTGTTCGCAGAGCAGCTCCGCAGTGAGCGCACACCGCGCGATCCCAAGGCATGGCTACGCCTGGAAGGGATCAGGCGTAACAATCTTCAAGGTCTCGACGTCGAGTTTCCCATCGGCTGCTTCACCGCTGTCACCGGCGTTTCGGGATCGGGCAAATCCAGTCTCGTCAGTCAGGCGCTGCCCGAGCTCGTCACGGAACACCTCGGCGGCTCCCCCGTGGCCGAGGAGGAGGATATCGATCCGCTGCTCGATGTTGCTCAGAACGATACTGAAGGACGCATTGTCGCAGGCATGGAGCATGTTCGCAGGCTGGTGCGGGTCGATCAGAAACCGATCGGCCGCACGCCGCGCTCGAACCTATCCACCTACAGCGGCATGTTCGACCATGTGCGAAGGATCTTCGCTGATACGCCGCTCGCCCGCCGGCGACACTATAGCCCGGGCAGGTTCTCGTTCAACGTCGCGCAAGGCCGCTGCCCGGTGTGCGAGGGCGAGGGATACGTCATGGTGGAGCTGCTGTTCCTGCCGAGCGTTTTTGCGCCGTGCTCGACCTGTCATGGCTCTCGCTACAACCCGCAAACGCTCGAAGTCGAATGGAACGGGCGCAATATCGCCCAGGTGCTCGAACTGACGGTCGACGATGCGTGCGATTTCTTCGCTGGCGAGGCATCTGTGATGCGCTCCCTCGACGTGTTGCGCGAGATCGGTCTTGGCTATCTGAGGCTCGGACAGCCGGCGACCGAGCTGTCTGGCGGGGAGGCGCAGCGCATCAAGCTGGCGACTGAACTGCAACGCGCCCAGCGCGGCAACACGATCTACATCCTGGACGAGCCCACTTCGGGGCTTCACCCCTCCGATGCCGACCGGCTGATGCAACACCTGCAGGGCCTCGTCGAAGCCGGCAATACCGTCGTGGTCGTCGAACATGACATGCGCGCCATCACGCAGGCGGACTGGGTCATCGATCTGGGACCGGGGGCTGGGGAAGATGGCGGCCGTATCGTTGCCAGCGGCGTCCCTGGCGTCGTTGCGGAAGCAGAAGGCAGTCTCACCGCCCCCTATCTCAAAGCGGCGCTGTAGGTCGTAAACCTGGCCGAACGCACGTTCGATCAGGCGTATCTCAACCGCACGCACGCTGAAATGGGTCGCATCTGGAAGCGGGAGCCGGCGAGGTGTCACCGCGGTTGACGCGGCTTGGGGATTGAGTGCTCGGAAGTGCGCCGTTTTCGTCTGATACGCGGCGTAGCGGACAGCCAATCGCCGGCCATCCGCTACGCCTGTTTTGTGTGGACCTTCACCAGGGAGCGCGCCCTCACATGGTTCGTCGAAACCGTCCCGTATTAATTCGCGGCCGCGGGCCCAGCGCCCGCACCTTCCGCGATTTGCTCAACGAGTTTGGCACAGAAGGCGGGTAAATCGTCGGGGTCGCGGCTGGTAACAAGGCCGTTGTCGACCACGACTTCCTCATCGGTCCATGTAGCGCCGGCGTTCTCGATATCGACCTTCAGCGTCGGGTAGGACGTCAAGGTGCGACCCTCAAGAACGCCCGCCTCAATCAATGTCCAGGGTGCATGGCATATAGCCGCAACCGGTTTTTTTCTAGGCTGGCAAAGTTGACTGGCAAGCTTGGTGTTCGAGGGCGGCGAGGTAGGCATCAGGATCGCGGCGGAACCGGGTTCGCAGGGTCCTGGCGCGGCGTCGATGTTCGAGGCGCTGGCGAAGTTCGGCCCATCGCTGCCGGCTGACGCGCCCCAGCTCCCGAACCGTCGGTATGCGCAGCCGCGTTGTCGTGGCCGCGATCAGGCGGACCTCGCCGCGGAGCACGGCCGCCGGCGAGGCCGCCTTGCGCCCTGTGGTGCGTCTCTCGTGGTAGCGCTGCGACCCGAACAGCTGCTCGAGGTCGTTGTTGGTGCGCGGCAGACCCGGCACGCCGTAGCAGTGGAACAGTCCGGGCCGGTAGCTGCGGAACACCTTGACGAAGTGCTCCATGGCGGGGGACAGACGGCCGGCGCCATCGCGGTACCGGAGCATGGCCGCGACCAGGCCGTCGAACCGGCGCCGGACGGACGCGGCTCCCTCGTCACTGGCGTTGCCCAGCAAATGTGCCGCGGCGTGCACCCAGGCGTAGGCGCGCTCCACGTCAGGCCAGAGCGCGGCCGTGCCCTGCAGGCCGCGCCCAATCAGCCGGTGGAGCCGCGCGAGCGGTGCCGGGAGCGCGCCGCCCCCTTTTGCCGCACCCGGTCCAGGCTCCCCGCCACCGCCTCCAGTCGTTCCTTGAGGCGGAGCCCGGGGGCCGCGAGCGGCGTGCGGCCGTCATCGGTGACGGCGCTGCGCACCGCCGCGCAGTAGCCACGCACCACCTCCGCGCCGGCATCGTCCTGTCCCTCCACGGCGCGCTCGATGGGACGGACGCCGCGGACCCCCTTCTTGAGTTCCTTCTTGGCGTGCCGGTCGGCCTCGTAGACCGGGTTCGCTGCCTCGCGCAGGAAATGGAACTGGCAGAGCTGGTGCGGCACCCCGGGCAATGCCCGGGCCACGGCGCGCCGGATCGAGGTCTGCCCGTCGCTGATCACCCCCTCCACCGGCACCCCGACCGCCTCGGCCGCCTCAACCAGCAGCGGCGCCAGGTCCTCGGCCGTGCCCGACAGCAAGCTGCGCGCCAGCACCACCTCGCCCGACAGGCACTCCCGCACCACCCACAGCACCTCGTGGCCGACATCAGGCTGCAGGCCGTCCAGCGCCAGGATGGCGCGGCCTTGGTCGCGCAACACGCGCCGCAGGCGTCCCCCGTCGGTCAGCGCGGTGGCCAGCAACTCGTCGTAGCGGTCCAGCAGGTTGGTCACGCTGCGCTCGGCGATCTCCACCCCGCGCCCGCGCAGGATGGCGTGGATCTCCGGCACGGAGCGGTGGTCGCGGTGCCGCAGCACCCCCACCAGCGCCACCACGTCCAGCCCGAACTCGTGCTGCGGCAGCGCCATCGCGCCCTCCGCCTCCGGGCGCCAGGGCCGGTGATGCCGTGCGCAGCCCGCCGCCTCGCAGCGCCGGATCTTGAGCCGGAGCCGCACCGCCCCGGACAGCGTCACCAGCGTGCGGCGGTTCTCGTAGCGGATCCGCATCGCCGCGCCGCAGGCCGGACACAGACGCTGGGTCGGAACCAGCACCCGCTCACGCTCCGGCCGCGGCCGCACTGACAGCCTGCCCATCCCACAGCCCTCCAGCCACCCACTCCGCAACAGAGAGCAGACTATCAGGCAGCTAACTTTGCCAGCCTAGTTTTTTTTGATCGAAGAAAGCCCGGATGAAACGTACTCATCCGGTGACGGCCGCCTTGCGAGGGTTGATGGTCACTGACCTTAGTGACGCTCGTAAGGGCGACGCTAAGGACAGGACGGGATGGAGATCATCACCGGCGTGGAGCGTCGGCGACGCTGGCGCGACGAGGACAAGTTGCGCGTGCTGGCCGAGGCGGAGCAGCCAGGGGCGCGCACGTCGGAGGTGGCTCGGCGGCACGACATCAGCCGCGGCTTGCTATGGTACTGGCGGCGGCAGTTGCGGCAGGGGCGGCTGGCGGCACGTGACATGGCCGGGCCGGTGTTCCTGCCGGTGCAGGTGAGCGATCCGGTGCCGCCGGAACTCGCGGCGCCTGCAGTTGCCAAGGTCGATCCCCGGATCGAGATCGTGCTGCCGGACGGCACCTGTGTGCGCGTCGGTGCCGATGTGGATGCGGCTGCCCTGCGGCGCGTGCTGGCGGCGCTGCGCCGGTGATCCCGGTCCCATCGGGCATGCGGGTGTGGTTGGCAGCAGGTCATACCGACATGCGTCGTGGCATGAACGGCTTGGCGCTGCAGGTGCAGGAGGCGCTTGGGCGCGATCCGCACGCGGGCGATCTGTACGTGTTTCGTGGCCGCCGCGGCGACCTGCTGAAGGTTCTCTGGCACGACGGGCTTGGCATGTCGCTCTATGCCAAGCGGCTGGAACGAGGACGCTTCATCTGGCCTTCACCGGCCGATGGCGTGGTGTCCATCTCTGCCTCTCAACTGGGCTACATGCTGGAAGGCATCGACTGGCGGAACCCACAGCGCACCTACAGGCCGCTGGCTGCGGGCTGAGCCCGATTGTGCTGGCAAAGCGCGGCTGTCCCTGATTCACTTCCGGTATGACGCCCGCCGCGGCTGATCCTGATGACCTCGAGACCCTGCGCGTGGCACTGGCGGCCGAGCGGGAGGCGCGCCTCGCGGCCGAGGCCCGTGCCACCGGCGCTGAGGCCAGGGCAATGGGTGCGGAGGCGATGATCACCCACCTCAAGCTGGTGATCGCCAAGCTGCGGCACGACAAGTTCGGCGCCTCCTCCGAGCGCGGCCGCAAGCTCCTGGATCAGCTGGAACTGGAACTCGGCGAACTGGTCGCCACGGCGGCCGAGGACGCGACGCGGGCGGAGGACCAGGCGGGGGCCCGGCCGGGGGCAGCGCCGCCGCGCAGGCCCTCCCGTAGCCCTCTGCCTGCCCACCTGCCGCGCGAACGGGTGGTGCTCCCGTCACCCACGGCCTGCCCCTGCTGCGGCGGCAGGCTGTCCAAGCTCGGTGAAGATGTAACCGAGACCCTGGAGGTGATCCCGCGGCAGTGGAAGGTCACCCAGACCGTGCGGGAGAAGTTCTCCTGCCGGACCTGCGAGCGCATCACCCAGCCACCCGCGCCATTCCATCCGATTGCCCGCGGACGGGCCGGGCCGAACCTGCTCGCCATGGTGCTGGAGGCCAAGTTTGGTCAGCACCTGCCGCTGAACCGGCAGGGCGAGAGCTATGCTCGCGAGGGCGTGGAGCTGAGCGTCTCCACCCTGGCCGACTGGGTCGGCACCGCGGCGGCCACTCTCTCGCCGCTCCACGCCCTCATCGAGGCACATGTGCTGGCGGCGGAGCGCCTGCACGGCGATGACACCACAGTGCCGCTGCTGGCCCGCGGCAAGACGGTCACGGCGCGCCTCTGGACCTATGTGCGGGACGACCAGCCCTTTGCCGGACCCGCACCTCCGGCGGCGGTGTTCTACTTCTCGCGCGACCGCACCGCCGAGCATCCCAAGCGGCACCTGGCCTCCTACAGCGGGATCCTGCAGGCTGACGCCTATGCCGGGTTCGGCGACCTCTACCTGGCCAGCCGCAAGCCCGGGCCGATCACGGAGGCGGCGTGCTGGGCGCATTTCCGGCGCAAGGTGTTCGAGCTGGCGGAGGTCGCCCGCGCGCCGCTGGCGGCCGAGGCCGTGCGCCGCATCGACCGGGTGTTCGAAGCCGAGCGGGCGGTGAACCGGTGTCCGGCGGCCGATCGGCTCGCCCACCGGCAGAGCGTCGTGACCATACTGGTTGCCGATCTCCAGGCCTGGATGCTGCAGACCAGGGGCAGGCTGTCGCGTCACAACGACCTGGCCAAGGCACTGGACTACGCGCTGAAGCGCTGGCCTGCATTCACCAAGTTCCTCAGCGACGGCCGGATCTGCCTCACAAACAACGCGGCCGAACGCGCGCTCCGCGGCGTGGCCCTTGGCCGCAGGGCATGGCTGTTCGCGGGCAGTGACCGTGGCGGCGAGCGGGCTGCGATGATGTACGCCCTGATCACCACCGCGAAGCTGAACAATGTGGATCCGCGTGCCTGGCTTGCCGATGTGCTCGCCCGCATCGCCGACCACCCCGCCTCCAGGCTCGACGAACTTCTGCCGTGGAACTGGCGGCGTGCTCAAACGCCCGCAACCGCTGCCGCCTGAACGTCAACCGCGGCCATCACCGGATGGGTACGATGAAACCGATTGCCTCGCCGCTGCCGCGCAGCTTGTCGGCGCCGACAGTCCCTCCGGGCACAACAAGGCCATCGAAATCGTCGGCTTTGACCTCGGCAAACGTCTTGTCGATAGTATAGCTGCCGCCCTCGTCAAGGTCGCTATTGACTGTGCGAGCCACGCCCGCTTCAAAACTGACCACGGTCACTTTGCCGCCAGCCTCCTCGATAGCTTGCTTGGGCTTCGAGAATTCTGGCTCTTCCGTCCCGCGGGGCGCGATCAGGACGGCAACTGATTTGCCCTCTAACGTCATAATCTATTCCCTATTCCGTAGAAGACTAAGGTCAGGCGGTCGGCTTAAGCACGACCTTTGTCCATCCATCATCGCGCGCATCGAAATGCTTGTAGGCGTCTGGCGCCTGATCGAGCGGCAGTCGGTGCGAGATGATTTGAGCAGGATTGGCCCGGCCATGCTCAATGAGGTTCATCAGCCGCCGGTTATAATGCTTTACATTACATTGCCCGGTGCCGATCTTCTGCCCCTTGAACCAAAAGTTGCCGAAGTCGAACGCAATCTTGCCTTCCTTCTGGAGATCGTCTGGCGCATTGGGGTCTTCCGGGATAAACACGCCGACGACGCCGATGCCGCCGGTGGCCTTCGTGCTTTTGACGAGGCAGTTCATCGTGTAATTGCTGCGCTCCTTGCCGTGGCGATCGCAGCACTGGTACCCTACCGCCTCGACCCCACGGTCGGTCCCGAGGCCGCCGGTTGCATCTAGGACCTGCTGGGCGGGATCGCCCTTGCGCATGTCGATCGGGATCGCGCCCATCGCCTCGGCCAGCTTCAGGCGGTCATCGTGGGAATCAACCACGAAGATCTGAGCGGCACCACGGATGTCGGCTGAGTGCGCGGCCATCAAACCGACCGGACCGGCGCCGTAGATCGCTATGCTTTCGCCGGGCAGGAAACCAGACAACTCGACGCCATGCCAACCCGTCGGGAAGATGTCGGAGAGCATGACATAGTCATCCTCCTTCTCCTCAGCGTCCTCAGGCAGCTTCAGGCAATTGAAGTCGGCATACGGTACGCGCATCATCTCGGCCTGACCGCCTTGCCACGGCCCCATCTCGGCAAAGCCATACGCTGCGCCGGCGGTTCCAGGATTGGTCGTGAGGCAAAAACCCGTCAGACCGCGTTCGCAATTTTCGCAGAACCCGCAACCGACGTTGAACGGCATGCAGACGCGATCGCCCTTCTTAATCCGATCTACGGCAGCGCCGACTTCGATGACTTCGCCAAGGTTTTCGTGGCCAAAGACCCTGCCCTTCTCGAAGCTGGTGCGGCCCTCCTACATGTGAAGGTCCGACCCGCAGATGTTGGTCGTGGTCAGCCGAATGATGACATCGGTGGGCTTTTCGATCTTGGGATCATCGATGGTATCGACGGAAACGTCTTTGGGCCCGTTGTACACGACAGCTTTCACGGATCTTTCCCTCTCGTAGCTCTGCTCAAGGCGTCATCAAACCGAGAGCTTGCTGACGCTCCGGTCCAGCGCATCTTTCCAACTGATCTCAGTGTCCTAAACCGCCTGACGCCTGAGCGGTTCCATCCCGTTCGGCAATTCTCGGATCGATTTTCGGCGGCTTTTCGATTGCCTGGGCCACGACGGTCTAAAAAAGCGGTAGATTGATGTACTCAAGAAAATCCTGCGAAAACAACGGCGCCATGATGACGCAGTGCATAAACGCCGCCTTATCAGCAGCAACATCAAAGGCGGGATAAGCGCAAAAACACAAGGCCATCCACTATCGCGGATGGCCTGTCATATTGCTTCTATTGAGTTCCAAAGCCGGCCCGTCCATTCCGGAGGGCAGACGTCCCAAACCGTGCAGTCGAACGGCCGCTTAGCCCGTCCTATTCACCAGCTGAGAGCAGCAGGGACGGGGTGGGTCTGAACTGAGCACCAGGCATGCGCACGCATCCGCCTGTGAAGACGTGAGCGGGATCGGGCATGCGGCGCTGGGGGTTGGAGGACAGGGGGCTCGACGGGGCATTGGCCCCGACCGTCATGGCCCGGCTGGGTGGAAGCTGCGGGCGAGGCCGTGGAAGAGCACGGCGTGCGGGCATGCGGCGGCGAAGGCGATGCGGACCCGGCTGGCGGTCTCGATGACGCGGCCCGCAATCTTCAGCAGGTGCAGGCGGAGGGTGGCGAACTCGGCACTGGCCAGCGGGTGCGGCTTGGGGATGCGGTCGCGGAGCGTCAGCATCAGCCAGTAGGCGGCCGTGTGCAGGATGAGGCGGAGCTGGTTGGCCAGGGGCGACCGGCAGGAGGTACGGTCGGAGGCGAGCTGTGTCTTGTGCAGCTTGATGAGGTTCTCCGCCTGTCCCCTGGCGCAGTAGAGGCTGTCGTAGATCCATTCGGCGCTGCCTCGGGCGAAGCTGGTCACCACGAAGCGGATGTCGAGGCCAAGGGTGCTGGCCTCGATGCGCGCGACCACCCGGCGCTTGGCGGACCACGACCGGGCGCCGTAGGAGGTCTCGGCATAGCGGCGCAGCACCGGGACGCCCTCCTCGGCACGGCGGGTCCGGACATCATCGGCGGCTTCCTCGACGAGGCCGCGCAGGGTGGCGTTGGTCGGCAGGCCAAAGACGAAGTTGATGTTCTCGGCCTCGCAGAAGGCCATCACCTCCGGGCGGCCGTAATGGCCATCACCGCGCAGGGTGATGTGCGTCCTCGGCCAGTGGCGCCGGATCTGCCGCAGCAGGCGGCGCAGATGGCCACGGACCTCCGTGCCGGAGGGCGTCTTGCCCGGCCGGAGCAGCACCGCCACCGGGCGGGAGACCGCGGTGTCGTAGACATGGATCGGCAGGAAGCAGCGCTCGTCATGATGGGCGTTGAACAGCGACAGCTGCTGACGCCCATGCACCACGTCCACGGTGTCGTCGATGTCGAGCGTCACGGCCGCGGGTGGGCGGGCATAGCTGGCACAGTAGACGTCCACCATGGCCCGCATCAGCCGGACCACCTCGCGCAGGGAGGGCGCGTTCTCCCAGCGCGACATGGTCGGCTGCGAGCAAAGGTCCCGGCCTGTGTCCGGCAGCCGCCCGCAGGCCAGCTTGAAGCCGGGATCCTGGCGCAGGTGGTCGAGGTCGTCGGCATCCTCGTAGCCACAGGCGATGGCCAGGATGCGAGCCCGCAGGATATCGGCCAGCGGGTGGATCACGCGCGACGGGTCGCGTGGATCGGCAATCAGCGAGGCGAGCCGGTCGCAGAGGCCAAGGCGGCGCTCGGCCGCGGCCAGCAGCAGTACTCCGCCGTCCGAGGTCAGCCGCCCGCCGTCGAAGGCGGCACTCAGCCTCTTGCGGCCAACCGCTGGAAAGCCGAACGCCTCGGTCGTATCGTCGTCCATGGCGGGTGTGGCACACCCTGTGAGGGTTTCGGTTTGGTCTCGACACCCAAATCCGTAAACATGGCCAGTAACTTACGCCACATCCGCCAGCCAAAACCTGAGCCCCGGTGAATAAGATGGGTTAGGGTGCCGACCGCTCCGCTATTTCGCGGCCAGCAGGGTGAACTTGTGAATCTGCGGCGGTTCAGAAAACAGTTCTTCCGCCTTGTCCATCAGTGCGGCGGCAACCTTGCCGTCAAGATGCGCCTGCCGATCCTCCTCTGTGTCGAACGTATCGAAGATCGCGTACGCACCGGGACCTTCCTCGATCGCATACCAGGTCAGAGTGCCCGGCTCAACTTGAACGAGCGGCAATGCCGAGGTCAGGAAATCGGCGACATCGCTCTCCTTTCCGGGCTTGGCCTTCAGTGGCACATACAGCGCAAGTTTGGGCATCATCGACTCCTTAAGTTAAACGGACAGATATCATTCGGCAAAGTAACGGACAAGCGGGCCGGAACGTTCCCCAGGAGGCGGAGCACACGCGGCCCTGCCTCCTCGTCGAAATCAGAACTGCTGTGCGGTCGGCCGGATGACGATCGCGTTGACGTCGACGTCATCAGGTTGTTCGACAGCGAACGCGATGGCACGCGCCACCGATGCCGCTGGGATGGCCTGCTTGTAGAAGTCGAGCACCGTCTCGGCAGCCGTGCCAGACGTCGTGAACTTCAAATCGCTTTCGACAGCTCCAGGCTCGATTGACGTGACACGGACCTTTTCACCCACCTCGTGGCGCAAGCCCTCGCTGATCGCGCTGACGGCGAACTTGGTGCCGGAATAGACCGTGCCGCCCGGTGCGAAGACCTTGATGCCCGCAACCGAGCTCAGGTTGATGATGTGTCCGCTGCCCTGCTCGAGGAAGGCGGGAAGGGCCGCCGCGATGCCGTAGAGCGTACCCTTCAGGTTGACGTCGATCATCTGGTCCCACTCGTCTGTGTTGACCTCGGCCATCGGACGGATCGGCATCAGCCCGGCGTTGTTGATCAGCACGTCGAGGCGGCCGAAGTCGGCGATGATCGCGGCGACGACGGACTGGACTGCCGACTTGTCGGTGACGTCGAGTGCGTAGCTACGTGCCGCGCCGCCGCTTGCGGCGATTTCCGCGACGACCTCGTCGAGCCTGTCCTTGCGCCGCGCGGCGATGGCCACCTTCGCGCCGCGTTCCGCGAGAAGACGCGCGGTTTCTGCGCCTATGCCGGTGCTACCGCCGGTGATGAGAACGACCTTGCCTTCGATACCCTTGGTCATGACTGTATTCCTTCAAGTCAGATGTTGCTTTGTCGCCGGATCGCGGCTCCGCCCCAGCGGTAGCCGGGTAGATGAACGAGGCTCATCAAGCCCACGCGGAGCGGAGGTGCCAACAGGCCGGTCATCCGCAGTTCCTCGGTGTAGAACGGTTGTGCGAGCAGCGCCGATCCCACCCATTCTTCAGGCTTGCCCATTGGCACCATCCTCAGGTCGCCGAGACGGGGTTGAGGACAAACGCGGCGCGCTCGGCCAGATCGCCGATCTGAGAGAGGTAGTTCTGGAAGTGGGGCGTCGCACGGTGGGCGGCGACTGCATCCGCGTCTGCGTACAGCTCGTCGAGCACGAAACGGTTCGGATCGCTCTGGTCCTGCCAGAGATCGTAGCGCAAATTGCCCGGTTCGGCACGGCTCGGCTTTAGCATGGCGTCGAGCAGAGCGCGCAGGCGGTCGACGGTATCCGCACGGGCGGTGAGGACGGCGACGATCTTCACGTTGGCGGTCATGGCACCGTTCCTTGTCTTGGTTATATCCGTGGGAGGGCGCACCCTTAGCGCCCCGCCGGTCATCCTGGTACTCACGCAGCGGCGCGATCGAGGGCTTCGATCAACGCGTCGGCCATGGCTCGGTCCGACGCCGGATTCTGACCCGTGATCAGTTCCCGGTCCACGACGACATTCGAAGCGAAGTTCTTGTCGGTGACCGAGACGTCGCCACCGGCCGACCGCAGCGCCTTTTCCATGTCGAAGCAGAGCTCGCCCTTCAGCACTTGCTCTTCAGCGATCTTCTCCTCGCTCGCCGAGAAGACGGTCATGCGGTAGCCCGCGTAGATCCAGTCTCGCGCCAGGTCGGCCGCACCGGCGTCATCGCCTGCCACCAGCGCCTTGCGGAAGGCCGAAGCCTCCTCGAGCGCGGCGACAACGACCACCGGTCCGTGGCAGAGGAGCGCGGTCGGCTTGGCCGCCGCGTGGAAGTGACGGAGGATCGTGCCCGCATCGCGGTCCTGCATCAGGTCGACGATGGGCGCGTGACCTCCCGGCACGAACACGCCAGCGAAGCCGTCCAGACCCTCGTCGACGACCGATTTCAGCGTACGCACGTCGTTCATCGCTGGGTGGCTGGCAAAAAAGTCCTTGGCGCGCTGGAATGCCGTCTCATCGCCGCCAAAATGATCAACCGAAACGGAGGCGGCGTCGATGTGCGGCTTGGCCCCATTGGGCGTGGCGAGAACAATATCATAGCCGGCGTCGAGCAGAGCCAGCGCGGGGACCGCCGTCTCGTTGAGATACTGACCGACCGTCGCGGTACCGCCGCCACGCAGACCGATCTGCGTCGCGTTCGATCCAAGAACGAGAACCTGACCATTGCTCATCTGAACCTCCATGTTCGCGGCGTCGATCGCCGATGGATGGGAAATGGGCCTCGTTGACATATTCCAGAAGTTTATCTTTCTGATTTCAGATATACGGCTGACAGGATGACTGCATGCGCTACGATCTGAACCTGCTGCCGATCTTCGTCGCGTTGATGGAGGAGCGCAGCGTCACGCGGGCCGCCGAGCGCATGGGCATGACACAGCCCGCCCTGTCTAACGCCCTATCGCGTTTACGACTGATGCTTCAGGACCAGCTGTTCGTCCGCGAGCGCTACGGCATCCAGCCGACCCCGATCGCGCTCGAACTCTCGCCGCTGATCGCCGAGGCACTCGCGCAGCTCGACAACGCGGTCCTCGGTCAGCAGGCCTTCGACCCCGCACAGGCCGAACGGCTCTTCACGATCGCGCCGAACGGCTATGTCGAGTTCGTCCTCGTGCCCGCTGTCGTGGCGCGCCTGGAGAAGGTCGCGCCCGGCATCAAGCTCCGCCTGACGCCCTACGGCAACGATCTCGTTGAGACAGGCGTCCTGTCGGGCACGACGGCGCTCGTGCTGGGCCGCATCGTCGACCCGCCCGACAACCTCGTCGTCCAGCACCTGATGGACGAGGGGCTCGCCTGCGCCGTCCGCGCCGACCATCCGGGCGTCGGCGATGCCATGACGCGCGAACAGTTCGAGGCGATGAAGCACGTCAACATCGTGCCGCCCGGACGGATGCGCGCCGGGCTGTTCCAGGCGCTGGCGCAGCAGCAGCTGAAGCGCGACGTCGCGATCTCCGTGACCAACTTCTTCGCGGTAGCCGAGATGGTGGCGGTGACCGACTATTGCGCCACCTTGCCCTCGCTCATCTGCAGGCGGCTGATGCACGACCCCCGGCTGAAGATCCTGCCGGCTCCGGTCGACCTTGGCAGCTTTCCCGTGGAAATGGCTTGGCACGTCCGCTATCGGCATGATCCCGCACACCGCTGGTTACGGGCGCTGATCGGCGCGGTCATCACCGACCTCACGGGGAAGACGGCAGCGGCAGCCACGCCGTCGCCAGCCTGAGGACGATGTCGGACCGCGACGTCGCTTGTGCGTATCCCGTACGCGACAAAGTTCGCTATACAGCCCCTGACAATAGGAATTATCATGCGCGCAATCGGCTACCAGCAGCCCGGAACGATCGATCGCACGGAAGCTCTCGTCGATATCGAACTTCCCGATCCCAACGCTACCGGCCGTGATCTCCTCGTCGAGGTCAAGGCTGTCTCGGTAAACCCGGTTGACACGAAGGTGCGCGCTGGCTCGGGTTCGATCCACGGTGATTGGCGTGTCCTGGGTTGGGATGCCGCCGGTGTCGTTCGCGCTGTTGGCCCTGAAGTGCGTGGTTTCGAACCGGGCGACGAGGTTTTCTACGCGGGCAGCATCGGCCGCGATGGGACCAACGCCGAGTTGCACCTGGTCGACGAGCGCATTGTCGGGAAGAAGCCGGCCAGCCTCGATTGGGCAGAGGCAGCGGCGTTGCCGCTGACGGCGATCACCGCGTGGGAGGCCCTCTTCGAGCGATTGTCCGTGCGTACTCCTGTAGCCGGTGCAGCACATGCGCTGTTGATTGTCGGGGGTGCCGGCGGGGTAGGCTCGATGGCAATCCAGCTTGCTCGCCAAGTACCCGAGCTGATCGTCATTGCGACGGCCTCGCGCCCTGAAACGCAGGCCTGGGTGGGTGAGCTCGGTGCTCACCATGTCATCGATCATCGCCAGCCGCTGGCTCGGCAAGTGGCGAATTTGGGCATCGGCGCGCCGGCTTTCGTCTTCTCGACCACGCACACCGACGAGCATATCGAGCAGATCGCCGAGCTGATCGCCCCGCAGGGACGTTTTGCGCTCATCGACGACCCCAAAACGCTCGATGTCGTACCGTTCAAACGCAAGTCGGTGTCGACCCACTGGGAGTTTATGTTCACCCGGTCCATGTTCGAGACCGCTGATATGGAAACGCAGGGTCAGATCCTGTCGGCCATCGCCAGCCTCGTGGACGCCGGCGAGGTGCGCACCACCCTCACCGAACGGTTCTCCCCCATCAACGCCGCGAACCTCAAGCGCGCGCACCAGGCGCTTGAGAGCACTACCGCACGCGGCAAGATCGTCATCGAGGGTTGGCAGTGATGCGGTTCACGCTCACCCGCAACGTCCGCCGCGCCCGCGGCCCCAGCTGCACCAACTGAAAGGGACCAAGCCTCGGCGTTATCGATGCCAGCCATGTGCGGTTGTGGGCGTCGCTTTCGCTGGGTCACTGATATCTACAGTCATAAAAGACCGTGATGTTTCGAGATAGCAGACGCGGTCCTCCGGTGAAAACTCGGGACGTCTTCTAGCTCGGCATCTCACCAATTGATCCTCCACGACTTCTGTGGACGGGTTACGCTACGTTTGCTGCCTGCCGTTCTGCCTGGTCTGGCGTGCGGTAGTCCAGAGCCGAATGAAGGCGCTGTCGGTTGTAGAAGCCCTCGACGTAGGAGAACAGGTCGCGCTTGGCCTCATCCCTGGTGGCACAGGCCCGGTGATGCACCAGCTCGGTTTTCAGCGTATGGAAGAAGCTCTCCATTGGCGCGTTGTCCAGCGGGTTGGCCCGCCGGCTCATCGACGGGATGATGGCTGCTTTGGTCAGCGCCGCCTGGTAGTCACCGCAGGCATATTGGACGCCGCGGTCGGAATGTTGGATCAGGCCAGGCACTGGGACGCTGGCGCTGGATGGCCATCAGCAGCGCCGAGGTCGCCAGCTCGGCCCTGAGATGGTCGCGCATGGACCAGCCCACGATCTTACGGGTTGTGCAGGTCCATGATGGCGGCCATGTACAGCCAACCTTCAGCTGTCGGAATGTAGGTCAGGTCTGCCAGCCAGACTTGGTTCGGCCTGCTGGTGGTGGAGAACTTGCGTTCCAGCAGATTGGGAGCGACCGGGAAGGCTTGGCGGGTGTCGGTGGTTTGCACGCGGCGGCGCTGGGCGACAAGGCCGCGCACGCCATGCCGCCGCATCAGGCGCTCGATCCGTCCACGTCCAACCTGTCGCCCCTGCGCCCGCAAGGTGGCATACACACGGGGACTGCCGTAACGGCCACCGCTGTTGGCATGGGTCTGGCGGATGTCGGCCAGCAGGGCACAATCCTCGACGGCGCGCTTGCTATCCGGCCGCGACCGCCAAGCGTAGTAGCCGGCGGTCGAGATCCCCAGCACGCGGCACAACGGCTGGACCGCCCAGACATCGCGGCAGTCCTCGACCACACGAAACTTCATCTCAGTGGCCCCGCGAAGATCGAAATGGACTTTTTTAAAATGTCCCGCTCCATGCGGAGCCGGTCGCACTCGCGCCGCAGCCGCGCGATCTCGGCAGCCTGGTCGGCCGTCGGGACCGGCAAGGGCTTGAGGGAGGTGGCAGCTGCAGGCCGCGGCACCTCGGTCTTGCCACCGCCGGCGCTATACTGGCGCACCCACCGGCACAACGGCGTCGGGTGCAGGCCGACCTCGCCCGCCACCGCCGTCGGCGTGCGCCCGCTACCGACCACCATATCCACGACCTGGCGCTTGTAGTCCTCCGTATAGGAACGTGGCTTGGCCCTCGTCGCCTGCTGATCCATTGAACACCTCCAGCTCAAAGCTTGCCTCTGGGTGTCCACGGAAACCAAGGAGGATCAGGTCGGCGTATTTGGCCACCAGCACATGGGCGAGCAGCCCCGCCGTGGCGCGGCCGCGGCGGATCGGCAGGCTGGGCGCCGGGGCCTGGGTGACTGCCTCGCAGCCGCGGCAAGAGAACTTCGGCCTGACATGCCGGAGCACGCGGAACCGGCCTGGTGTGGATCGGCATGGAATAGGGGCTCTGACGCAATTTCGATGGCGGTCATCGGCCTGCTGCTATGACGCGGGCCTGGAGCAGGTCGAGATTCCCTCTGCCATACATCTGGCGTTTGACCACCTTCAGCTTGTTGATCTGCCCCTCGGCTTGGGCGTTGGACCAAGCGGAGGAAATTGCGGCTCGGACGGCGACATGATCCCGGGCGAGCCCGCGCGCGAACGGGGCCAGGAGGCTGGCTGCCGCCCTGTCGAGCCAGCCATCCAACGCGGCCTCATGTTTTCGGCGGATCAAGGCGTGAAAGGCTTCGACGATCTCCCGCGCCTGGACCAGGGTAGGCACCGCGGCTTCGATAGCAGCCACCGTCACAGTCTGCGTCTTGGACAGGCTGTCACGCGCCATGGTCATCAGGCGTGCCACGGTGCGGGCCGACGGAACACGGCTCAGCCCCTCGACGTTGACCTGCTCTGACCGGCGGCGACGCGTCGCCCACTCTGCGACCACCCGCAGCGAGCCGTGGAAGCCGAGATCGCGAAGCTCGCGCCACAGCGCGGCGCCGTTGCGGACTCCAGCCGCCCAGCGCGCGTCCAGCCAGGGGAGGTGTGCGTCGAGCGAGCTTTCCCGCGTGCGGAACACATCCGCGCGCTGGCCGCGCAGGATGCGCCGCACCGTTCCGCGGCTATGACCGGTGCACCGGACGATCTCCTTGATCGCCTTGCCCGCCTTGTGCAGCGCCAAGACCGCGGCGTTGGCGTCCTCACGTCGGAGATAACCCTCGTACTGGAGCTTCTCCGCCGCGGTCAGCAGCCGGGGGTCGACCGTGGTGGCGCCGATAGCCGCGCGCACCTGGCGCATGCAGGCTCGGGTCGCGGCCAGAAAAGCCTGGCTGGCGTTCTCCATCAGGTGCCAACGATCGGCTACCTGCATCGCATCAGGTAGCGCCCGTGCCGCGGCCAGGGCGTAGGCGCCACCGCGGTCGCGGGTCACGATCTCGATCTGCGGCTGGCCGGACAACCAGGCCTGCGCCGTTGCGGGCTCGCGGTCGGGCAAGAGGGCGATAGTGCGTCGTCGCTCCAGGTCGCAGATCAGCGTGCCGTAACGGTGGTTGCGCTTCCACGCCCAATCATCGATCCCGACCGCCTGCGGTGGCGTGAACGCTGGGCTTCCACGGCGCCGGACGACCCGCAGCAAGGTGTCGTTGCTGACCGGTAATCGCAGCCTCTGGGCGAAGCTCGCGGCCGGACGGCCGCCAAGCGCCAGGCCGAGGTGGTGGACGATCTCGTCCAGCCGGGCCGTGCGCCGAGCCCATGGCGTCGCAGCCACGAACCGTTCGGAGAAGATGCGGCGGGGGCACAGGGCACGGTCGCAGCGGAACCGCCGGACGAGGAGCTTCAATTCCACAGGACGCCCGCTCAACGGGAGATCGGCCAAGTTCCGAGTGTAGCGGCTGTGCACTCGATGGCTGACGCCACCACAGCCGGGACAGATCCCTGCTACCGTTGATGGTCGCACCGTCATCACCACCGCTGTGCCGGTCTCGTCCACGCTCTCCAGGACGAATCCTGGCGGGATTAAAGCTGCTGGACTGAGGTTCCTCGCCATCCTGCTGATCCCTGACTGACCAGGGAACCCAGCACGTCAACTTCAGCAAAATTGAGTCAGAACCCCTATTCCATGCCGATCCACACCGCGCAGGAAGTCGTCGAATGTGCGGTTCATCTCGCGATGCAGCGCGAGGAATGGGTTGTCCTCCCCGGAGAAGCGCGAGGCCGGCAGGTTGCGGCTTCGGCTCCAGGGCATCAGGCCCTTCACGTCCATGATACACCTCATCTCAGACGGACAGGAGGCGCGGGCGCCAGCCCGGCTGACGCCCACACCGACTGCTTATTCAGGAGACCAGCTGCTGTTCAGGCCGCCTTGCTCTCGATCTGCTGCGGCTGATTGCTGTTCGCGATCTCGATGCGCCGCGGCTTCAGAGCCTCGGGCACCTCGCGCACCAGATCGATGGAGAGCATGCCGTTCTCCAGGCTGGCGCCGGCAACCTTCACATAGTCAGCCAGGCTGAACTGGCGCTGGAAGGACCGGCCGGCGATCCCGCGGTGGAGATACTGGCCGCCGTTCTGCTCGGCCTTCTTGCCGGCGACAACCAGCGCGTTCGGCTGCCAGGTGATGGTCAGCTCGTCAGGCGTGAAGCCCGCGACGGCCAGAGTCACCTGGTACGCGTCATCGCCCGTCTTCTCGATGTTGTAAGGCGGGTAGTTGTCGTCCGGATTGAGGCGCAGGGCGTCCTCGAACATCCGGTCGAAGCCGATCAGGGACCGGCTGAGCGGAGCAAGATCCATCATTCCCATAGCCATATCCTCTTCGAGCAACATGGATACGAGACCGGGAGCCCGATGGGCTCCTCGCCAAACCCCTTCATGGGCGTTCGGCGACCGACTAGCTAGTCGAAGCGGCCGCGATTTCAAGACCGCCTCGACCGCGCTCCCAATGCGACCTCTGGCATGACCGCGTGGTGGTAGCGCGGCACCGAGAGCGAGGCTGTTTCCGGCAGGGGTGCGTGGTGTCTCCTGTCAGATCGCCCGCGCCGCCTATCCTTCCGGCGTAGATTGGGCGGGTCTACACCGCTGCGGCAGCACAGCCTTGCCTCGCCGCCTGCCACTGGTAATGAGTGGAACCATGCGCCGTCGATCCGGCTCTGCATTTCTGACGGCGACCCCGCCAACGGCGCTCTGGCTCGACCGGGCGGCGCTGCGCCGCCACCAGTGGGAGAACCGGCTGCAGTCGATACTGCTGCTTGCTGGCCTTGGGCTGCTCGCGGCGGTGACGGGCAGCCTCCTGGCTGGCCCAGACGGCATGCTGCTCGCGGCCGGCGCCGCGCTGCTGTTACTCCTGCTGGAGCCTGGCGCGGGCGATCCGGCATTCCGCTACGTGTTCGGCGCCGTCCCGCTCCACCCGGCGCAGGCACCGGAACTCTATGCGCTGACCCGGGAGCTGGCCCGCCGGGCCGGCCTTTCGCGCCTCCCCATGCTGCACCTGATCCCCTCACGCCAGCTTCAGGCGATGGCCGGTGGTGGTCGGGACAGGCCGGCGATCGCTTTGACCACCGGCCTGCTCGCCGCCCTGCCACCCCGGGAAGTGGCAGGCGTGCTTGCGCATGAAATGGCTCACCTTCGCCACGGGGACCTGTGGGTCATGCGCCTTGCCGCCGCCGCGGCGACACTGACGCGCGGCATGGGCCTGCTCGGCAGCATCCTACTGCTGCTCTGGCTGCCGATCCTGATGGCCGCCGGCGCGGTGCCGTCGCCGCTAGCCATCCTGCTGCTCGTCGTCGCACCGACGGTGGGCGACCTCCTCACGCTTTCCCTCTCGCGGCGACGTGAGTTCCTCGCCGATGCCGGGGCTGTGGAGCTCACCGGCGATCCCGCTGGGCTCGCGGCCGCACTGCTGCGGCTCGAACGCCTTCAGGGCGATGACTGGGAGCGGCTGGCCACGCGCAGCGGCGCCTGGTGGCTGCGCTGGCTGCGCACCCATCCGACCATTCGGGAGCGCGTCGCTCGGCTCGCCGGGACAGTCACGAGCGTGCCGCCGGTGCAAGCTCCGCGTCTGGACCCTGTCATGCACGGCACGGTGATTCCCCAAGGCCATGCCGGCCAGCGCCTGGCGCGGCGCTGGATGCTCTAGACGGCGCAGGACCGAGCGGAGGGGCAATGTGTGCAACCCCAGGCCAGAGTCGTCATACTCCCGCGAGCAAGGATAACTGGCCGGGAAAGCCGCCGGCAGGTGGGGCGTCCGCAGCCCAGTGACCGCCATGTCGAACGCGACCCGGCCGAAGTAGGGAGACCGCGATGTCTGCTCTGACAGGGGAGGATGTCCGTTCGATCCTCGGGACGGTGGACAACGACCTGATGGCCCGCATTCTGGCCACAGGCGCCACCCGAGACGAGCTCGCCGAGGCATATGCGTGGCTCAGCAACGACGAAGCCCCGATAAACAGCGGCCAGCGTTTGGCCTCCGGCCGCGTTGCCGAGCTCATCGATCTTCTTGAGGAGACGGAAGAAGAACCTCCGCCATCAATGCCGGGATGACAGCGTCAGCGGCCTCAATCTGGCGCATCACGGCGACGCGTCTCTCTTCGGCCTGCTCACCCCTGCCGAAACGGCTTACGACTTCGGTCCCGTCACGGAACCCACCGTCGCACCAACGAAATCGTTGCGGATGGAAAGAGAGGCGCGGCTTCAGCGCTCATCCCCGCGGAAGGTGACGGGACGCCGCGTCGCCGGGCGGCCGTAATCCTCGCCTCGTCAGGGACATGGGGGCCGCGCCACGGTCTAGCACTACTTTGGCAAACTTGGTTCAGGCGGTGTGCTGATCCATTTGCGGCAGTGGGGGCATCTCGGCAGCGTTCGGGCGCGGAGTAGGTAGGCGACGAGGGCGGCCCGCACGGCGGGCAGGCTGGGCTGCGGTGGTGGCCCGGCTCGCCTTTTTCCCCCGCTTTGCCTCGGTCAGACGACGGTGCTGCAGGAACGCAAAGGCCAGCATCGTCATCAGCGCGTGTCGGTGCAGTCCAGTCCAGGATCGCCCCTCGAAGTGGTCGAGGCCGAGTTCCTCTTTGAGTTGCTGATGCGCCTGCTCGCAGGTCCAGCGCGCCTTGATGGCGGTCGCCAGAGCCTTGAGGCCCGTGTCGGCGGGCAGGTTGGAGAGGTAGTACTTCGTCTCGCCCGAGGCGCGCCGTTCGCCCACCACCCAGGCCTCCTCGCCCGGCAGGTGCTGCGCAGGCCTGCCACCAATCTGCTGGGCCTTACCGTCCGCGACGCGGATGCGCAGGGCCGCGAACCGGGCGGTGAGGCGCCCCTTGGTGCCGCGGCGCCAGGTGATGGCGCGCCACAGGGCGCCGGCGAGAGCCTCCTCGGCTGAACGGGAGAGCTGATCGGGCTCTTGCAGGCGGCGCCGACTGCCAGGAGGGGGTGCGAGCAGCCCGACGTCGAGAGGGTAGACCTTGAGGATGCGCGGGATCCCGACGGCCCAAGCCAGCCCACGCTCGCTCAAGCTTTGGCGGAACGAGGCGCTGACACCGTATCCCGCATCGGCCAGCACAGTGCCGAACCGCGCCCCTGCCGCCACGACCCGATCCAATTCGGCGAGCGCGAGCTCGGGCTTGGTGCGGGGCGTCCTCCAGGGCTCTGGCACACCGGCCTTGTCGAGGCGGGGCGGATCGCCGGTCCATGTCTCGGGCAGGAACAGGCGCAGAGCGACCGGGACCGGCACCTCGGCGCGGGCCAGGGTCAGCGAGACCAGCGTCTGGCAGTTGGCGTTCTTGCCGAGCACTGTGGCGTATTGGGGAGCGACGCCGACCGAGCCGCGTCCCTTCTTGGGCAGCGCCGTGTCGTCGATGACGAGATTGGCGTCCAGCCCACCCACCAGCCGGTCCGCCTGAGCCACCAGCGCCGCCTCCAGCGGTTTCATGTCCCAGCTCCCGCCAGCGATGAAGTGGTGCAGGGCGTCGTGGCTCGGCAGGCCCAGGCGCTCGGCCATGGGCTGGATGCTCTTGCGCTCGCCTGGTCCGATCAGGCCTGCGACGTAGAGCGGGCACATCGCCCGTCGCGCCGGATGCCCAAGCCTCTCCAGGAACGGCGCCAGCCAGCGCTCCAGCTCACCCCGCCAACCCGTGCCCGACACCATGACCGCCTCCGATCACACCAGATCAGAGCGCCCTGCCAGCAGTCCAGTTCCGATAGTCTGCCAAAGTAGTGCTAGAGGCTGTTATGGACCTGCCGCGAGTAGAGCGGCCTGTTTGAGCATGAGGCAGACGAAGGCGACGAGGTGGAGATCGGCAAGGGTGCTGGCGTAGCGCTCATAGTCCTTCACCAGTCGTCGAAAACGTGTTGCCCAGGCAAAGGATCGCTCGACCACCCAGCGCCGTGGCAGCAGCACGAAGCCACGCTTGGCCTCGGGTAGCTTCACCACCTCCAGCTCAATGCCGTTCGCCCTGGCCGCATCAGCCGCCCGCGCGCCGGTATAGCCCTGGTCGACATAGGCCAGTTCGACGCTCTGCCCGGTGGAGGCCTGCACCGCCTGGGCCAGCCGCCCAACCTCGCCACGATCGTCCGCATTGGCGGCGGTCACATGCAACGCCAGCAGATGGCCCAGCGTGTCGACCGCCAGATGCAACTTGGCACCCTGCTTCCGCTTGGCGCCGTCATACCCGGCCCGCGCGCCGCTCTCCGGCGTCGAGCGGAGCGTCCGGCTATCCAGGATGGCAGCGCTGGGCTGGGCTTTGCGGCCAGCAGCCAGGCGCAGGACAGTGCGCAGATCCTCGGCCAGAGCCTCGAAGCAACCAGCCGCCAGCCAGCGCTGCGCCTGCTGATAGACCGCAGCCCAGGGCGGCAGGTCGTTGGGCATCCAGCGCCAGGGCGCCCCGGTCTTGATCACATAGCGCAGGCCGTTGAACACCTCGCGCAGCGCATGCTCGCGCTGTCCGGCGTCCTCCGGCAGCAGGGTCAGGTAGGGCGCAACCAGCGCCCATTCATCATCGGAAACGTCAGAGGGGTACGGCTTGCGGGCACTCATGCCCCACAGCCTGATCGTTACCTACCCACAGGTCCATAACAGCCTCTAGCTCCGTTCCGCCTCTACCATGCTCTTTGCATAGCGCCTCCCAAGCACCGTCGAAACGGCGTCCCCTCGGTCGCGTTTTGGAGGGTTGGCATCCGGACTTCCGCCCGGCAACGGCTCGTCCCGAGTTGGCCTCGGAGCCCGGCGGAGCCGCTGATGGCGCCGGACCGCAGGATATGGGGAAGCGTTTTGCGCGAAAGGGACGAAAGCGTCAGTCGGGAGCTGCTTCGCCAGCAGACGGCTCTGGCCCGGTTCGGGGAGCTTGCGCTGAAGTCCGACGACTTGGACGAGATCCTGACCGAGGCCTGCCGCCTGGTGGGGGAGGCCCTCGGCACCGATCTTTCCAAGGTGATGGAGCTCCAGGAGGACGGCGAGACCCTGTTCGTCCGCGCGGGCGTGGGCTGGAAGCCCGGGGTGGTCGGCGAGGTGACCATCAAGGCGTCGGAGGACACGTCGGAGGGTTATGCCCTGAAGACGGGCCGGCCGATGATCTCCGCTGACATCGCGCAGGAGACGCGGTTCACCTATCCGCCCTTCCTGGTCGAAAACGGCGTCAAGGCAGTGGCCAACGTCCCCATCATCGGCGCCGAGGACAAGCCTCCGTACGGCATCCTGCAGATCGACAGCCGCAAGCCGCGCGAGTTCACAGAGGACGACACCGCCTTCCTCCGCACCTATGCCAATCTTCTCGCGGCGGCGGTGGATCGCCTACGCGTAACCGGGGACCTGCGCGACCGCGAGGCGCGCCTGCGCAGGAGCGAGGAGCGGTTCCGCCGCATCGTCGGGATCGAGACGGTGGGGGTGATCTTTCTCAACTCCGGGGGTCAGATCACGGACGCCAATGAGGCTTTCCTGCGCATGTCCGGCTTCACCCGCGGGGATCTGGAAGCGGGTCGGCTGCGCTGGGACGAACTCACCCCGCCGGAATGGATGGCGCAGACCCTGCATGTCCTGGAGGAGCTGAAGGCCACCGGCCAGGGCACCCCCTTCGAGAAGGAGTATATCCGCAAGGACGGCTCGCGCTGGTGGGGGTTATTTGCCGGCAGGATGCTGGAGGAGGGCGTCGCGGTCGAGCTCGTCCTCGACGTCACCGACCGAAAGGCGACCGAGCAGGCGCTACGCGAGAGCGAGGCCAGGCTACGCTCCCTCGTGGAGGGCATCCCGCAGCTCGTGTTCCGCTCGCGCAGCTCGGGCGAGCGGATCTGGGGAAGCCCCCAATGGGTCGATTACAGCGGCCTCTCAGAGGAGGCGAGCCTCGGCCTGGGCTGGCTCGACGCGATCCACCCCGACGACCGCGCGGCAACGATGGCAGCCTGGGCCGAGGCAGAGGCACGTGGCCGCTTCTCCGTCGAGCACCGCACATACCGCGCCGCGGACCGGACCTGGCGCTGGTTTCAGAGCCGAGCCACGCCGATGCGGGACGCGCAAGGCCGCATCCTCGAGTGGTTCGGCACCTCGACCGACATCGACGACCAGGTGCACGCCCGCGAGGTGCTGGCTCACGGCCGCGAGGAGCTTGAGGCACAGGTCGCCGAGCGCACCGCCGATCTGCGGCACGCCCTCGACAGCCTGCAAGCGGAGATGGCGCAACGTGAGCGCGCCGAGGCGGCCCTGCGGCAGATGCAGAAGATGGAGGCGGTGGGCCAGCTCACGGGCGGCATCGCGCATGACTTCAACAATATGCTCCAGGGCATCGTGGGCAGCCTGGATATGGCGCGGCGGAGGGCCGCGGAGGGCCGCATTGCGGACGTGCTGCGCTACCTCGAACCCGCGCGCCAGTCAGTCGAGCGGGCGGCCGGGCTGACCCGGCGGTTGCTGGCCTTCGCGCGGCGGCAGCGGCTGGAGCCAAGGCCAGTGGACCCGGACGCGCTCGTAGCGGGAATGGCGGATCTGATCCGCCGGACAGTCGGACCGGCGGTCCGCCTGGAACTGCTGCTGCGCGACGGCCGGGCGCGGGTGCTGTGCGACCCGAGCGAGCTGGAAAGCGCGCTGCTGAACCTCTGCATCAATGCCCGCGACGCGATGCCGGAAGGCGGGCAGCTATCGATTGCTACGGACGATATCCGCCTGACGGCGGCGGACCTCGTCGGACAGGAGGGCGCCGCGCCGGGGGATTACGTGGCGATCTCTGTCGCCGACACTGGCGTGGGCATGTCGGCCGACGTGCTGGACCGGGTCTTCGAGCCGTTCTTCACCACCAAGCCGGTCGGCCAAGGGACAGGACTGGGACTGAGCCAGGTCTACGGCTTCGTGCAACAATCAGGAGGGCTGGTTCGGCTGGAGAGCGCCCCCGGAAAGGGTACCACCGTGCGTCTGTACGTGCCGCAGCACGCGCAGGTGGACGTGGCCGAAAGGCCGAGTGCCGCTCCGGCGCCCGACAGAGCTCAGCCGGGCAAGGCCGTGCTGCTGGTCGATGACGAGGACATCGCGCGGGACGCAGCGGCCGAGCGGCTGCGCGAACTTGGGTATCGCGTGTTGGAAGCGGCCGACGGCCCCGCGGCGCTGCACCTTCTGGACGGCGGCGCGCATATCGACATGCTGGTCACGGATGTGGGGCTGCCGAACGGGATGAATGGGCGGCAGGTCGCCGAGGCGGTGCGCGAGCGGCGGCCCGGAATACCTTTGCTG
Organism: Roseomonas gilardii; assembly: GCF_001941945.1. Taxonomy (NCBI): domain Bacteria; kingdom Pseudomonadati; phylum Pseudomonadota; class Alphaproteobacteria; order Acetobacterales; family Roseomonadaceae; genus Roseomonas; species Roseomonas gilardii. Next base: position 147,572 of record NZ_CP015585.1, on the reverse strand, counting down.
TTCATCACCGGCTATGCGGGCACCGACCTGCCCCCGGGGAGCGAGGTGATCGACAAGCCCTTCGATCTCGACACCCTCGCCCGGAGGGTCCAGGCAGCCTTGGCCAGGCAGTGAAGATCGGCGAGATGGGCATGCGGCCCGGCTATTACGGGCTCCGCTGCTCTCCGGGTGCCCCGCTCTGATCCGTCGACCCCTGCAGCTTCTGGACGACGATGCCCGCTCTGGTCTGTCGGTGCGGCAGAGTGGAAGCCGCCGGCCGGCCCAAGCACCTCCCAGAAGATCGCGATGCCAAGCAGACTGGCGGCCAGCAGCTGTGGCACCTCAGTATTCCCCACAGGGAGCAGACGCCGGAGAAGAGCACGGGGTGATACCGCGTTGAGCAAACAGCGACTCGGCGGCGAGTCGCCCGTCCAAGAAGCTGGTCAGCCCTGAAAGTTATCCACCAGCCCTGGCGTTACCCCGTGGGGAGTACTGAGGTCCGCGTGGGGAATGCCGAGAGATCAGCTGTTATCCCGTGGGAACTGCCAAGCACTACAATTAGAAGCAACTAGTTCTTCCCATTGACGACCCTCAGTAATCCCCACATTGACGGCTCCCGACGCGACCCGGCAAAACCGATCCATGATGAGTTGAACGTGGAGCGTGTGATGGCCGATGCGGCGAAAGGGGTACGCCAACTCGTACTTGTCCACGGCCGCGATGCTGCCAAAGAACTTGTCGACCCGGACCATCGGTCGCTGGTGAATATCGCCAGCGAGGTCCTGGGAGATGATAGCGGGCGTAAAGGCTACAGCTACTCAGGGTTGTGCCTTACGTCTCTTCCTCATCGTAAGCTGGCCGACGACCAAGCGTGGGAACGCACCGTCGGGCCCCTCACGCTAATCATTGAACCTGGCCGGATCAAACTCGGGGACGGCCCATCCAAAATGGCCGGGGTACCGCACGGAGCCCGCGCTCGTCTGATCCTGATCTACCTGCAGACGCAAGCCGTACTCACAAGCAACCGTGAAGTCAGTCTCGGCCGTTCCATGCGCGAATGGATGGGACGGATGGGGCTTTCCGTTGGAGGGGAAACAGCCAGGGCTCTCCGGGAGCAGGCGAGGCGCATCGCCGCCTGCAGCATGCGATTCAGCTGGAAGTTGGAAGGTCGCTCAGGTCAACGCCCCAGTTCTCCAACGATGATGACGAACGAGCGAATTATCAAATCGGGACTATTCTTCCACGATACGAGCCGCAGTGACGACCGGCAAGAGAACCTCTTTGAGGATAAAGTATTTCTCGACAGTGACTTCTTCGACCAACTTCGCCGACATCCAGTACCACTTCATGACGGAGCCATTCGGCAGCTCAAGAACAGTTCAACTGCTCTCGATGTCTACGTCTGGCTCGCGTTCCGGCTGCATCATTTGGAGAAGCGGACACCGATTGGCTGGAAAGACCTCTACCAGCAGTTTGGCGCGGGCTATCGCCATTTGTGGGCCTGGAAACCCTACTTCCTTGAGTCCCTCGCGGAGGCGGTCGCTGCGTATCCCGAAGCACGCGTGGACGTCGAGGATAGCCACATCATGCTGCATCCGAGCCCACCGCCGGTTGCCAAGCTCAAGGCCTGACCTCAGACGACCCAGCTGTGGGGATTGCCGAGGTCCTGTGCGTACCTTTCATGGTTTGATAGGTCCGCAGTTCGATGCATCCCATTTCAGGCATCAGCGCCTCAAGGCCAGCGTGGCCGGTCCAACGATCTCAGTAGTCCCCACAGTACGCTACTCAGGTGTTCCCCCCCAAGCGCAGGGCAGACCGGCCGATGAGACGGAGGTCAGCCGGCGGTCCAGGCGGCGGGCTTCGGGTCGCGCTCGTAGAAGCCGGTCTGGTGCCAATAGGGATAGGCCGGCTGGCGGAAGCTGGCCTTTTCCAGTTAGGCGACCTGCTCGGCGGAGAGGTTCCAGCGGACCGCGCCCAGATTCTGCGTCAGCTGTTCCTCGTTGCGCACACCGAGGACGATATTGGTGACGGTCGGCCGTGGCACCCTCAGCGACTTCCGGGCTGGCGAGGGTTGAGGGACACGACTTGGCCCCCTTCCGAGCGCCGTTGGTTGGCAGGGGCGTCCAGCACCTGGGTCACCTTGCGCGCGAGTTGCTCTCGCGCAAACGGCTTGGCGATGAAGTGCACCCCATCGTCCAGGCGGCCATGATGCACAATGGCATTCTCCGTGTAGCCGGACATGAACAGCACCGGCAGTCCCGGGCGAACCTCCTTGAGCTTGTGGGCCACTTCATGGCCCTTCATACCGCCGGGCAGGACCACATCGGACAGGAGCAGATCGACTTTGGCTCCATTCTGCTCGAATACCCGCAGGGCCTCGGCCCCATCGCTGGCCTCCAGCACCCGGTATCCGAGATCGCGCAGGATGGCGGTGGCCACTTCCCGCACCGCAGGCTCGTCCTCCAGGATCAGCACCGTGCCCGAGCCGCGTGGCAGCTCCACCGGGGTTCCGGGGCGCTGCGCTCCGGCGAGCTTCACCCCGACAGCGCGCGGCAGGTAGAGCCGTACCGTCGTGCCCTCTCCCGGTTCGGAATAAACCTTCACATGCCCGCCCGACTGCTTGGCGAAGCCAAACACCATGGCGAGGCCGAGCCCCGTGCCCTTGCCGACCTCCTTCGTCGTGAAGAAGGGCTCGAACGCGCGGGCCAGCACCTCCGGAGGCATTCCGGTGCCGGTATCCGAGACACCCAGCATCACATAGTCGCCCGGCGTGACCTCAGCGTGCTGGCGCGCATAGCCTTCGTCCAGCACCTTGTTCGCCAGTTCGATGGTAAGTCGCCCACCCTCGGGCATCGCGTCCCGGGCATTGAGGGCCAGGTTGAGCAAGGCGCTCTCGACCTGCACTGCGTCCGCCATCGCAGGCCACAGCCCGGCCGCATCCACCACCCGAACCTCGATCTGCGGCCCGAGTGTCCTGCGGAGGAGTTCCGCCATATCCGGCAGCATGGCGGAGAGATTGATCGGCGCCGGCGCGAGCGGCTGCTTGCGGGCAAAAGCCAGGAGTTGCTGGGTCAAGGCAGCCCCACGTCTGGCGCCCCAGATCGCCCGATCGATGCGTGTCAGGACCGGGCTGCCCTCCTCGAGTTTCGGTTTGGCGAGTTCCAGGTTGCCCAGGACCACCGTGAGCAGGTTGTTGAAGTCATGGGCAATGCCGCCGGTGAGTTGACCCATGGCCTGGAGGCGCTGGGCGCTCCGCGCCGCCGCCTCAGCGCGGACCCGCTCCGTGATGTCCGTCACGGTCAGCACGAAGCCCCCACCCGGCATGGCCGTGCGGCGTAGCTCGAAGCTGCGGCCGTCGGTCGCGCGCGTCCGTTCATAAACCACCGGCTCGTCGGAGGACCGTCCCCCGCGCCCATGGCGGATTTGATCCCATGTCTCCAGCATGGGGCCGCTTGTGGCCGCACCGACCTGCTCGGCAATGGCCTCATAGGCGGTGCCCTCGCGCATCATGGAACGGGACAGGCCGAGCAGGGCCACGAAGCACTCGTTCCAGCGCACGAGTCGGCCCTCGGCGTCAAAGGCGGCAATCCCCTGGCTGATGCTCTCGAGCGCGGTGCGCAGTTGGTCCGCTAAAGCGTGCTGCGTGGCCTCGGACCGGGTCAGTTGCGCCTCTGCCCGAGCGAGGAAGCGGGCGGACAGGGCAAGCAGCGCGATCGCCAGGGCGGCCCCGCCCAGAGCGAGCCAGCGGGTGAGGGCCTGGCTCCGGTCGGCCGCCTCCTTTCGCAGCGCGAGGAGACGCTCCTCCTCGGCATGGACCGCTGCGAGGGCGGCCTCGATCGCGGCTGTGAGTTGCCGCCCGCGGCCGGCCTGTACCATGGCTCGGGCCGCCTCAGGCCCTTCATCACGACGCACCTGGATGGCACGCCCCAGGCTGTCCAATCTTTGCTGGAGAAGAGGCGCGAGGGCGCGAAGCTGGTCCTGCTGGACAGGATTGTCGGAGGTCAGGCGGCGAAGCTCCTCCTGAAGCCGGGTGATACGGCCGAGTGCATCCCGGTGGGAGCCGAGATAGTCGTCGCGGTCGGTCAGCAGGTAACCGCGCTGGCCGATCTCGGCATCGCGCACTGCTATTCCGAGCTGGTCAGCCGCCGTGATGACCTCATAGGTATGGCGGACCCAGAGCTGTGTCTCGCGAGCATTATCGAAGCCGAACCAGGTCAGCCCACCGATGCCACCCACGAGCAGAGCAGTGGCGGTCACGGTGAGGAGCTTGGCCTTCCTGGCCATCAACTTAGGCATGCGCTCTCCTTTGGTCCTACACGGAGCGAGCGCTATCGCACTCCTGAAATCGCCGGTAATGAATGGCTAAGGGTTAAAACATGCCACTTTCCGGCTACTCGGCAACCTTGAACAATTGCTTCAGCCCACGCGATCCACCGGCAGGCGCGCAGCGGACGGTGGAAACAAGGCACGAGATATATGGCCCCCGCCGCGGTCTGAGAGGGCCATGCGCCGCGAAGCGGGAAGCAATTCAGAACTTGTGCTCACGAAGGGGGTTGTGCCCCCTGAGGTGGTGTATGAGGCCGTCACCGTAATGGTGGCGGCCATCGTGATGGTCCTGGCTAGGGTTGGGTTGCTGAGACCGACAACCCCTGGACCATGGACCAGCCACGATGACCGACGAGACGATGGCCCTTCGAGGCCTTTTGGAGAAGTCCGCCGACGCCACCTTCCTGCGCGAGATGATCGGGTACGCCGCCGAGCGGCTGATGGAGCTGGAGGTGGGCGAGCTGACCGGCGCTGCGCATGGCGAGCGCAGCTCCAACCGGCTGGTGCAGCGCAATGGCTACCGCGAGCGCGACTGGCAGACTCGGGCGGGGACCGTCGAGCTACGGATCCCCCGTCTCCGGCGTGGCTCCTACTTCCCAGCCTTCCTGGAGCCCAGGCGCACGGCCGAGAAAGCGCTGACGGCGGTGATCCAGGAGGCCTACGTCCAAGGCATCTCGACCCGCTCGGTCGATGACCTGGTCCGCGCCATGGGCCTGGAGGGCGTTTCCAAGAGCCAGGTCTCGCGGCTCTGTGCGGAGATCGACGAGCGGGTCGGCGACTTCCTCTCCCGCCCCATCGAGGGCGACTGGCCCTACCTGTGGCTCGACGCGACCTACGTGAAAGTCCGCGAGGCCGGGCGGATCGTCCCCGTCGCCGTCACCATCGCGGTCGGCGTCAACGGCAACGGCCGGCGCGAGGTCCTCGGCATGGCGGTCGGCAGCTCTGAGGCCGAGCCCTTCTGGCTGGATTTCCTCCGCAGCCTGGCCCGTCGCGGCCTGCGTGGGGTCAAGCTCGTCATCTCCGATGCGCATGAGGGGCTCAAGGCCGCGGTGACCAAGGTGCTCCGAGCCACCTGGCAGCGGTGCCGCGTGCATTTCGGCCGTACCGCCTTGGCCCATGCCGGGAAGACCCAGCGCCGCATCGTCTCCGCCTGGATCGGCACCGCTTATGCCCAGGAGGACGCCGTGGCCGCCCACGCCCAATGGCGCACAGTGGCCGACCAACTCCGCCCCAAGGTGCCCAAGCTCGCCGCCCTGATGGACGCCGCCGAGGAGGACGTCCTCGCCTACATGCACTTCCCCGCCGCTCATCGGGCCAAGTTGCACAGCACCAACCCGATCGAGCGGCTCAACGGCGAGATCAAGCGCCGCACCGACGTCGTCGGCATATTCCCAAACGAGGCTGCCGCCGTCAGGCTGGTCGGGGCGATCCTGCTCGAGCAGTCCGACGAATGGGCCACCCAGCGCGCACGCTACATGACCCTGGAGACCATCGGCGCCATCAGCGATACTGCCCCGGTCAGCCTGCCAGCTCTGGCATCCTGACGAGGCGGACCAGCCCGCCCAGGAGCAACTCTCCTACACCACGCCACGGGGCACGACCCAGAAGGGCGCATCCGCGCTGTTGGGGCCTCGACAAGAACGGCGCGCCCAAAGCCGCGCGCGCTCAACCCTGATCATAGATATGAGAGAGTAGGTTAGCGTCTGGCATCCACATGCACCAGACTTCACCCACTGCCGAGACCAGCAAGGCCGAGCTTATCGACGTTCTTTCGCGCAGGCCCACCAGGCACTCTACGCCGCCACGCGAAGCACACGGCGAGTGCTGGTTGGAGACTTCTCACCGCGGGATTCCTTGGGCTTTCAGTGGTCCTCAACGAGCGTGCCGATCAGGCGCAGCAATTCGAGATGCTCTGGACCGTACACCCCTCGGATAAGGAACTCCCCGATTTCGAGGTCTGCCATCTGGCCCTCGGATGCCGCGTTCGGCTCGTGCCTGACGAACCGAAGTTCACGAGCCGGTTCTGAAACCGGACCAGCGTACCCCGGGACTTTCGGTTCTGGAACCACGCCGATCTACAGGCGGTGCCCAAGCGGCCAGCCCCAGCGAGGCATCAAGAGCCGGACCGCTCCATTTTCCCTGGCCTGGATACCACGACCGCGCCTATGACCATCGAGAGCTGCTTAAGCCCTGCGATAAGCTTCTGGTGCTCTTCTACCCGCCGAGCCTCGTCCCACACGAACGGGATCAGCGATGTCCATCTCCGGTCTGTGGCGTACAGACTCGCGTCTGCAGCGATCTCCTCGATGATGTCCTGGAAGGATTTTCCTGGGCGCATGAACTTCACCTCCACCACAGTGCCGAGGCTGGGTATGGAGAGATCGACGCGAGGGTTTTTCTTCCCTACCGGTGACAGCGTTTCCTCATCGTTTAGATCAGGAAACAAAGGCGCCAGCACCGCCCAAAGCAGATTCTGAACGTGGTACTCATTCTCCACATCCCATTGCGTGATGTCCGATCTCCGCGTCCTGGGGGCAGCTTCCCAGGTCCAGCGCTTAAACGAGCGCTGCACGCCCTCCAACACATGGAGTACATCGAGGGGGTCAAGGACCCCCATGCGCGCCGGTAGGTTGCGTTCGGTCAGCACGTTCAGCGCCCGTAGGAGCAATGCTGCTTCAGGTACTACTTCCTCGCCTGCGGCAAAGTGCAGGATGCGGTTCCAAGCTTCGTTGCAGCAGCGGTCGTCTGGACGACTGAGTAAAAGCTGCGAAAGGGCTACTCGTGCGTATCCATCCGCCGAGGGCCGCCTTCCGGTTCCTGGCTGGATCTGCCTTCAGTTCTTAGCGACGTTCGTAAGAGCGTCGCTAAGGACGGGGATGGTTGGCGGCATGGAAATCATCACGGGTGTCGAGCGGCGACGCCGCTGGCGGCTGGAGGACAAGCTGCGGATCGTGGCGGAGGCCGAGCGGCCGGGGGCCTGCTTCGTGGAGATCGCGCGACGGCACGAGATCGGCCGGAGCGTCCTGTGGTCCTGGCGCAGGCAGGTCCGTGAGGGTGTCCTGGCCGCCGAGCCGACGCCGGTGTTCCTGCCCGTGCAGGTGACGCCGGATCCGCCCGCGGCGGCTTCTGTCCCTGCCGAGCCTGCGACTACCTCGGGTCCGGCGAAGCTGGCGTCCGACAAGGCGGCGGCGCGGATCGAGATCGCGCTGCCGGACGGTACGGTCATCCGGGTGGACGAGGCGATCGGCGCCGCGGCCCTGCGGCGGGTGATGGCGGCGGTGCGCGCGTGATCCCCGTCCCCTCCGGCGTGCGGGTCTGGCTGGCGGTGGGTCACACGGACATGCGTCGTGGCATGCACTCACTGGCGCTGCAGGTGCAGCAGGGGCTCGGGCGTGATCCGCACGCGGGCGATTTGTACGTCTTTCGTGGCCGCAAGTCGGACCTGGTCAAGATCATCTGGCACGACGGGATCGGCATGTCGCTCTACATGAAGAAGTTGGAGCGCGGCCGCTTCATCTGGCCACCACCGGCGGATGGCTGCCTGCAGATTGCCGGCGCGCAGCTGGCCTACATGCTCGACGGGATCGATTGGAGAAATCCCCAACGCACCTACCGGCCCGAGTTGGCGGGATAGTGCGCGCGTCTTGCATGTTGACCCTATCCGGCGTGCAGCAGGTGTGATCCCATCACGGCGTGACGTCCACGCCGAACAGCCTGCCCGATGCTGTCGCCACGCTGCAAGCGGAACTCGCGGCCGAGCGTCTGGCGCGGCGCGAGGCCGAGGCACGCGCCTCCGGCGCCGAGGCGATGGTCGCGCACCTCAAGTTGCTGATCGCCCGGCTCAAGCATGACAAGTACGGCGCCTCCTCCGAGCGCGGCCGCAAGCTGATCGATCAGTTGGAGCTCGAGCTCGGTGAGCTGGTGACCACCGCCAGCGAGGACGCCGCCAAGGCGGAGAAGGCCGCTGACAAGGAGGGCCGTCCTCGTCGCCCCGACAGCCCACCCCGCGACCAGCCGGTACGCGCGCCCGTGCCGGCCCATCTGCCGCGCGAGCGGGTCGTGCTCCCCGGTCCGACCGCCTGCCCCTGCTGCGGCGGCAGGCTGTCGAAGCTGGGCGAGGACATCACGGAAACGCTCGAGGTCGAGCCAATCCGCTGGAAGGTGATCCAGACCGTCCGCGAGCGCTTCTCGTGCCGCGCCTGCGAGACCATTACCCAGCCGCCGGCACCCTTCCATCCCATCGCCCGCGGCCGGGCCGGCCCCAACCTGCTGGCGATGATCCTGGAAGCCAAATTCGGCCAGCACCTGCCGCTGAACCGCCAGAGCGACAGCTACGCCCGGCAGGGCATCGAGCTCGGCGTCTCCACCCTCGCCGACTGGGTCGGCACCTGCACCGCCAACCTCGCCCCGTTGATGGCCCTGATCGAGGCCCATGTGCTGGCCGCCGAGCGGCTGCACGGCGACGACACCACCGTCCCCGTGCTGGCCCGCGGCAGGACCATCACGGGGCGGGTCTGGACCTATGTCCGCGACGACCGACCCTTCGGCGGACCGGCGCCCCCGGCGGCGATGTTCCGCTACTCGCGCGACCGCACGGCCGAGCACCCGAACCGGCATCTGGCCGGCTACGCCGGCCTCCTGCAGGCCGATGCCTATGCCGGCTACAACGCGCTCTACGAGGCCGATCGACAACCCGGGCCAATCACCGAAGCAGCGTGTTGGGCGCATGGCCGGCGCAAGCTGTTCGAGCTGGCCGAGTTGTCGCGCGCGCCACTCGCCATCGAGGCGGTGCGGCGGATCGACGCCATCTTCGACGCCGAGCGCGCCATCAACGGGCTGCCTGCCGCGGCGCGGCTGGCCGTCCGCCAGCAGCACATCGCGCCGCTCGTCGCCGGGCTCGAAACCTGGATGCGCGAAAGCCGCGGCAAGCTGTCCCGCCACAACCCGGTCGCCAAGGCCATGGACTACATGCTGACCCGCTGGGAGACCTTCGCCCGGTTCCTCAGCGACGGCCGGATCTGCCTGACGAACAATGCTGCCGAACGCGCGCTGAGAGGTATAGCTCTCGGCAGAAAGGCGTGGTTGTTCGCCGGCAGCGATCGCGGGGGCGACCGAGCCGCGGCCATGGTCTCGCTGATCTACACCGCCAAGCTGAACGACGTCGATCCGCGTGCCTGGCTGGCAGACGTCCTCGCCCGCATCGCCGGCCATCCCGCCTCCCGCCTGCACGAGTTGCTGCCCTGGAACTGGCGCGCGGCCCGTGAGGCCACCGCAGTTGCCCAGGCCGCCTGACCAATGGCCGCCCCGAGCTGCGTGTTCACCATCACCCGCGCCGCCGAGATGCTCGGCGAGACCGAGGAATGGCTGGAGGAACTCGCCGACCAGCTCGAACCCGAGGACGGCCGCCTCTGGATCTACGACACCGATGACCGCGCCACGCTCGGGTTCACCGAACGTGGCATCGAAAGCCTCAAGGAGCTCAGCCTCGACCAGAAGCGCTGAACGGGGCCAGCATTACAGCCCTTGGCAACCGCGTCCTCGGCCGGATGGGTACCCCGCGGCCTTGGCCGGATGGATACACTCGTGCTTCGGGGAGCATCACAGCACTGTCCTGGCGCCCAGGAGCATCAATCAGGTGTGCTGCCGCGACGAAGAGCGATCGGTCCAGGGTTGCTAAATCCGGCGACGCTGCGCTCCTCACCACCAGATCTTTAAGCCAGCGTGCTTGAGAAGTACCGGCGTGGCGGCTAACGCCTAACGCGATGCCGAGCGCGGCGACGCCGTCTGCTTCGAGCGTGTATGGCTGATGCGGACGGAACCATGCACGCTCACTCAACCACGCCAGACCATCGGACAAGGCGGGCTGGAAGCTATGCTCCAGATGTCCGGTCGCGGCCGCGTAGCCAAGGGCTGCCACGTCTCCGACGGACCGACCGCCGCCCGCGCCGAGGCTCGCGGCTGCAGCCCCGGGCAGTTCGCTCAATCGGTTCTGCTCATCCAGGAGCCAGGCTCGGAAAGCCTGCACATGAATGGCCGAGAATGGCGTCGGCTCGGCGGCCGCAATTAGGCCGGCCCTGATCTGGGGGATGGTGGGGCCGGCGCTCACAAGAACCAAGGCCTGCGCATCACCGCGCCAACTACTGCGGTATCGGGGTCCCATCCCGGGGTACGCTCGAGGCCTGCGAGTTGCTTCGCAATTTCGTCGGCGTAGAGGAGTGTGATCGGGAGCCTAGCTCGTTCGTAAGTACGCCAGGAGTGGCAGGCGAAATCCGATACCTGACGCGTCAGCGTTCGCATGTCGCGAAAGGTCGATTTCTCGTGCAGGCGGAGTAGCACCGGATCAGGGATGCCCTGCGACGCGGCTCTGATCTGATCCCGTCCGGTGAGGGAAAGGAGCCACTCGTGGTCGCTGAGTTCTACGGCCTGCCCACGCTCGGGCGCATAGGCACCCTTGCCAGTCGCTGAGGCGTGGTCGAACAGCGTGAATGGGTGGTCCTCGGCCACATGGAGGAAGGCGAACTTCACCCCACTCAGGCCCATGCTTTCCACAGCGGCAACCACGGCATCCGCAGTCTCTTGTCGCATCTGGGTGAAGGCATGGAAGACCAAGCGCACCGTGTCGCCCGCGCGCCAGGCCTCCTCTTGCCGTATGCGCTTGACCGCCTCGATGAGCGTGGCGCGCAGTGCCTCCGGGTAGCGGTCGAACGGTACTGCAGCCGTTCGGGCATCTAGTAGATAGTTACCCTGGCTAGAGAACACGGTCGTGATCCCGACGACCCGTTCCCCTGCACCTCGACGTCGCTCCTTGTGGGTATGAGATCCGAGGCCAAAGACAAGCTCGTGATCTGTCGAGGGCCGGGCCTTCAGCAGCCAAGGGGTACCGCCGAGCTTGGCGTAAGTGGCCAAGCTGACGTTTGCCAAAGCGCAGGCGTACTCGAAGTCGCCCATGGCCATCATCTCGGCGGAGAGTGCCTGCACTGGCACGTCGCGCCGCAGGAACGCAGCCTTCGCCCACCAGTAAGGGCTACTGGTGGCAGGACGATCCTTCCAGGATCGCTGGACCTGCACCAGGGCTAGATCCCATGGCTGGTCCCGAGTGGCGGCCGCAGACAGAGCGTTACGGGCGGCTTCAGCGTAGGCGTCAGCGCTGTCATCCTTGGCCTCGAAGAATTCAACTTGCGGCTTCTGAAGCCGGAAGCGGCCCAGCAGCCCCGTCGCATGGGGTACAAAGCCTTTGTGAGATTGAACTTCGGGGAGACCCTCAAGGAAGTGCGCGACCGTCTCTGCCATGGCACCGCGCCGGCGTGCCTCGCAGATGACAGCAATCCTCGGCCGCTTTCGTTCAAAAGTCGCTCTATCGTAGGGCCCGGTCTTATCGAGCTGCCTCTGAGTCCAGTTGTCATTGCGAGAGCCGCTTGGGTCGAACGAGAACGTGGGCCGTTGGAACACCTCAGCTGGCGGAAATGGCACTGACTCCGCTTGGTCAAGTGGACTCTCAAACTGGAGAGGCACACCATCGGCGATCTGAAGGCCCTGATCTTCCTCTGATTTGATGGACAAGGATCAGGCGGCAGCGTTCTCCATCTGCTCGGGGGTCCTGTAGCCCAGGGCGGAGTGGATGCGCTGCCTGTTGTAGTAGCTCTCGATGTAGGCGAACACGTCGCGCCGAGCCTCATCCCGGGTGTCCCATCGGCGCTGCTGGACGAGTTCGACTTTCAGCGTGTGGAAGAAGCTCTCCATAGGCGCATTGTCGAGACAATTGCCGCGGCGGCTCATGGACTGCCGCATCCCAGCTGCCTTCAGGAGCCGACGATAATCGTCAGCAGCGTACTGCGAGCCGCGATCCGAGTGCTGTAGCAGGCCGGGAGCTGGCCGCTGCCGCTGGATGGCCATGGCGAGTGCGGCGCAGGTGAGTTCCGCAGGCATGTGCTCGCGCATGGACCAGCCAGCCACCTTGCGGGTGGCCAGGTCGAGCACGGCGGCGAGGTAGAGCCAGCCTTCACCGGTGGGCAGATAAGTGATGTCAGCCAGCCAGACCGTGTTGGGACGGGTGACAGCGAACTGCCGATCCAGCAGGTTCGGGGCGACCGGAAGGGTATGGCGGCTGTTAGTCGTTGCCGGGCGGCAGCGCCGGCCCGCGATCGCCCGGATCCCGGCACCTCGCATCAACCGCTCGACCCGGCCGCGGCTGACCAGGCGCCCCTCGGCACGCAAGGCGGCCTGCAGGCGAGGGCTGCCGTAGCGGCCGTGGTGGCTGGCGTGCAGGCGCCGGATGTCGGTTAGGATCTGCTGGTTGGCCAGGGCTCGCGCGCTATCAGGGCGAGCCCGCCAGGCGTAGTAACCCGAGCTGGAGACGCCAAGCACACGGCAGGCGGTGCGGATTGGCCAGGTATCGGCATGGGCGGCGATGACGCGGAACCTCATCTCGGGGGCTCCGAGAAGATGCCGATGGCTTTTTTTAAAATGTCACGCTCAAGGCGTGCGCGCTCCAGCTCGCGCCGCAGGCGTGCAATTTCGGCGGCCTGATCCGCCGGCGAAGACGCCAGAGCGGATGGCGCCGTGATGGACCTCGTGCCTGCCGCGATGGGCTGCGGCTGCGGTGCCTCGCCATTCTGCCGCCGCCGCCAGCTGCGCAGCATGGAGGGTTGGATCCCCAACTCACCCGCGACTTGCGTCAGCGGGCGGCCGCTGGAACGCAACAGCGCGACCGCCTCCTGCTTGAACTCCGGCGTGAACTCTCGCCGCGTCTTGCTCATCGGACACCTTCCTCGCTCCCAAGGAGCTTACTCAGGGGTGTCCATCAATTCGAAGGAAGATCACCCGCACGTCCGAAGTAGCTCAGGGCGCGTTGAAGCGTCTCAAGGCTGGCCTTGCCTGCCCTCAGCTCCCCTTCGATCTCCTGCACCTCCTTGAGCACCCGCTCAGCCCGGCCCTGCATAAGCGCCTGCACGACCGCGTTGAAGTTGGCACGCGTGGGTTCAAGGAACGCGAACCCAAGGGCCATCTCCTCGGGTCCGCCGTCAGGTTCTGTTGCATCGTTTGCGGGTCGAGGCGATCGCAGCCATGCTGGGACATGGCAAGACGGCGACTGGCGACACTTCGGGCGGATCTGACCTTCAAAGGCCGGCAGTTCACCGCCGAGGTGATCCTCTGGGCAGTTCGTTGGTACCTCATGTTCCCGATCAGCTACCGCGACCTCGAGCTCATGCTGCAGGACCGCGGTGTTGCCATCGCACACACCACCATCTTTCGCTGGGTCCAGGCCTATGCACCGGAACTGGAGCGACGGCTCCGGCCCTATCTGCGTATGTCCAACGGGTCGTGGAGAGTCGATGAGACCTATGTTCGGGTGAAAGGCCGCTGGATGTACCTGTATCGCGCGGTCGACAGCCGTGGTCAGACCATCGACTTCCTGCTCTCGGCCAAGCGCGACGCGAAGGCTGCAAAGCGCTTCTTTCGCAAGGCGCTGCGGCAGCCGCACACGGTAAACCCGCGCACGATCACAGTGGACAAGAACCCAGCTTACCCGTGCGCCACGGCGGAGATGAAGGCAGACGACGAGCTGTGGCGCTTCGCCCGGCTACGACAATGCAAGTTTCTCAATAACATTGTGGAACAAGATCACCGGCGCATGAAACGCTTGGTCAGACCAGGGCTTGGCTTCGGCGGTTTCGATACGGCGCGACGAACACTGGCAGGCTACGAGGCGATGGCGATGCTCAGAAAGGAGCAGGTACACGAGGTAGGCGGACGAGACATGCGGGCCCAAGCCAGCTGTGTGGCCGAGTTGTTCCAGGTCGCCGCCTAATCCGAAACCTACCGCGGCCATTTGCGACTTGCTGCGAACTTTGCAACGGAACCAGAGTAGGTCCGTGCAAGTACCCTTGGTCGTGCCTGCCTGCCAACTCGCACGACGGCTTCCGTCCTAGCTCACCGTCAGCACGATCTTGCCTTGGATGTGCCCTCCGGCAGCCCGGGCGTGTGCCTTGCTCGCATTGTGAAGTGGGAACGTGCTGTCGATCCCGACGCGAAGCGACCCGGCATCGAACAGCCGTGCGAGTTCCGCAAGCTGTGCGCCATTGGAGCGAACCTGGGTCGTGGACACGGTGACACCGAGCCTCGCCGCCTCGTCGTGATCCGAGAAGCCCAGGAACACTGGAAACAGCGCACCCCCCCGCTTCAGGGTGCGCAGGAACCGGCCCGTTGTCGTTCCACCAAGCGTGTCGACAACGAGATCGAGATCGCGCGCGACCTCTTCCGCAGGCGTCCTGGTATAGTCGATAAACTCGTCGGCCCTGAGGCCGCGCACGAACGACTCGTGCCTGCCCGACGCCACAGCGACGACATGTGCCCCCTTCCACTTGGCCAACTGTACCGCGAAGTGTCCGACCCCGCCGGCAGCGCCATTGACGAGCACCTTCTTGCCATCGAGCGGAACGGGACGGTGGCGTTCGGGCTGAAGGGGATTGGGCTCGTCATGACCCCGGTCGATCAGGAACTGCCACGCAGTAAGTGCCGACATGGGAACGGCCGCGGCCTGCACATGATCGAGACGAGCAGGCTTGCGCGCCACCTCGGATGCAGGTGCGGTCACGTATTGGGCATAAGCGGCGCTCTCTCCGAAGCTCGGGAAGCGAACCATGCTGTAGACTTCGTCGCCTACCGCAAAGGTCTCGGCGCCCGGGGCGACCGCCTCCACCACGCCCGACACGTCGGTGCCGGGGATGGCCGGCAACGCGATCGGCAGTCGCCACTCCGGAGGAAGCGCTTTCATGCCCTCGCGCAGATACCAGTCGGGCGGGTTGATGCCTGCCGCATGCACCCGAATGAGCACCTCGCCCGCTTTCGGCGCCGGCTTAGGCGCGTCCTCGTATCGCAGCACATCGGGGCCGCCAAACTCGTGCAGTCGGATTGCCTTCATCGTCGCGATCGACATTGCGCTATCTGCTCCGGGCCAGGTGCGCTACCCTAAGCGGGTCGGCGCCCCGAATATACGGAGCACCACCCCGCTTAGCAAGGCAGAGGTATGCGAGCTGACGCTCGGAAGAACTACGATCAGCTTCTCGCCACCGCGCGCGAGATCGTGGCTCGCGACGGGGCTGGCGCGTCGATGCGCGACATCGCCCGCCGGGCAGGTGTGGGGTTCGGGACGATGTACCGCCATTTTCCCACCCGTGAGGCATTGCTGGAGGCACTGCTTTGCACCGAGTTTGATGCGATGGCGGCACGGGCGGATGATCTGGAGGCATCGAGCGCGCCCGACGAGGCGCTCGTGACCTGGCTGCGCGAGACGATTGCAGCAGCCCATGCCTATCGCGGCGTCACGGCATCCATGATCGCCGCCATCGAAGACCCGGGGTCCGCACTGCATGCATCTTGCGTTGCGATGCGCAGTGCCGGCGCCCGGCTACTCGCACAGGCGCAAGCCGCAGGATTGGCGCGGAACGATATCGACGGGACCGACCTGTTCGCGTTCGTCGGCGCGCTGGCCTGGCTCGCCGACCAACCCGCGCTTGCGCCGCGTACCGACCGTCTGGCCAGCATCATCTTGGAAGCAATCCTGATGAGGAGCCCCCGAAAGCCCGGTGCCATGTCGTCCGAGCCGCCGCGTCCAATCGATGGCTAGCCAGTCCTCGATCTCCGCGTCCGCCACGGTCGACACCGATCGGCGACAGCCGTTGGGCGGCGTCCTCCGGTGTCAGGCAGAAAGTTGATTTGGCATTGTCGCCGCCGATAGCGCGGATGGGCAATGTCTCACGCACGCCCGGCGCTCAACAGCCGATCAGCAAAGTAGCGCGATGGCGTGGTGCCGAGCGCCTTCTTGAACATCAGGATGAAGGCCGTCGTGGATTCATACCCCAAGTCGCCTGCCACCTGCTGGACGGTCGCTCCGCCGGCAAGTTCCCGCAGCGCGATGACCAGATGCAGCTGACGGCGCCAGCGGCCGAAGCTCAATCCTGTTTCCTGGACCATGAGCCTCTTCAGCGATCGCTCGCTGACCGCGACATGCTCAGCCCATTGACCGAGCGTCCGGCGGTCGCTGGGGTCTGCCAAAAGAGCCGCCGCGATCAAGGCGATCTTTGGATGGTCGGATACGGGCAGCTCCAGCCTCTCCCGCGGCATCAGCGCGAGCTCATCGAGCATGACCCGCACGAGGCGATCGACATGGGCGTCGCGCGCATCGCTTTCCGACAGGTCCGCTATCCAGTGTATCATCTCCCGAAGCATCGGCGATACCGCAAGCGTGCAGCATTCAGCCGGAAGCATGGCCGCGCCGGGCTCGACAAACAGGTATGTCAGGCGAGCATTGGATGTGACCCGATTGCTGTGAGGAACGCCACCGGGAACCCAAATTCCGCAGTCGGGCGGAACGATCCAGACCCCACCCTCCGCCGTGCAGGTTACCGCGCCATGTAGCGCCAGAATCAGCTGACCCTGCCGGTGCTGGTGCTGGTGCCCCTCGGCTTCGTGGTCGGCGAAGTCCATCCTGATCGCCATCGCCGGCCCATGCGAGAGGCTCAGATCGCAAGCGGTACTGCAGGGAGGCGGCTTGTTCGAAGGTTGGCCCGATTTAGAGATCATATGGCATTATCTCCGGATTTGTTCGAGACACAATCCGTTAGAATCCCGGTTCAGCAACTTCAGGAGATCAGCCATGCGTATCGCCGTGGTTGGCGCGACCGGCAGGATCGGCGCCAGACTTACCGAAAAGCTCTTGGCCAAAGGCCATTCGGTCAAAGCTCTTTCGAGAGGAGGGGCCGCCCTCGATGCGCTTGTCGCGAAGGGAGCGGAACCGTTCCTTGGCAGCTTCGACACAGGAACTGGTGATCTTAACAAGTTCTTCGAAGACGCTGATGCTGCTTTCCTGATGGTCAAGACGATATGGGCAGCGGAGGACCTTCATGGGCACTACCCCACGGTGGCGCTCCGGTTTTTCGACGCACTTCGGGATTCCCCGGTGAAACTTGCCGTGAGCCTGACCGCAATGGGCTCCGAGGTTAGCGGAAACACCGGCCATTTCCAGGGCTTCCACATCCTGGATCAGATCCTCAACCGGCTACGCGACATCGATCTGGTGCACCTGCAGGGTGGCTGGTTCATGCAGGACCTGTCCAGGTGGGTCGACGCGATCGCACAGCACGACAGGATTGGCTGGACGCTCGACCCCAATGTCAAGGCTCCCTGGGTGGCCATTCAGGATATCGCGGATTTCGCGGCGCAGGAGTTCGACACGCCGACTGGCCAGCACCGATCTGTGAAGCAACTCGGCACCGATTACACGATGACCGAGATCGCCGCGATCATCAGCCGGGCACTCGGTAGAGACGTGGATTATCGTTTCGTCGATCCGAATGATCGCAAGATCGAGACGGTATTCCGGGAGAGGTTCGGAACGCTCGATCGGTGGGTCTATGATAAGAACACCTCGGCTGCGCTCAACGATGGGCGTGTGAAGTTCCGCGACGATCGTCCTGCGCTGCGCACGACGATGGAGGAATTCGTCAAGGAAACCCTCAGGCCGCTGATCGAGAAGGCGCGGAAGGACGGCGCAAAAGCAGAGACCTTCCTGACGTGGTGCTCAAAATAATAGGTGCTGAGTTAAAGAAATCCATGTGAGAACCTCATACAAGGTTTGTTTTTTAGTAACTTGATTACCGACAGTTCTATTGCAGACGAAGGTCTGATTGAGAGTGTCCGGCGTCAGCACCAATGGCACAGATTTGAGGTTGTGATGTAAGGAGGATCTGGGCTTCGTCGTAGTGACGAAGGAACGAAGATGAAGCCCAGATCCTCCATTGCGAAATCATCGGCGAAGGCCCCTGCGGAGCGGGTGGTGAAGGACATCCGGCGGCAGACCCGGCGCCACTTCTCGGCCGAGGACAAGATCCGCATCGTGCTGGATGGCCTGCGTGGGGAAGACAGCATCGCCGAGCTTTGCCGCAAGGAAGGCATTGCCTGTCCGTCGTCAGAACATTTGGCGCAGATCGGGGCGTAGATTAGCGGAGAGCGGGCCTCGTCTGGGGGTTGATGTTAGGCGGCGATCTTGCGGTGCTGCAAGCGCCGATGTTCGATGGTCTGTCGCTTGATCCTTTCGCGCTGTTTGATGATGGCTGGCGCCCTGCCGAAGTAGGCGTCTGCAGGTGTCACGTTGGCCAGGCTCTCGTGGTATCGCTGGTGATTGTAGTGTCCAACGAAGGCCTCGATCTGGGTTTCGAGATCGCCGGGCAGAAAGTAGTTTTCGAGCAGGATGCGGTTCTTCAGGGTCTGGTGCCAGCGTTCGATCTTGCCTGGGTCTGGGGATGCATCGGAGCGCCGCGCACATGGCTCATCTTCCGGGCCTCGATATATTCCGCCAGTTCGCCGGCGATGTAGCTGGGGCCGTTGTCGCTGAGCAGCCTGGGCTTGTGCAGCACCGTGGCGCTGTCGCAGCCGGAAGCCGCCAGGGCGAGGTCCAGCGTGTCGGTCACGTCCTCGGCTCGCATGTTGGTGCACAGCTTCCAGGCGATGATGTAGCGCGAGAAGTCGTCGAGCACGGTCGACAGGTACATCCAGCCCCACCCGATGATCTTGAAGTAGGTGAAGTCGGTCTGCCACATTTCGTTCGGCCGGGTGGTTTTGGTGTGGAACGCGTCGGCCGCCTTGATCACGACGTAGGCTGGGCTGGTGATCAGGTCATGGGCCTTGAGCAGCCGGTAGACCGTCGATTCCGACACGAAGTAGCGCCGCTCGTCGGTGAACCGCACGGCCAACTCGCGGGGGCTGAGATCGGTCGCTTCCAGCGCCAGCTCGACGATCCGGTCGTGGATCTCGGCCGGGATACGGTTCCACACCCTGCTCGGCGCGGATGGCCGATCTTCCAGCGCTTCCGGCCCGCCCTCGCGATAGCGGTCATACCACCGATAGAACGTCCGGCGGGCGATGCCGAGCTTGTCCAGCGTGCGCTTGGGCGGCAGGTGCGACTGCTCGACGATCCTGATGATCTCGAGCTTTTCTGACGCGGGATACCTCATTCGCCGTCTTCCCCATCCGCGATCATGCTTTTTTTCAGCAAGCGGTTTTCGAGCGTCAGGTCGGCCACGCATTCCTTCAGCGCGCGGGTTTCGCGGCGCAGATCCTGGACCTCGCCGATGGTCGCGGCACGGGCGGTGTCGCCCGCCAGCCGGCGCTTGCCCGCTTCCATGAACTCCTTCGACCAGGTGTAGTACAGGCTCTGGGCAATGCCTTCCTTGCGGCAAAGCTCGGCGATGCTGTCTTCCCCACGCAGGCCATCCAGCACGATGCGGATCTTGTCCTCGGCCGAGAAGTGGCGCCGGGTCTGCCGCCGGATGTCCTTCACCACCCGCTCCGCAGGGGCCTTCGCCGATGATTTCGCAATGGAGGATCTGGGCTTCATCTTCGTTCCTTCGTCACTACGACGAAGCCCAGATCCTCCTTACATCACAACCTCAAATCTGTGCCATTGGTGCTGACACCGGACAGTGCGGACGGAGCGGCAGCGGGCCGGGATGCTGAGGGCGGAGGCCGCGTTCCAGACCGGGCGGGGCCTGCGCGCCTTTGTGACAGGGGACCGGCTGGTATTCCTGAAGAACGACCGGGACCTCGGGGTGAAGAACGGCACGCTGGCGACGGTAGAGCAGGCGGCACCGGGGCGGCTGGTGGCGCGGCTCGACGGCGGCGTCCGGGTCAGCGTCGAGCAGGCCCGCTACACACAGATCGACCACGGCTACGCGGTGACGCTGCACAAGGCGCAGGGGGCGACGGTGGACCGGGCCTGGGTGCTGGCCTCCGGCGGCATGGACCGGCACCTGGCCTATGTCGGGATGACGCGGCACCGGGACGCGGTGACGCTTTATGCCGGGCGGGACGATTTTCGCGATGAAGCCGCCCTGACGCGGCGGCTGGGGCGGGCACGGCCGAAGGTGAGCAGCCTCGACTTCGCGGAGCGGCGGGGTTTCGCAACGGAGAAGGCCTGGGCGGAGAACGCACGGGCCTGGATGGAGCACGGGCGGGAGTGGCTGGAGGCCCTCTGGGGCCGGGCCGAGCAGGCCATCGTCGTCATGCGGGAGCGCTTTGCCGGTCTGACCCAGCCTGAGCCGGCGGAGAGCCAGGAGCGCGGCACCAGCCTGCGCGAGTTCTTCCGGCCTGCTGCGGCGGCGCCGGATCGGAGCGAGCGCCTGCGGGCGGCCTTTGGGCGGGAACAGGCTGCCGATCCTGGCCAAGAGGCGGAGGCCCGCCGGCAGGCGCTGCGGGAGAGCTTTGCGCCGACCAAGCCGGCCGAGCCGAAGACCGCGGAGCAGCTGCGCCAGGCTCTGCGGGAGCGTGATCCGCCGGCGGTAGAACGCGGACGGGATCAGGACAGGGACCAGGAGCGATAAGGGTGATGGGCCGCATTGCGCTGCGCGGTCGGGGGCCTTAGCGCGGGTTCGACCGAGGCCGTGGGAAACGCGCTTTCGTTCGGAGATCGTCGGATCCACGCGGGACGTAGCACGAGACGTGGCCCGTTCGTTGCGGGGGACCAGGCAGGCTACCGCCGTAGGCGACCGAGGCCGCGGCAAAACGCGCTGACAGGTCGATTGCGTTGGCTTGCAGCTGTTGCGGCGGGGTCGTCTGCCGGATGACAACGCCCTCGCCGAGACTGTCATCGGCCTGTTCAAGCCTGAGGTGATCCGCCGACGCGGCCCTTGGCGCAACATGGAGGCCGTCGAATTCGCTACCCTCGACTGGGTTGACTGGTTCAACAACCGCCGCCTCCTCGAGCCGATCGGCAACATCCCGCCGCCCGAGGCTGAAGCGCGCTAATAGACTGCCCAACAGGAGATTTTGCTGGCAGCCCGACTCAAGCTCACCGGCCTCCGGCAAACCCGGGACGGTTCAGGACAGATCAGTCGGCTGAAGATGCTAAAACGCACCATGTATGGTCGCGCCAGCTTCGCGCTGCTCCGTCGCCGCGCCCTCATCGCTGCCCAATCCACGCAAAGTGCGGGAGAACCACCAATTCGAGGGAGGATTACCTGCCATATTCCCGTTTGGGTGGAGCGTCAGGTTACCATGCTATTGGTCCGCGCCGCATGAGTTCAAATATTTTGAAGGAAATTCCACCAAACAATTGGCTTGTCCTGATGTGACGCTCCTGTGACGCTGATGCTTGTCACTGGATAAAGTAGTGCGCAGACGCCGCAGCAAGGGCCTCCCTAATTCATACGTGCCCGCTCGGTTATCTCTCTACAGCTTCCTCAAGGAGCTTGCCGTCGATGTACTGGGAAGATCTGACTTGGCCCGAACTGGACCGGACGAGCCGCACGACGCCGGTCGTCCTGAACCTCGCCTCGATCGAGCAACACGGACCACACCTGCCGCTCAGCACGGATTCCGCCATTGGGGGCTTCTTCATGCAGAAGCTGGATGAGGCGCTGGGTAGCTCGGTCCTGGTGCTGCCGCAAGTCAAGGTCTGCTGCTCCGCCCACCACATGGATTTCCCGGGTACGCTGACGGTACGGCACGAGACACTGCTGGCCTATGTCTGCGACATGCTGGAATCCATGGTTGCGCATGGCTTCCGCAACATCGTGCTTGTTAACAGCCATGGCGGAAACCAAGCGATCGGCCAGGTGATCTTGGAGAAATTCGGTGCTGCCCATCCGGACTGCCGCATCGTGTTTCTGACATGGTGGCGCATGGCGGCGGCGGAGCTGGAGCGGATCCGGGAATCCGGGTTCGGCGGCGTCGGCCATGCCTGTGAGTTCGAGACGGCGATCATGATGCACGCCGTCCCGGATACGGTGCGTACGGCGTTGATCGCCGGGCAGAACTACGTGCCCACCTTCCCCTGGGCGGATTCCGAGATGCTGATCTCCGGCCGTGCCTCGCTGTTCCGCACCATCAGGGCGATGTCCAACGGCACCGGCGTGCTGGGCGATGCCTCTCTGGCCAGTTCCGACAAGGGGCGGCGCATCACCGAGGCGGTGATGCAACAGCTCATCGCCATCATCCGGAGCCTGCACGAGGCGTCCTGACGGGTTCCGTTGCAAAGTTCGCAGCAAGTCGCAAATGGCCGCGGTAGGTTTCGGATTAGGCGGCGACCTGGAACAACTCGGCCACACAGCTGGCTTGGGCCCGCATGTCTCGTCCGCCTACCTCGTGTACCTGCTCCTTTCTGAGCATCGCCATCGCCTCGTAGCCTGCCAGTGTTCGCCGCGCCGTATCGAAACCGCCGAAGCCAAGCCCTGGTCTGACCAAGCGTTTCATGCGCCGGTGATCTTGTTCCACAATGTTATTGAGAAACTTGCATTGTCGTAGCCGGGCGAAGCGCCACAGCTCGTCGTCTGCCTTCATCTCCGCCGTGGCGCACGGGTAAGCTGGGTTCTTGTCCACTGTGATCGTGCGCGGGTTTACCGTGTGCGGCTGCCGCAGCGCCTTGCGAAAGAAGCGCTTTGCAGCCTTCGCGTCGCGCTTGGCCGAGAGCAGGAAGTCGATGGTCTGACCACGGCTGTCGACCGCGCGATACAGGTACATCCAGCGGCCTTTCACCCGAACATAGGTCTCATCGACTCTCCACGACCCGTTGGACATACGCAGATAGGGCCGGAGCCGTCGCTCCAGTTCCGGTGCATAGGCCTGGACCCAGCGAAAGATGGTGGTGTGTGCGATGGCAACACCGCGGTCCTGCAGCATGAGCTCGAGGTCGCGGTAGCTGATCGGGAACATGAGGTACCAACGAACTGCCCAGAGGATCACCTCGGCGGTGAACTGCCGGCCTTTGAAGGTCAGATCCGCCCGAAGTGTCGCCAGTCGCCGTCTTGCCATGTCCCAGCATGGCTGCGATCGCCTCGACCCGCAAACGATGCAACAGAACCCCTACTCTCCACAGGGCATCGCCTCTTACCTCGACTTTGGCCATCAGGCGGCGTGACAAAGGACGTAAGCCCAGACGTGCTGGAGCGCTCGCCGGGGTTTTGTGCTGTGACCGCTGTGCCGGGATGTGAGGAAATCTTGCTCGCACCAGATGTGACGTCGCACGGCGGCGAGAGTATCGCTGAAGGTCGGACGTTCCTTGTGATACCAGACGCTGCTTGCCGCGGTATTGCGTTCTGAGGCTCTGAGCTGGGCAGCCAGGAGGGTGACAAGCGAGAATAGCCCAAGCAGGCATGGCGTCGTGCGGGCGATGGCGAGCTCCGACCGCTGCCGCTGGGTCTCGACACCGAGATGCACCCTGGTTTCCTGAGACCCCGTTTCATAACGGCTGAGCCAGACGCCGGACGAGGATCATGGCGGCGGCGAGGGTGAAGAAGGCGACGGCGGAACGACGGTGGCCTCGTGATCGCGAGCGAGGCGTCGGCAGCGGCCGAACCAAGCGAAGCTGCTCTCGACCACCCAGCGCCTGGGTTGCACGGCGAAGCCTTTCTGGCCGGGTGCGCTGCCGATGATGGTAACGGCGACGGGGGAGGCTCGGGCGACACGCGGACCGGCGTAGGCGCGGTCGGCGAAGCAGCGGGCCAGGAACGGCCAAGGGCGGCGCGACATGGCCAGGAGGGCCGCACCCCCTCGGCTGTCATGCAGGCAGGCGGGCGAGATGGCGGCGAGCAGGAGCCTACCGTCCGTGTCCACCAGGGCGTGGCGCTTGCGGCCCGTCACCTTCTTCCCGGCATCGTAGCCGCGGACACCTTTCACGCCGACACCGCCCGAGCGGACGGATTGGGCGTCCAACACCGCCGCTGTCGGTGAGGCCTCTCGGCCGACCCGCTCGCGGTCGGCCATGATGAGGGCGTGCGCCAGTCGCTCGAAGGTGCCCCGGCGCGAGAGGCGCAGGAACCAACGGTGCACGGTCCCGGGCGGCGGGAAGTCGCGGGGCAGATGCGCCCAGGCGCAGCCGGTACGGAGCACGTAGAGGATCGCATCGACCACCCGCCGCATCGGCCAGGACCGGGGTCGTCCGGTCTTTGCAGGGCTTGGCAAGAAGGGCTCGACCAGGGCCCGCTCGGCATCGGTCAGGCACGTTGCATAAGGCTGGGAGCCGCGCGCAAGCTGCGCGCGGGCGGCAGGGGTCCACATGGGCCACCTCGAAGGACGTCAGACACCCTCCGAACGCGCAGAACCCCCGCCGCTCACCCCGCCTCAGCCGTTATGAAACGGGTTCTGAAAGGTCACCTCCAGCTGCCAGCGCTGGATGAACCAACACAGGATCTGCTCGGGCGTCCGATCAGGATCAGTGCACAGCAGGGCCTGCGGCTCGAACCGGCGATGAGGATCGCGGATCAGGACCCAGCGGATCGGCAGGATCGGCATTCCGCTATGACGCCATACGGCAGTGGCCGAGCAGATCTCGATGTTGCGTTCGCCCTCACCATACCAGCCTGGGATCACGACACGCTGCCAACGCGTATCGGCACCGACCAGCACCTCCGACAGGTTGGGCCGCCGCGCCCCTTTGGTCCGGGGCCGACCATTGGTGCCGGGCAGCCGGGGTGGCGCCGGATCGTGGAGCGCGGCATCGAGCCGCAGGCGCGTGACCCCGGTGATCCTGTCCCGGGTCAGGGCAGCCAAGAGTTCCAGGGCAGCAAAGCCGCTGTCGCCGACCAGCACGATGTCTCGCTCTGGAAGCCAGCGGCGGGCCTGCAGGATCAGTTGGCGGGCCCAGTCGGTGAGCTTCTTGTGCCTCTGCCCCCGTTCGCGGCAGAACCGCTCCGAGGGCGCCAGCGCGGACAGGAAAGGCAGCGCCCAGATCCGACCAGCCCAAGGAGTGCTGCGCGGCAATCAGGATGAGAACGGCCCGGCGATCAGGATGAGAATCGCCGCCGTGGTCCCGTAGGTCGGGCGTAGCCCGGCCGGGGGGACCACGGCGGTGAGGCGCGATCCTGACAAGGGTCTCGCCGTCTGGCGGTTACGGCCGGTCGGCACCGGGCATTGGCAAGTTGTTTAGCGAGGGGGCGAGTTCGGCCGCGTGACTGAGGGTGCGGCAGGATCAGGATGCTGCCTCGGCGCAGGTTTCCTGCCGCCAGATCCGAAAGGCCTTGGCCCGAGCGCGCCGGTACTCACCGGCCGTCATCAAGTGCCGGCGAGGACGGAAATGGCCGTAGATCATGCTGTGGGCTGAGAGGAACCGCTGAGCCTGCCCGGCCGACTTGAACCGCTGCATCTGCCGTTCTCGTCGCCGGGTCGGCCGGTGCGAGTTCTCCGCCCGATTGTTGAGATAGCGGCTGCTCCGATGCCGGACCTCGGGTAGGATCTCGCGCTGCGCCACGCCGTAGCTCTTCAACCCGTCTGTGACCAACCGCTGTGGCTTGTACCTCATGCTCGCGAGCAGGCGCTTGAAGAACCGCTTGGCTGCACCCCCGTTCCGCCGATCCTGAACAAGGATGTCCAGCACCACGCCGTGCTGGTCCACCGCGCGCCAGAGATAATGCAGCACGCCATTGATGCGTAGAAACACCTCATCCAGGTGCCAGGTGTCGCCCGGCTTCGGTCGGCGCCGCCGCAGCCTGGCCGCAAACTCCGAACCGAACTTCCGGCACCAGCTCCGGATGCTCTCGTGCGTGACGGTGATGCCCCGCTCTGCCAGGATCAGTTCCACATCCCGCAGGCTCAGGCCAAATGCGTGATACAGCCAGACGGCGTGGCTGATGATCTCCGCCGGAAAGCGGTAGCCAGGGTAGGTGGCGGGGTCAGGCGTCATCCGGCCAGCTTCGCCCAGCTCGCTCTCTGCGGCTACTGCCGCTCAACTTGGCAATGCCCGGCCGTGACCACGCTCCGAGATAGTGCCGCACAGCGGACAGACAGCCTTCGTCGCTACTCCATGGAACGCGACGACGATCCCACCTTCGCCCTGGACGACGCTGTCCACCGCGAGCTCGGCGGGCACCAATGACGCGACGCCGATCCCAGACCGCATGGCCTGCCCTCCCGTGATTGCCACAGCAAGCCAGCAGCGGTGCTGTCGCGGCTGTGGTGGGAAAAGGGGTGGCGTAGTCTCCGGCTTGTTCAACGAGCTATGCCCGGCGTTGGCGCGCCGGTGGTGACCACGCCATGGAAGAGGATAGCAGCAAGGACGCGACCGGGGACGGTCTCACCGCCAGTGACAGACCAGCGCCTCTCCTGCCCCTCCGAACATCCTCCTGCCACTCAGCAGCGCGGGATTTGCGGGAGAACCCAGTTCTCAGCGAAACTCTACAGATTCACCCTTCGGCCTCGGCGGATCGGTGTTTACCGCCGATACGAAGCGTGGTGTGGATCGGCATGGAATAGGAACCCTGTTGGAGGGGTGATCGGCGTCCAAACGGGGTTCTGACTCAATTTTGCTGAAGTTGACGTGCTGGGTTCCCTGGTCAGTCAGGGATCAGCAGGATGGCGAGGAACCTCAGTCCAGCAGCTTTAATCCCGCCAGGATTCGTCCTGGAGAGCGTGGACGAGACCGGCACAGCGGTGGTGATGACGGTGCGACCATCAACGGTAGCAGGGATCTGTCCCGGCTGTGGTGGCGTCAGCCATCGAGTGCACAGCCGCTACACTCGGAACTTGGCCGATCTCCCGTTGAGCGGGCGTCCTGTGGAATTGAAGCTCCTCGTCCGGCGGTTCCGCTGCGACCGTGCCCTGTGCCCCCGCCGCATCTTCTCCGAACGGTTCGTGGCTGCGACGCCATGGGCTCGGCGCACGGCCCGGCTGGACGAGATCGTCCACCACCTCGGCCTGGCGCTTGGCGGCCGTCCGGCCGCGAGCTTCGCCCAGAGGCTGCGATTACCGGTCAGCAACGACACCTTGCTGCGGGTCGTCCGGCGCCGTGGAAGCCCAGCGTTCACGCCACCGCAGGCGGTCGGGATCGATGATTGGGCGTGGAAGCGCAACCACCGTTACGGCACGCTGATCTGCGACCTGGAGCGACGACGCACTATCGCCCTCTTGCCCGACCGCGAGCCCGCAACGGCGCAGGCCTGGTTGTCCGGCCAGCCGCAGATCGAGATCGTGACCCGCGACCGCGGTGGCGCCTACGCCCTGGCCGCGGCACGGGCGCTACCTGATGCGATGCAGGTAGCCGATCGTTGGCACCTGATGGAGAACGCCAGCCAGGCTTTTCTGGCCGCGACCCGAGCCTGCATGCGCCAGGTGCGCGCGGCTATCGGCGCCACCACGGTCGACCCCCGGCTGCTGACCGCGGCGGAGAAGCTCCAGTACGAGGGTTATCTCCGACGTGAGGACGCCAACGCCGCGGTCTTGGCGCTGCACAAGGCGGGCAAGGCGATCAAGGAGATCGTCCGGTGCACCGGTCATAGCCGCGGAACGGTGCGGCGCATCCTGCGCGGCCAGCGCGCGGATGTGTTCCGCACGCGGGAAAGCTCGCTCGAGGCACACCTCCCCTGGCTGGACGCGCGCTGGGCGGCTGGAGCCCGCAACGGCGCCGCGCTGTGGCGCGAGCTTCGCGATCTCGGCTTCCACGGCTCGCTGCGGGTGGTCGCAGAGTGGGCGACGCGTCGCCGCCGGTCAGAGCAGGTCAACGTCGAGGGGCTGAGCCGTGTTCCGTCGGCCCGCACCGTGGCACGCCTGATGACCATGGCGCGTGACAGCCTGTCCAAGACGCAGACTGTGACGGTGGCTGCTATCGAAGCCGCGGTGCCTACCCTGGTCCAGGCGCGGGAGATCGTCGAAGCCTTTCACGCCTTGATCCGCCGAAAACATGAGGCCGCGTTGGATGGCTGGCTCGACAGGGCGGCAGCCAGCCTCCTGGCCCCGTTCGCGCGCGGGCTCGCCCGGGATCATGTCGCCGTCCGAGCCGCAATTTCCTCCGCTTGGTCCAACGCCCAAGCCGAGGGGCAGATCAACAAGCTGAAGGTGGTCAAACGCCAGATGTATGGCAGAGGGAATCTCGACCTGCTCCAGGCCCGCGTCATAGCAGCAGGCCGATGACCGCCATCGAAATTGCGTCAGAGCCCCTATTCCATGCCGATCCACACACCTACAAACCAGCCTCTTATCGCTAAAGCGAATACAAAAGCGGACGGGCCTAGTCGGCCCGGAGCTTTTGCTAAGGCAGACAACCAGGTCATCGCCATCCGGCCGAGGGCAGACCAAGCGGCACCAGTAGAGACGGGCAAGAGGGAAGGAAGGCAGGAAAGCGCGCTCCGGGGCTTCAACGTGTCGCCGGGGTTCGTCGTTCAGATTGCCCCGAGCTTCGCAACGTGGATCACCAAGCCCGCGCCGACGTGGTCGGAGCTGCTGGACGTAAGCACGTTGGTTCGGTCCGAATTGGGAATCTCGCAGCACGCATGGGGGCAGGCGTGCGAGGCGCTAGGCCGACTTGAGGCCCTTGTGACGCTGGCCGCGATCGACGCGCGCCGAGCTGCCGGCGAGGTTGGGAATCCCGGCGGGTTGCTGCGGAAAATGGTGGAGCTGCATCGAGGCGGGACGCTGCGCCTGGACCGGACGTTGTTCGGGCTGGCCGACAAGCTGAAAGACCGGTTGCACTAGGCCCCGGCGTAAGACCCGGCGCGGATGGCAAAGGTATGCCGAGGTATAGGATACCTGTTGACAATGTATCGTATACCTTGCATATACCTTGGCACAGCCGGTCGGGCTGCGGTAGGAGGCAAGCATGTCGGGAAATGTCGTTCAGGTTCTAACCTATAAGTCGGTCGAAACCATCCTAGCGGTAGGTGGAACGCAGTCGTGGGCGCTCGATCGCAACCGGGCGAAGGGGTGCAAGTATGCGGTCTGTTGCCGCAATGCGAACACGCGGGAAGCGGAGGGCAACGAGGCCCACGGTTCGGCCTTCATCGTCGGCAAGGTGTCCGACGTGGTGGAGTCCACCGACCACGATGGCCGGTGGCTGATCCTGTTCAGCGAGTACGCGACGGTCAACGTTGGCGACCAATGGGAAGGCCGGAACCCGGTGCGCTTCTACACCGTCGAGGACTACGACGGGCACATCGACTTCGACGCCCTTGATTGGAAGCCCATGCCGGAGCTGGAAGCCAGCTCCACGACGGCGCAGCCGATCCAGGGAATGACCATCACCCAGGCTAAGGCGGCACTTGCTGCGACGTTCGGCGTCGATCCGTCTGCCGTTGAGATCACCATTCGGGGTTAGGTGGTCGAAACTAGCCGGACGCAAATGAGGCCCGGCGGGCGGCAACCCTCCGGGCCTCGATTGGTGCGTTGGTCCATGCAGGAGACGCGGGACAACACATAGCAGATCGAAGCCCGATTTACAGGGGTTTTGAAGCCAAAGGGTTCGGCGCCTGCCGCTGCGCGGCACCGCGGCTCTAGTCGCTTCGCTCCCCAAGCCCCCAAGCGGGGTCTTGGCCCTTCGGGTGACGATCCGACTGGCGGAAAGAAGGGGGGCCAGACCAGGGCGCGGGCGCCAACCGGCCTTCCACCCACCTTCCTCCGCGTCGCTGCGCGCCGCTCCGTGCAGGCGGGTCCCTGTGAAGGCCAGTTGACCCCCACCCCCTGCCCCGGCGGTTCTGATGGTGTCGGGACGAGGGGCGTCTATCAACGCCCCTCGCCCTTCGGTCGAGGGGTTCTCCTTCGCCTGCGGCGCGCGTCGAACAAGGGGCGGGGTGAAGGGGGAGGATTTGCACGGTGCAAACCCATCCTCCCTTTCAGGCCGCGTCAGCGATGCGGATTTGCAGTGTCAGGCCGGCAGCGGTCGTCAGATCGACAAGCGCGTCCAAGCTGAACTTGCCGAGCTTGCCTCGAAGCAGATCGTTGAGGCGGGGCCGTGTGACACCCAGGCGTCCGGCCGCGACCTCTTGCGTAACCTCCCAGGTCCTAACTCGCGCGACCAGGGCGGCGAGCAGATCGGCCCGCGCCTTCATGCTGGCGGCTTCGGCCGGCGTGTCCGCGATTGCGTCGAAAACGTCACCAAAGGTTTGCGCTTCCATCGCCCTATTCCTTCCATGCCCGGAGCCGCTTAGCGGCAATCTCGATGTCTTTTTGCGATGTCTGCTGGGTCCGCTTCTCGAAAGCGTGCAGGACCAAGACACGATCCGGCAGTGTTGCGAGATACAGCACGCGGAAGGCTCCCGACGCCTCCCTGACCCTTACCTCCCTCACGCCCGGCCCAACGGTTTTCATGGGCTTCCAATCGGCCGGATCGTCTCCGGCCTGGACGGCGCGAAGCTGAAAGCCTGCCTCCGATCGAGCATCCTCCGGGAAGTCCCGGAGCCGAGCGAGACTATCGCCTAAGAACGTAATCGGCTTCACGGGGTGAGTGTATCAAAACCGATACAGGATAGCAATCGTAAATAAAATAATTCAAAGTGTTTACAAGTATTGACGGCGTAGGACTGCTAAGCTATTGTTCCTGTGTTGGTTCGGTAGAGCCGACCCGGACCCGACGCGGCGGCAACCGCAAGGCTCCGGTGACACATGCAGGAGTGACCCCTATGCAGCTTTCCAGCCGTTTCGCCGCTAAGTCCCCCGCCATCCGGTCGGCGTCGCCCCTGACCGACGACGAGATTGCGCGCGTTGTGCCGTCCATCTTCGCCCAAGCGCCCCACGACAGCCGTTCGGAGCGTTACACCTACATTCCGACGATCGAGGTTTTGCAGGGCCTTCGCAAAGAGGGTTTTCAGCCTTTCATGGCGTGCCAAACGAAGGTGCGGAACCTCGATAAGCGCGAACACACCAAGCACATGATCCGGCTTCGCCACGCGAACCAAATCGCCGGCCGCGAGGCTAACGAAATCATCCTGTTGAACAGCCACGACGGAACGAGCAGCTATCAGATGCTCGCCGGCATGTTCCGCTTTGTCTGTCAAAACGGGATGGTCTGCGGTGACACGCTCGCGGACTTCCGTGTGCCCCATAAGGGTGATGTGATCGGGCAGGTTATCGAGGGCGCCTATACCGTCCTTGATGGTTTCGAGAAGGCGACCGAGCAGGCTGAGGCGATGAAGGCCCTTGCCCTGCCGGCGCCGGAACAGGCCGCGTTTGCTCGTGCCGCCCTCGCGCTTCGCTACGACGATGAGAACCCGGCACCGATTGAGGCCGAGCAGCTCCTACAGGCGAAGCGTTACGAGGATCGCAGCGGCGACCTTTGGACCACGTTTAACCGGGTTCAGGAGAACATGACGAAGGGCGGCGTTCACGGGCGCAACCGCACCGGCAAGCGCGTGACAACCCGCCCCATCAACGGCATCGACCAGAACGTGAAGGTCAATCGTGCCTTGTGGGTGCTGGCCGAGGAAATGCGGAAGCTCCGGGCCTAACGGCCCCGAGCGGGGCGCGGCCCAGGCCGCGCCCCTTCCGCTTCCCAGAATCGCGGCTGAACCGCGATCGTCGTCTAGCCAGGTCAAGCGATGCACCCCCATCCAACCCGAAAGCAGCGCCGCGCGCAGCTCGCCGCGAGTGACAGCGTGGCCGAGCTGCTGGACGCGCAGCCGGCACCGATCGGCCACAACCGCCCTGCCCTTCCCGCTTATGCCCCCATGCCAGCGGGTGCCGTTTGCTCTCGCTGCCATCATTGGAAGGCGCCCGATCCGCACGACGGATCGGCTTATGACTATTGGCGGGCGACGGGCCGGAGCGCCTGTTACAACTACGAGCCAGATCGACGGCCCAGGCCCGAGCAGGACCGGCGCGGCTTCCTCACGATCTACCAGGGCGACGGGATCGTTTGGCAGGGCACAGAAGGCGACGAGCCGGCCGAGTTTCGACAGGGGGAGTTGTTCGCATGATTGCCGCCGCCCTCGCCTGCCTCTTTGTGGGCGACAGCACCGCCCAGGATGCCGCCCAGGCGTTTAATCGGCGGGCCGCGCTCCCTTGCCCCATCGTCGCCCGGGTTGGTGCAGGATCGGCCGAGGTGGCACGCTGGAGGCTGCCGGCGCCGCCGGCCCGCTTCGCTATCGTCGGGATCGGGACGAACGACCCAACCCGACCCGGATTGACGGCGAGCCTTTGGGCGACAAGGCGCAAGATACAGGCTGCGCGCGTGGTGTGGCTGCTCCCCTACCATCGAGGCGCAGCCGCCCAGGTGGAGGCCGTGGCGGCGAGCTGCGGCGATTATGTCCTAGACCTTGCAGAGCTGCCGACGCGCGACCGTATCCATCCCGCGACATATGCGGGCATCGCAACCGCCCTACGTCGCTTAGGTGTCCAATGACCGCCGCGCACGCTTGTTCGTCAACAGCGGAATATGTATTGTTTACAGCTATTGACGGCGCGGAAAGAGCGGGCGAGGGATCGCGCATGGCAGAAGGCAGAATGACTGCGGCCGAGTTCGAGGCGCTACAGCCTCGCTTACGCCGCCTCACGATCGACTCTTACAACGTCGCTCGCGCCGTCTTTGTGGACGGGATGCGGCCCGTTGAGGTTGCTACGCAGCACGGCACCAGCCGGCAGCGCGTCAACGGCATCATTCGGCGCGTTGAAGAAGCAATGAAGGAGTTTCCGGCCGACTGGCGCCGCGTCGATGTGTTCTTGCCGCCCGAGCTGGCGGCCCAGGTTGAGCGGATGGCCGAGGAAGCGCGCGCCGCCTATGCAGCAGGCGGCGCTAACAGCAGCTCCGGTTCCCCCGCGTAAGCCTTTCCACGCGGGCGCCGGCTAGCGGCCGGGAAGTAGTTGTAAAGCGTCGAGGGACCGACCTTTAGGCGCCGGGCCACTTCCGAGAAGGGCACCGGCGGGTCTGCTTCTAGCAACGTGCGCGCCGTGTCTATGTCGGCTTCCGTCAGCCGCCGAGGCCGCCCGCCCGTCCTTCCTCTAGCCCGTGCGGCATCTAGTCCGGCCTTGGTCCGCTCACGGATCAAGGCGCGCTCGAATTGCGCCAGAGCGCCGAACATATGAAAGATCAGCTCGCCGGCCGCGTTGCTGGCGTCGATCTGTTCGGACAGCGATCGTAACCCCACCCCATGCTTCTTGAGCGTGCCGACAGTCTCGATGAGCTGCGGCAACGAGCGCGCAAGCCGATCGAGGCGCCAAACAACGAGGGTGTCACCTTCGCGCATGTAGTCGAGCGCAGCTTTGAGGATCGGGCGCCCAGCTCGCGCACCCGACGCGGTTTCCTCAAAGACACGTTCGCAGCCAGCGGCCTTGAGCGCGTCGAGCTGGCCGGCGGCCTTCTGGTCCGCCGTTGAGACGCGGGCATATCCGACGAGCTGCGCCATTCGCTCCCTTTGTCTCCAACAACCCGTAACCGACCGCTAGTTTACGACGGTTAGGTTTGCGAGGGGTTTTCAGATGGATACTATGCCATCGGACGGGCGATTTCCAGGCGAAGGCTTCACCCCTCGCAAAACGGTCGGGGCTGTTGAAAAATGCGCGCTGGTAGCCGGTCCGGTTGAGGGCGAAATGAAACCCCAAGGTTTCTCGATCCCGTCTCGCATGGGATGGTATACTGGGAACGAGACGATCAGGTGCCTCACCCACCGGCCAGTGCTCGAACAAGCCGCAACTCAGGCCACCAACTCCGTCGCGAACGCTCGATACTTCCGCAGGGGGCGGCCAAGCAGCTTCTCTAGATCGGCCGCAGCTCCAGGCTGTCCGAGCACACCCTGGGAAAGGATGCCTACAAAGACCTGCTTGATGGCGTAGGCGGCCGAAGGTGACATTGCCTGACGCATCGACAGTTCGACCGATCCGAGGTCGTCACCCATATAGCGTATCGGCTCGCCGAGCACGTCAGACCACAATGCAGCCATGTCGCTCCCTTTGAAGGTCTCGGGCCCGACGACCTCGATCGTCACCGAGGGCAAAGGGGAGGCCGCTTCTTCCCGCCGTAGCAGTTCGAGCGCCGCAACCTCGCCGAGGTCACGCCCGTCCAGCAACGTCACGCCGATGTCGCCCAGCGGAGTGGCGTAGACATGGTCGTTGAGGATCGCGTCGCGCAACAGTACGTCGTTCTGGAACAGGGCATTAGGCCGCAGGATCGTCGTCGGCAGACCGCGCTCCGCTATAACGTGCTCCGTCATCAACTTGGCCGCTGCGCGCGAGGAGTTCTTGAACGTGTCTGCGCCCATCATCGAGAGATAGACGAAGCGCTCGATGCCCGCTTCCTCGGCCAAGCCGAGCACCAGCAACGCCCTTGCAAGCTCGTCGTCGGTAGCAGGGTTGAGCAGGAACACGGTACTGACCGAAGCGAGCAGTTCGCGCACGAAATCGACGTCGAGCGTATCGCCCCGGATGTAGCGTGCGCCACCGCTAATTGCGTTGCCTGAGGCTTTCGTGCCGAGCACGCTCACGTCCGCGTTGCGCCGAACGAGCTCTTCCACGACGAACGAGCCGATCTTCCCGGTACCGCCAATCACCAAAATCGTCACAATCGTCTCCTGCTGCCTCGTGGGTGGACGCCTTGATCGCGGCACTTAATGGTTGGACCTTTGGTCCAGTAGTGGACGATATGATCCGCAGTGTGCCACCAGTGGCACGTATGGACCTCGTAGCGCTCACCGCCTTTCAGCAGATTGCCGAGCATGGTGGCGTCGGGCGAGCTAGCCGGGCCGCAGCCGTGCCCAAGACGACGTTGTCGCGCCGCCTGCGCCAATTAGAGGAGGCGTTGGGTGTCCCTCTCGTAGAGCGCGGCCCCCGCCTGTTCCGATTGACCGACGAGGGCGTCGCACTCTTCGAACGCACGTGCGCGCTGCTAACTGAACTCGACGAGGCGGGGCGGTCTCTTGCGGGCGGCTTTGCCCATCCCCGTGGGCGCTTGCGCGTCAGCGCGCCGACCCTGTTTACCGACTTTCATATGGGCTCGATCGCGGCCACCTTCACCAGACGCTATCCCGAAATGATCCTAGAGATCGTCAGCGAGAACCGGGTGATCGACCCGCTTCAAGAGGGCTTCGATGCCGTGGTCCGGGTAAATCCGGACGCGAACGACGAGCTGGTAGGGCGTCTGCTCTACCGAGACGACATGCTGCTGGTTGCGTCCGGACCATGCCCCCCAACCTCTACGGTTGGGGAGATACTTGTCCCAGCCGTCGTCCTGTCGAGCGTCGCGACAGAACGACCCTGGACCGTTCAAGAGAAAGACAGACACAGAGATTTCCGACCGCAGCCGGTCTTGTGGACAACCTCTATCCTCGCGGCCCGACAGGCGGTGCTGGCCGGCACCGGCGCCGCCCTGCTCCCGCGCTCAGTAGTGGCGTCCGACCTCGTTGAAGGGCGGCTAACCTGCTGGGGGCGGTCGGCCGACCGTCCGGCCGAAATTTGGGTTCTCCACCGGTCGCGGCGGTTGCGCAGCCCCAAGCTGTCCGCATTTGTCGATTTTCTGTGCGCGGCCTTCGCGGAACAGCGAGAGCTTGACCGGCCTGGTCGCGCCGGATCGTGATGATCTGTTCCTGCACCGCCGTCGTGTCCATCCGACTCTAACGGAACAACGATCGGGTGTCTGGGAGCCTTCCCGCAAAGGACCTCCAACGGGACGACCGGCACCGACATAAATATCCGCTGTATCCCTGCCGAGGCTTTCCCAAAATATGTTCCCGAAATATGAGTCTCGAAATTCGCTGTTTGAGATGGGATAACGGGACTCATGCTGGTTGGTTATGCGCGTGTCTCGACCGCCGATCAGGACCTGACGTTACAAACCGATGCGCTGACCAAGGCCGGGTGCGAGAAGCTGTTCACCGACAAGGTGAGTGGCGCGAAGTTGAAACGTCCCGGTCTGACCGAAGCTCTCAATTTCGTGCGGGCTGGCGATACGCTCGTGATATGGAAGCTCGATCGCCTGGGCCGTTCGATTGGGGGCCTAATCGAACTGGCGGCCGACTTGTCCGCTCGCAAAATTGATTTCCGGTCCCTGACGGACGGGTTCGACACGGCCACCCCATCCGGCCGGCTGCTGTTCCATATCCTCGCCTCCGTCGCGGAAATGGAGCGCGAACTTATAAAGGAGCGGACGATTGCCGGTTTGGCAGCGGCGCGCGCAAAGGGCGGTACGGGCGGAGGCCGCAAGTCGGTCATGACGCCCGACATGCTCGACACCGCCCGCAAGCTGCTCAAGGCCGGCGACAAACCCGCGAAGGTCGCGAAGCTGCTACAGGTCGGCCGTTCCACCTTCTATCGCCACTTCCCTGCGGCCGAGCGCGAACCCGGCTAACCAGCGTCAGAAGATCGTCGCGTAGTAGGATTGCTCGAACCGGCCCCGACTGATCCGGGCCATGTGGTCGATCCGTTCCGGCACCGGGGGCCGGCGGCGGGTCCGTGCCGGTCGTGCGTCAGAACGGGCCAATAGCACGAGATTGGCAATGGCCGCGCCCAACAGAAACTCTTCCTCGGCACCGCGCAGGCCGCGAAGGTGCAAACGGGTTAACCCCCGCTTACCCTTGGCATCGGCAAACACCCGCTCGACGCCCCGACGCAGCCGCATCGACCGCTTGAATAGGGGCGTCTGCATCTCGCCGCGCACCAGCTCGCGCACGCCCTCATGTTCGCTGTGCGTGCCCTACCGCAAGGGACCGAAGGCTCGCACCCGCGAGGTCGAACTCGACGCCCCTGGTTGGGCTGTGATTGGCTATTCGCGCGCGCAGGCGCTGGCCGAAAAAGCCGTGCTGCCCGTCACCTTCGGGGCGCTGGATGGCGAAGCCAGTTGGCGCGACGAGGAGGGCGTCGAACTGGGCCCGCATCGCCTCGCCGGGGCCTATCCCGAGGAGACCACGCGCCCTGCCCTCTTCACGGCGCTGCGCACCGGTTTCGCCGAGGCGTTGCTCCGCGAGACTTTTCTGGCGGTCCGGGACCTGCGATCCCGCCGCCGGGAGCACCGTGGCTTGGCCCCGGGCGAGGCTGCACGAGGCCTAGGGAAACTGCTAGTGGTGGCGCCGGATCAGGCCGCCGCCAAGCACTACCTCGAGGTGATCCGTCGCTGGATCCCGCCCGCCCAGGCGGAGGAGGTGGCGCAGATTGCGACCTCCGACACCCCGCGGGCCCACGAGGTCCTCGCCGCCTTCCGGCTACGGGCGGAGCCCTCGATCCTGGTCACGGTCGCCATGGCCTATGAGGGGCTGGACGCGCCGGAAGTCGCCGTCGTCGCGGCCCTGACGCATATCCGCTCGCGTCCCTGGCTGGAGCAGATGGTGGCCCGGGCGACGCGGGTGGACCCGCATGCCGGGCCTTATGGAGATCAGCGCGCCCTGGTGTTCCACCCGGACGACCCGCTCTTCGCGCAGTTCCGCCGCCGCATGGAGACGGAGCAGGGCACGCTCGCCAGGCGGCCGAAGCCCCGCCGCGGCCAGGATGCGCTGCCGCTCTGGCTGCGGGACCAGCTGCCGCCGCCGAAGGAGGGGATCACCCCCCTCGCCTCCAACGCCCTTGCCATGCGTTTCGACACACTGCGACCAGGTCCGGAGTTAGCCATGCGGCGGCCGGAGCAGGAGGAGGCACAGGGCGAGATGCTCGAGCCTCCCTCGGTCGCCGAACGGCGGCTCCGGGCGCGGCTGGGTGAGATGGTGGCGGCTCAGGCGGTTGAGGACGAGGCAGGACGAGCGGGCTTACGAGGCGGCGTCGCCGGTCCTGGCCTGTATCACCGCTACAATGCCTGCCTGAAGCGGGTCAGCGGCAACAAGAGCCGGGCGCAGATGACCCTCGCGGAGCTGCAGGCGGCGATCGGCTGGATGGAGCGCAACCGCCTCGCCGACCATCTCCATCTGCTCGAGGACGATGCCCGGTACGCCTGGTCCGCGCGGCAGCGGAGCGAGTGGAAACCGCCCGTCGGGCGGCCAGCTTCGGTGCGGTCGTCCTAGCCTGCCTTGGCAGCCTTCCGCTTCGCCTTCTTGACGCCGGCAAAGGCCGCTTCTTTCAGAGACGGCGATGGCTTGAACTTGACAGTAGCGCCGGCCTTCACGGCGACCTTCTCGCCGGTGCGCGGATTGAGCGCACTGCGCTTCGGCGTCTCCCGCACCGTGAACGAGCCGAAGTCGGGGAGGGAGAATCGCCCGGTCTCGATGATCTCGGCCTTGATGGCTGCGATCAGATCCGCTGCCACTTGTCCCGAGGCAACGCCCGTCAGACCTGACGATTGCTGGATGACGTCGGTAAGGAATTTCTTCGACATGCCGGGCTTCTACGATGTCGCTCGAACCACAACAAGATCCGAGACGATCGACGCATTGGGTACTTCGCAGCAACTCCTCAGCCACACAGTTGAGCCATACATTAGCTCGCCATGGTTGGATAACGTCCGGCTTGCGTATGGCTCCAGTTTTGGCTTGTATGGCTTGACGGCCTGGATACCGGGCCAGCCAAGGCTGGGGCCGTTGTCCGCTGTCCCGATCTCTCCCACCTCGCCAGGAGTTCGTCATGTCCCGTCGTCTCTCGCTCGCCGCGCTGGCGATCCTGCCGGCCATTGTGCCCGGCACGGTCTTCGCGGCGGAATTGCCCAGCCAGCCCGTCCTCACCCTGGAGGCGGCCCGGACCGTCCTTTCGGCGGCCGAGGCTGAGGCGCGGCGGCAGGACTGGCATGGCGCGATCGCCGTCGCGGATGCGGGGGGCGCCTTGATCGCGATGGCACGCCTGGACGGGGCCGGGCCAGCCGCCGCGGAGATCGCCGCGGGCAAGGCCCGAACGGCGGCCATGTTCCGGCGTCCGACCAGCGTCTTCGAGGAGGCGATCAATGGCCAACGGCCTGCAGCCATCACCGCGCACTTCGTGATGATGGCTGGCGGCCTGCCGCTGGTTGCAGGTGGACAGGTCGTCGGCGCCGTGGGCGTGTCGGCGGAGACGCCGCAGCATGACGTCGCCATCGCCGAAGCCGGCCGTGCCGCTCTGCCTCATTGAGTGAGCATGCCGAACCATCCTGGCCGTCAGCCTCGATCCCGGGCTGCGTGTCTCGCCGCGATGATGACGCCCAGCCCAGCCTCGTGCAGTTCCGCGCTGCTCTCGGCCGGCAGGGCGCCCGCACAGCGTGAACGGCGGGCGCTGAGGCGAGGCGGGATGTAGATCACGCCTTGCGGCGTAGCGTGTCCTGGCTCGCGGGAACGCCGGCCCTGCACAGCCGGCTGACGATCACGGCGGAGATCACCGCGACCACCCCCGCCGCCGCGAGGGCTGCGGAAAAGCCGGCCGAATAGGCGGCATGGGCGTGCTCGATCGCTCGGGCGCGCTCGATGCCGGCCAGCCCAGCCACCGCGTTCGGCAGGTCGCCTGCCGCGACCGAGTCCGCAAAGCCCGGCGCGAAACGGCCCGGCTCAGCGAGCGTCCATCGGACCACCGTGGCAAGGACACCGCTGAGCGTCGCGAACCCCAGGAGAATGCCCGAGAACCGCGCGGTGGTGCTGATCCCGGATGCCATGCCCGCGCGCTCGTGGGGCACCACGCTCATGATCGCCTTCTGGGTCTCACCGTTCAGCAGGCCGCCCCCACTGCCCAGGATTGCCATGCCAAGAATGACCGTCCACCCGATGCCGAGGCTGGCGCCGCAGGCGGTCAGCCCGTTGCCGAGGCCCACAACGATCAGGCCGGTGGTGAGGACGCCGGCCGAGCTGAGGTGGCGGCCGAGGGCCCGGCCCACATAAGGAAAGGTGAGCATCGCGAGCGCGAAGGGCAGCATGGCGATGCCGGCCTGCAGCGCCGTGCGGCCGAGGCCGTTCTGGAGGAAGAGCGGCAGAAGGGAGGCCATCACCTGAGCACAGGCGGCGTAGGCGAACATGGCCCAGACGGCGCCGACAAAGCGCGGGAGGCGGAACAGGCCCAGGTCTAGCATGGGCCGCTCCTGCAGGCGCTCGGCGGTGACAAAGACGCCGCCGCCGCAGATCCCCACGGCGAAGCCGGTCAGGGCACTCGGGGAGGTCCAGCCATGCGCCTGGCCATTGATCAACCCCCAGGTCAGCCCGAACATGGCGGCGGAGAAGGACAGGATCCCGGCCGGGTCGAGCCTGCGCGCCGCGGCGTCCCTGGATTCCTGCACCAGCAGAAGGGTGGCCGCCGCGAGCGCGGCGCAGATCGGGACATTGACGTAGAAGGCCCAGCGCCAACCGAGGGCGTGCGCGATCAGGCCACCCAGCACGGGTGACAGGACCATAGTCAGGCCCATCATGCCACCCCAGATCGACCAGGCACGATTGCGCTCGGCCTCGCCGTGGAAGGTGTGGCCGATAACCGCCAGGGCTGGGGCCAGCAGAAAGGCGGCGCTGGCACCCTGGAGGGCCCGGGCGAGGCAGAGCGCCGTCGCCGAGGGTGCCAGTCCGCACAGCAGGGAGGCGGCCGCGAAGGCGCCGATGCCCGAGAGGAACACCCGCCGCCGTCCGAACCGATCCGCGATGGCGCCCGCCGGCAGAAGCAGGGAGGCGAAGCACAGGACGTAGGTGCTGATCACCCACTCGATCTCGGCGAAGCTCGCCCGGAAGTCGCGCGCGATCGTCGGCAGCACGATGGCCACGATGTTGGTGTCGAGCACCGTCATCGCGCAGCCCGTCGAGGCGGTGAGCAGGATGGGCAGCGGGTTGATCGCGCGGCTCTCACTGGGGTGGTGAACAGTCAAGGCACTGCTCCCTGTCGGGTTGAGGCAGGGATCAGGCAGCCCGGCGCACAGGGGTCCAGCCGACCTCTTCGCCGACAGAGACCAGCGCATCGACGAGATCGCGCATCTGCGTCGTGGTGTGGAACGGGGTCGGCGTGATGCGCAGCCGCTCCTCGCCACGCTTCACCGTGGGGTAGTTGATCGGTTGGACATAGATGCCGTGCCGCTCGAGCAGCAGCTCACTGATCCGACGGCACAGATGCGCCTCACCCACGATCACCGGCAGGATGTGTGTGGGCGTGTCGAGCACCGGCAGGCCAGCCGCCTTCATCATCGACTTGAGGGTGCTGGCGTTCTCGGCCTGGCGGGCGCGGATCTCCGGATGGGCCTTCACGTGCCGGATCGCGGCAAGCGCGCCTGCCGCCAGATGAGGGGCGAGCGAGGTCGAGAAGATGAAGCTGTCAGCCAGGCTCCGGATCGCGTCCATCATGAGGGCGGGGCCGGCGACATAGCCTCCCATCACTCCGAAGGCCTTGGCCAGCGTGCCCTCGATCAGGGTTAGCCGGTGGGCGATCCCCTCACGCTCGGCGATCCCGCCGCCGCCTGGGCCGTACAGCCCGACCGCATGCACCTCATCGAGGTAGGTGATCGCACCGTACTTCTCGGCGACGTCACAGATCGCCGCGACGGGCGCGATGTCGCCATCCATGCTGTAGACGCTCTCGAAGGCGACGATCTTTGGCCGCTCGGGATCGATGCTCCCCATCAGCTGGTCCAGATGGGCCACGTCGTTGTGTCGGAAGATGAAGCGTTCCGCCCCCGAGCGGCGGATGCCCTCGATCATCGAGTTGTGGTTGAGCGCGTCGGAGAAGATGGCGCAGCCGGGCAGCAGCCGGCCCAGCGTGCCCAAGGCGGCCAGGTTCGAGATCCAGCCGGAGGTAAAGATCAGCGCCGCCTCCTTGCCGTGGAACTCGGCCAGCTCGGCCTCCAGCGCCACATGCTGGCGGTTGGTCCCCGAGATGTTCCGGGTACCGCCCGTGCCGGCGCCGCAGCGGTGGATCGCCTGGTGCATGGCGGCGAGGACATCGGGGTGCTGACCCATGCCGAGATAGTCATTGCTGCACCAGACCGTCACGCGTCGCGTGCCCCCATCCGGGTGGTGCCAAAGGGCCACCGGGAAGGCGCCGGCGAGGCGCTCCAGCTCGATGAAGGTGCGGTAGCGACCGTCCTGCTTCATCTCGGTGACCAGGCTCTGGAGAGCGGCGTCGACGTTCATTCTTCGGCACTTTCGGGCAGGGTTGGGCCGTCGGGGTGGTCACCCGCGCCCTGGCAGGCGGCTACGCCCCGGACCATAATGTACGCCATAGAAGCATACAATGAACCCCTGCATGCCGCGAGATCTGCTTCCATCCTCAACCCGCCTATGCTAGTAATGTATGGCATTAGACCATACAAAGTGAGGGCGCGATGTGGCACCCGTGGCTGAACGACGGCGCTCGCATGAAGTACCTGGGGATCGTGGAGGCGCTCGAGACGGACGTGAGGTCCGGCCGGGTCGCGCGGGGTGAGCGGCTGCCACCACAGCGCGCCATCGCCGAAGCACTCGACGTTGACCTGACCACGGTAACCCGGGCCTTCAACGAGGCGCGCCGGCGGGGCCTCATCGAGGCCCAGGCCGGGCGCGGCACCTATGTCAGCGAGCGGCCCAAGGGTAGCGGTCCCGCCGTCGAGCCCGCGCCGCTGATCGACCTCAGCATGAACATCCCGCCGCAGCCCTCCGTGGCCGATTTCAAGAAGATCTTCCCCCAGGGCATCGTGGGAATCCTCGACAGCCCGCGCGGGATGCTCAGTCTCCACTATCAGGAGAGCACTGGCGCGGCCCAGGACCGGCATGCCGCCGCTTGCTGGCTCGCGCCTCGCCTGCCCGGCCTGACCGGGGATCGGGTCGTGGTCACGGGCGGCGCGCAGTGCGCCCTGTTCGCCATCTGCGAGCTTCTGCTGCAGAAGGGCGACGTGGTCGTGGCTGGGGCGATGACCTATCCCGGCTTCAAGGCGGTGGCCGCCCAGCGGGGGCTCGTCCTGGAGCCACTCGCCATGGACGAGCACGGCATCCGTCCTGACGCATTTGAGAAGGCCTGCCGGGAGAAGGCGCCCAAGGCGCTCTACCTGATCCCGAGCATCGACAATCCCACCACGGTCACCCTGCCCGAGGACCGGCGCCGCGCGATCGCGACGCTCGCCCGCAAGCATAAGGTCGCCATCATTGAGGATGATCCCTACGCGCCGCTGCGACCCGAGCGGACCGTCGCGATGGCGGAGCTCGCCGGTGATATCACCTGGCACATCGCCACGCTGTCCAAATGCGCCACGCCCGCCCTGCGCGTCGCCTATGTGGCCGCGCCGAGCGCCGCTGGTGCTCTCAGGCTTGCCGGCATTCTGCGCACCACCGTCCTGATGGCGCCACCGCTCATGTCAGCCCTGGCCAGCCGGTGGATTGCCAACGGCACCCTGGACCAGCTCAGCCGCGCCATCAGCATTGAGAACGTCGAGCGTCAGAAGCTCGCGGCGACGATCCTGACAGACCTCCGCTTTGCCGCCGATCCGCACGGGCATCACCTTTGGCTCCAGCTGCCCGAACACTGGCGCGCCTCGGACTTCGCCGATCACGCCGATCGTGCCGGCGTCTCCATCGTTCCGAGCGCCGCCTTTGCCGTGACAATGCATCCCATCGAGGCCGTGCGGATCTCGCTCGGCGTCGCGCCCGATCGCGGCGTGCTGGAGGACGGACTGACCCAGCTCGTGAGCCTCCTGTCACAACCCTCCCTCACCACGAGGGCGGTCGTGTAGTTTCGGACAAAGGATTGACAGCCGTGTCTTTTCTTCAGAGGGCCGCCGTCGTG
The DNA here is from genome assembly GCF_001941945.1 of Roseomonas gilardii. Lineage (NCBI taxonomy): Bacteria > Pseudomonadati > Pseudomonadota > Alphaproteobacteria > Acetobacterales > Roseomonadaceae > Roseomonas > Roseomonas gilardii. Next base: position 103,991 of record NZ_CP015585.1, on the reverse strand, counting down.
CTGCCCTCGCCGCGTCTCTCTCACCGGACATCGTCGCGTCAGCAGCATGGCGTCGCGGGCGCAGGCCAGGGAGGTTTGTCATGTTCGGACTGACCGCGCTCGAGCTGGCCCGCATCCAGTTCGGCTTCACCGTCTCCTTCCACATCATCTTCCCGGCGATCACCATCGGGCTTGCCAGTTACCTCGCGGTGCTGGAGGGCCTCTGGCTCTGGAAGAAGGACGGCCTCTTTCGGGACCTCTATCATTTCTGGTCGAAGATCTTTGCCGTCAACTTCGCCATGGGTGTCGTCTCCGGGCTGGTCATGGCCTACCAGTTCGGCACCAACTGGAGCTACTTCTCCTCCTTCGCCGGCAGCATCACCGGCCCGCTGCTCGCCTATGAGGTGCTGACCGCCTTCTTCCTGGAGGCCGGCTTCCTCGGCGTCATGCTGTTCGGCTGGAACAAGGTCGGTCCAGGCCTCCACTTCTTCGCAACGCTGATGGTCGCCCTCGGCACGTTGATCTCCGCGACCTGGATCCTGGCCTCGAACAGCTGGATGCAGACGCCGCAGGGTTTTGAGATCATCGACGGCCGCGTCGTGCCGGTCGATTGGCTGAAGGTCATCTTCAACCCGTCCTTCCCCTACCGCCTCGTGCACATGACCATCGCCGCCTATCTCTCGACGGCGCTGTTCGTCGGTGCCTCGGGGGCCTGGCACCTGCTGCGCGGGCGGAACGCACCGGCCGTGCGCACCATGTTCTCGATGGCGATGTGGATGGTGCTCGTCGTGGCGCCCATCCAGATCGCCGTCGGCGACGCTCATGGCCTGAACACCCTGGAGCATCAGCCGGCGAAGATCGCCGCCATGGAGGGGCACTGGCGGAACGAGCCAGGACAGGGTGTGCCGCTGATCCTGTTTGGCTGGCCCGACATGGCGGCGGAGACGACACGCTACGCGGTGGAGATCCCCCGCCTCGGCAGCCTGGTCCTCACCCACAGCCTCGACGGCCAGTTCCGGGGCCTCAGCGAGTTCGCGCCGGAGGACCGTCCCAACTCCACCGTCGTCTTCTGGTCGTTCCGGGTGATGGTGGGCCTCGGCATGTTGATGCTGCTGCTGGGCGTCTGGGGCCTGTGGCTGCGCCGTGGCGGCAGGCTGTATGGCTCCAGGCTCTTCCTGCGTTTCGCGATGCTGATGGGACCGAGCGGCCTGATCGCCATCCTGGCCGGGTGGTTCACCACCGAGATCGGACGCCAGCCCTGGGTGGTCTATGGCGTCATGCGGACCGAGCATGCGGTGTCGAACCATTCGGCCCTCGCGCTCTCGGCGACCCTGGCCGTGTTCCTCGTCATGTACTGCGCGGTCTTCGGCACCGGCATCAGCTACATGATCAAGCTGGTCGCCAAGGGTCCGACGGTCGGCGACGACCACGCGCAGGACAAGGGCCAGGTGCTGCGCCCGGCGCGGCCGCTCTCGGCCGCACCCGACGACATCGATCCGGCCATCGTCTGAGGAGGTGTGATCATGGGCATCGACCTTCCCCTCATTTGGGCGATCATCATCGGCTTCGGGCTGATGATGTATGTCGTCATGGACGGCTTCGACCTGGGGATCGGGATCCTGTTCCCCTTCGTGGCGGATCGGGGCGACCGGGACACGATGGTCAACACCGTGGCACCGGTCTGGGACGGAAACGAGACTTGGCTGGTGCTGGGCGGGGCGGCGCTGCTCGCCGCCTTTCCGCTGGCCTATGCGACCATCCTGAGTGCTCTCTACCTCCCGCTCGTGCTGATGCTTGCCGGCCTGATCTGGCGCGGCGTCGCCTTCGAGTTCCGCTTCAAGGCCGACGAGGCGCACCGGCCCTTCTGGGACAAGGCTTTCGCCTGGGGGTCCTACATCGCCACCTTCTCGCAAGGGGCTGCGCTGGGCGCCTTCATCAACGGGTTTCCGCTTGAGAGCGGGGCCTATGTGGGGGGCCTGTTCGGCTGGCTCACGCCCTTCAGCCTGTTCACCGGCCTTGCCCTCCCGGTCGCCTACGCGCTCCTGGGTGCCAGCTGGCTGGTGATGAAGACCGAAGGCGAACTCCAGGCCCGCATGCGGGCCCTGGGGCGGCCGGTGATGATCGCCCTGCTCGTGGCCATCCTGGTCGTCAGCCTTTGGACCCCCCTGGCGCATGCCGAGGTCGCGGCCCGCTGGTTCGCGCTGCCGAACCTGCTGTTCTTCGCGCCGGTGCCCGTGCTGGTGCTGGTGGCGGCGATCGGCCTGTGGAAGGCGCTCGGCCGCGACAGTCACGCCGCGCCCTTCCTCCTGTCTCTGCTGCTGCTGTTCCTGGGCTACACCGGTCTCGCCATCAGCCTGTGGCCCAATATCATTCCGCCCGGGATCTCGATCTGGGACGCCGCGGCGCCGCCGCAGAGCATGGGCTTCGCGCTGATCGGCGCCCTGTTTATCATCCCGTTCATTCTCGCCTACACCGCGTGGTCGTACTACGTCTTCCGCGGCAAGGTGAAAGCCGGCGAGGGATACCATTGAGGCTGAGCCACTCCTCTCCGTCCCTCCGGCTCTGGTCGCAGCGGGTCGGCTGGCTGGTCCTGATCTGGACGTTGAGCGTCGGAGGTCTCGCGATTGCCGCGTTGCTGTTCCGACTGCTCATGCGCAGCGCTGGAATGACGACGTGACCCAAGGGACTTGTCTGGAGTGGGGCACCCGGCCCCACTCCGCCGGACCCTGGATGCTCTGAAGGAGAATGCCGCCCCGCCACGGCTCCCAGATGACGGCCCCGGTGCGGTGCACAGGTCAGCGGTGCGATGCTACCAACTTGAACGCCAGGCCGAAAAAGATGATTCCGGCAAACCTGTTCAGCCGAACCTGTGCCCGCTCTGCGCCCGCCCCGGAGTGGCGGCATGACCCTTTACCAGGCCGTGGCTCAGCCCTTCGTGGAGTTCGGCTTCATGCGGCGCGCGCTGGTCGCCTGCATGGCCCTGGCGCTCGGCTCCGGGCCGGTCGGCGTGCTGCTCATGTTGCGCCGCATGAGCCTGGTCGGAGACGCAATGAGCCACGCCGTGCTCCCGGGTGCGGCCATCGGTTATCTGCTGGCCGGACTGTCGCTGCCGGCGATGAGCCTTGGCGGTGTGGTGACCCGCACCACGGCCCTGCGCGAGGATGCCAGCTTTGCCAGCTTCTATCTGATCTCCCTCGCCGCGGGTGTGCTGATCGTTTCCCTGCGCGGCTCCAACATCGACCTCCTGCATGTGCTGTTCGGCACCATCCTCGCCATCGACGCACCGGCTTTGTACCTGGTGGGCACGATCTCATCCTTCACGCTGCTGGTGCTCGCCGTCGTCTATCGGCCACTTGTGGTGGAATGCTTCGATCCGGGCTTCCTGCGCGCGGTGGATGGGCACGGCTCGCTGTACCACCTGCTGTTCTTGGCGCTGCTGGTCATCAACCTTGTCGCAGGCTTTCAGGCGCTCGGGACCTTGATGGCGGTCGGGCTGATGATGCTGCCAGCAGCGGCCGCGCAGCTCTGGGCCCGCAGCCTACCTGGGCTGGCGGCCACCGCGGCGTGCATGGCCATGGCGTCCGGGTTCATCGGACTGATCGTCTCCTTTCATCTTGGCCTCGCTTCCGGCCCGTCGATCGTGCTGACGGCCGGACTGTTTTACGCCCTGTCGTTGCTGTTCGGCCCGCGCGGATGGCTGCGCCGTTTGATCCCGCGCCCGCACCTCGCGGGCTGACCCAAGGAACACCTTCATGAAAAGACGATATCTGATGGTTGGTGCGGCGCTGGCCGTGATGGCGTTCGCACAGCCCGCCCTGGCTAAGACACTGGAAGCCGTGGCGAGCTTCACCGTGCTCGCAGACATGGTGCACCAGGTCGGCGGCGAACGCGTGCATGTGGTCAGTCTGGTCGGGCCGAATGGAGACCCCCATGTCTACGAACCCTCGCCCGATGATGCACGCCACCTGAAAGCGGCTGATATCGTGTTCGTCAGCGGCCTCGGACTTGAAGGCTGGATGGATCGGCTGATCTCCGCCTCCGGCTACGCCGGCAAACCTGTCGTGGCTTCGGACGGGATCCGGACGCTGCGCATGGAGGAGGACGGCAGGAAGGTCACCGACCCCCATGCCTGGAACAGCGCAGCCAACGGCGTGATCTACGTGCACAACATCGTTCGCGCGCTCTCAGCCGCGGATCCCGCCGGGGCCGCAGCCTATCAGGAAAACGGCGACCGCTATGCGCGACAGCTTGAGCAACTCGACGATTACGCGCGGCGGACAATGGAAGCCATTCCGCTCGCCCGGCGCAAGGTGCTGACCACGCATGACGCCTTCGGCTACTTCGCTGACCGCTATAAGGTCACTTTCCTGTCCCCGCTCGGCATCTCGACCGAGAGCGAACCGTCTGCGCAGCAGATGGCAAAGCTGATCGAGCAGATCAGGAGCGAGCATGTCCGCGCCTACTTCTTTGAGAACAGCAACGACTCGCGTCTTGTGCAGCAGATTGCCCGCGCCACTGGAGCGAAGCCAGGCGGCGAGCTCTACGTCGAGGCTCTGTCGCCTCCAGATGGGCCGGCACCGACCTACGCGGCCATGTTCCGCTATAACGTCGATCAGCTTGCGGCAGCCATGCGCGATGGGAAGATGTAGATCGGAAGGAGCATTGCGAGCTTCGCCTCCATGAAGGCGAGGTAGAGCGTACCCATCCGGTGAGTCACGCCTTCTCAGCCTTGGGTGATCTCTGATCTTACGGATGTTCTTAAGGGTGTCGGTAAGGGCGGGCGGGTGGGATGGAGATCATCAATGGGGTGGAGCGGCGTCGGCGCTGGCGGACGGAGGACAAGCTCCGGATCCTGGCCGAGATTGATGCCGGTGCCCGGCTTGCTGTTGTCGCGCGACGGCATGACGTCAGCCGTGGCCTGATCTGGCAGTGGCGTGACGCCCAGCGGCGGGGACGGCTGGTGGTCGAGACGCCGAGTTTTGTGCCTGTCCACGTCGTATCAGCCCTTCCTGGAGCCGAGGCCATGGAACGGGTTGGAGGAGCATCCTGCCCGGGCGATGCCCTGGAGGGTGAGCGCTCCGTCGAGATCGTGTTGCCGGACGGCACGCGCCTGCGCGTGGCTGAGAACATCGGGGCGGCTGCCCTGCGCCGTCTGCTGTTGGTGCTCCGCGGGTGATCCCGGTTCCCTCTGGTGTCCGCGTCTGGCTCGCAGTCGGGCATACGGATATGCGCCGCGGCATGAATGGTCTGGCCCTGCAGGTGCAGGAGGCGCTCGGACGTGATCCGCACGCGGGCGATCTGTATGTCTTTCGGGGCAAGCGCGGCGACCTGCTCAAGATCCTGTGGCACGACGGGCTCGGCATGTCCCTCTACGCCAAGAGGCTGGAACGAGGACGCTTCCTCTGGCCCACGACCGCAGGCGATGTCGCGCCGATCTCCGCTGCGCAATTGGCTTACATGCTTGACGGCATCGATTGGCGGAACCCGCAACTGACTTACAGACCTCAGGCCGCGGGCTGACCCTCAGCGGAGGACTGTGCTGGCAAAGCGCGGCTGTCCCTGATTCACTTCCAGCATGACGCCCGCCGCGGCTGACCCTGACGACGTCGAGACCCTGCGCGCGGCCCTGGCGGCTGAGCGGGAGGCGCGCCTCGCGGCCGAGGCCCGTGCCACCGGCGCCGAGGCGATGATCACGCACCTCAAGCTGGTGATCGCCAAGCTGCGACACGACAAGTTCGGTGCCTCCTCCGAGCGCGGCCGTAAGCTGCTGGATCAGCTGGAGCTGGAACTCGGCGAGTTGGTCGCCACAGCAGCCGAGGATGCGACGCGAGCGGAGAACCCGGCTGGAACCTGGCCCGGAGCACCGCCGCGCAAGCCGTCGCGCGGTCCTCTGCCTGCCCACCTGCCGCGCGAACGGGTGCTGCTCCCGTCACCCGCCGCCTGCCCCTGCTGCGGCGGCAAACTGTCCAAGCTCGGTGAGGACGTGACCGAGACCCTGGAGGTGATCCCGCGCTCGTGGAAGGTCGTCCAGACCGTGCGGGAGAAGTTCTCCTGCCGTCAGTGCGAGGTGATCACCCAGCCGCCCGCGCCGTTCCATCCGATCGCCCGCGGACGTGCCGGGCCGAACCTGCTCGCCATGGTCCTGGAGGCCAAGTTCGGCCAGCACCTGCCGCTGAACCGGCAGAGCGAGAGCTATGCCCGTGAGGGCGTGGAGCTGAGCGTCTCCACCCTGGCGGACTGGGTCGGCACCGCGGCGGCAGTGCTCTCACCCCTCCATGCCCTCATCGAGGCGCATGTTCTGGCCGCCGAGCGCCTGCACGGGGACGACACCACCGTACCGCTGCTCGCGCGCGGCAAGACGGTCACCGCCCGCCTCTGGACCTATGTGCGGGACGACCAGCCCTTTGCTGGCCCCGCGCCACCGGCGGCCGTGTTCTACTTCTCGCGCGACCGCACCGCCGAGCACCCCAAGCGGCACCTGGCCTCCTATACGGGGATCCTGCAGGCAGATGCCTATGCTGGGTTTGGTGATCTCTACCTGCCCGGCCGCAAGCCCGGACCGATCATGGAGGCGGCGTGCTGGGCGCATTTCCGGCGCAAGGTGTTCGAACTGGCGGAGGTCGCCCGCGCGCCGCTGGCTGCCGAGGCCGTGCGCCGCATCGACCGGGTGTTCGAGGCCGAGCGGGCCGTGAACCGGTGTCCGGCGGCCGAACGCCTGTCGCACCGGCAGAGCGTCGTCGCCCCACTCGTCGCTGATCTCCATGCCTGGATGCTGGAGACCAGGGGCAGGCTGTCGCGTCACAACGATCTGGCCAAGGCGCTGGACTATGCGCTCAAGCGTTGGGCCGCATTCACTCAGTTCCTCAGCGATGGCCGGATCTGCCTCACCAATAACGCCGCCGAGCGCGCCCTCCGCGGCGTGGCCCTTGGCAGAAAGGCATGGCTGTTCGCGGGCAGTGACCGTGGCGGCGAGCGGGCTGCAATGATCTACGCCCTGATCACCACCGCGAAGCTGAACGGCATCGACCCGCGTGCCTGGCTCGCCAATGTGCTCGCCCGTATCGCCGATCACCCCGCCTCCAGGCTCGACGAGCTCCTGCCCTGGAAGTGGCAGCGTTCCCGAGCGCCCGCGACTGCCGCCGCCTGAGCGTCAACCGCGGCCGTCACCGCATGGATACTGTTCACCTATCCTGAAGCGGACATCGATCCGTACACCCATGAAAGCTCGGCTGGGTGCCCATGCGCCGCGCTTGGTACTGCCACCTACCCTGATGAAGACCCGGTCAGGCGGGGGCGGCCCAGGCAGAAATGCCTGCGGCGTCACGTTCCCCCGTCAGCGCCTGCGCGACCGCTTCCGCCATCGCGGGTGCCAGCTTGAAGCCATGGCCAGAACAAGCGCTGACGACCCAGGTGCGATCACCGGTGGGACGGACGATGAAGCGCTCGTCCTCCGTCACCGTGTAGAAGCAGGCACGGCGCTCGAGCACGGTGTAGCGCTCGAAGTCGCGGTAGACGAGCGGCAGGGCGGCCGACAGCACCTCCAGATCCTCCGACCGTGCGACGCGATCGTCATCCGGATCGCCCCGGCGCGAGAACAGGTGGTCGCCAACCTTGAGCCGCATGCCCTGGCGCGGCGGCAAGGTGTAAGTGCTCCCGATATCGCCGGAGAAGTCGCGCGTGATGATGGCAGGCGCCGTGGCCCAGGCTGAGGCCAGGTCGGAGGGTGGTGCCAGGTAGACCACAGCCTGGCGCGATGGCACGGCAATCCCCTTGAGCGCGGGGACCAAGCGGTCCACCCAGGCACCGGCGGCGACCACAACGGCGTCGGCCCGGTGCCGCTCGCCATTGGCCACCACTTCCCCTGCATCAGCGTTGACGGCGCTGATCTTGCACGACGGCACGAACTGGACGCCCATACCGGGCAGCGCGGCCACAAGAGCGGTCATGATGATGGACGGGAACAGCACGCCCGCGCCGCCCGTCTCGACCACGCGGGTAACACCGTCGCAGTTGAGCATGGGGTAACGTCCTGGCACGGCGTCCAGGGGCACGTCCCCGTACGCGACCCCTAGCTCGTCGAGCGACTGGGCGGTGATGTCGTACCAACCATTGTCGCCACGCAGCACGTAGGTGAGACCGGTCTCGAGGTAGCCACGCTGCTGCCCCGCCGGGAAGATGTCGCCCCAGAGACGGTCCCAGAGCGAGAACGCCCCGGGCATCAGGCGCGCATATGCGGGCATCGCGCCGTAGGCGTGGCGGATGATCCGGTGCTCGTCGAAGGAGGAGCAATGCGGGTTAGGCAGTGGCCCTTGTTCGAACACCGTCACCCGCACACCGCGACGGCTGAGCGCCCAGGCCGTCAGCAGTCCGGCGATGCCGCCACCCACAACCGATACGTACCTCATCACTGTCCACCATCAACGTGTCTGCCGCGGCAGCCTACACCGCGAGCCGCGGTCCAGTTGCCCTTAGCTTTTGACGCCTTGGTTCATCAGCGCATCGGCAGGGCGTAGAGCAGGCCGCCGCGCGTCCACTGCTCGTTGACGCCACGTGGCAGGCCCACGGGGCTGGCCGGACCCATGTGACGGCCGTAGATCTCGCCGTAGTTGCCGACCGCCTTCACGACGTTCACCACCCAGAGGGGGTCCAGCTTGATGGCCTGGCCGAGCTCGGGCGTGACGCCCAGGAGGCGGCGCGTGTCGGGATTGGTGGTGGTGCGGCGCACCTCCTCGACGTTGGCCTGGGTGACGCCGCTCTCCTCCGCCTGGATCACCGCGTTCACGTACCAGCGGACGATGTCGTACCACTCGTCGTCGCCCCGACGGACATAGGGGCCGTAGGGTTCCTTGGAAAAGCGCTCGGGCAGGATGGTCCAGTCCGACGGGTTCCGCATCGAGGATCGCGCGGCCGCCAGCAGGGAGGCGTCGGTCCCGTAGGCGTCACACCGTCCTGTTTGGAACGCCTCGGCCGCCTGGTCGGCCCGCTCGAACAGCACGGGCGTCATGGGCAGGTTGTTGGTGCGGAAGAAGTCCGCCGTGATGAGTTCGTTGGTGGTGCCCTGGAGCAGGCAGACGGTGGCGCCGCCCATGTCGGTGGCTTTCCCGATCTTGGCGTCGGCACGCACCATGAAGCCGTGGCCGTCATAGAAGTTCGGCGTGACCGCGCGGATGCCGAGGCTCGTGTCGCGCAGCATGGTGGCGGTGCTCGTGCGGAACAGCACATCCACCTCACCCGAGGAAAGGGCGGTGAACCGCAGCGGCGTGGACAGGGGCGTGAAGCGGACCTTATTCGGGTCGTTGAAGAGGGCGGCGGCGAGACCGCGGCAGAAATCGACGTCGAAGCCCTGCCAGACACCGCGGGAATCGGGGCGCGCGAAGCCAGCGATGCCAGTGTGGATGCCGCAGTTCAGGGTGCCGCGCGCCTTCACCGCTTCCAGCGTCGCGCCAGCCCGGGCTTGCGGGGCACCGCTGCAAAGGGCGGTGGCCACCAGGGCGATCACCGCGGACATGCGCCTCATCATCTCAACTCCCTCCACGTTTGTTATACCGAACCGTGCCGACGGAGCAGGGAACGGGCAACGAACCATGGCGCTCCCCCCGACGCCGGGCAACCCGCTGCCTGTCCACCGGCGACCGTCGGCTATCCCTGCGCCGGGATGTGGTCCTCAATGGGTTCCCCCTTGGACAGGCGGTCCTCGATGTACAGCCGTTGCACCTGCTCGCTGACGCGGCCTGGCTTGCCATCACCGATCGGAGGTTCAGTGGCCGAGGAGAGCCGTAAGGCATGCGTCGGTGAACTGGTGTTCGCCACGCATGCGAAGCAGGTACCCCGCGCAGTGCACGCGTTGGGAGATGGCTTCTTCCTGCTGGTCCGCGCGGTCAGCTGCCAGCCAGCCGGGCCGGCAAAGCGACTCAGGAAGGCCTCATTTTCTGGCTTCAAGCAGCGTGGAGCGGCCATGGTGCCTCTCATTCGGGGGTTGTGGAGAAAGGGCGTGGTTCTTGTGGAGCGCACACGGGGTATTATCTTGTTCACAAGCCTGCTCGGCCCTTCTCCGCTGCATTGTCTTCGTGCTCCTTGAGATCGGCCTCTCCATGAGAGGTCGACTGGATGATTCTTTTCATGACGTTGTCTGCGCCACCTGCCCTTGCTTTGACCCCAGCAGGGGCAGGCTCTGATCTGCGCTGGATCTGGTACCACCCTGCTTTCTGCCGGACGGCGCTGCCGTTTTCGTCATCGGTCGGATCCTGGCGTCATGACGTGGATGACACGGCTCTGGCCATCGAGATGGCAATGCCGGATCAGACGCTGCCGTCCGGATGGTGCCTGCGCCGCCTGCTGATGCACCTGTGTGACAAGGCGGTGCGCACGGGCAACGCAGTGCTGGAACTCGGGCCAGACATCGCGGCCCTGGCCCTGGAGATGGGCTTGCCGGCCATGGAGCCCGTCCTGCAGGAACTCGGAAGCCAATTGGAACGCCTGGCCGCCGCGAAAGTCAGCCTGACCTGCGGCGAGGACCATGCCCTGGCGGTGTTCGATGCCCGGGGTCAGTGGCGCCGGCCCGAGGCCGTATGGCGGCCGCGTCTTCGCCTCAGCGGCCGCTTCCTGGCCAGCCTGATGCAACACGCCGTGCCGCTGGAGCGGCGGATCGTCGCGGCCCTCATGACAGAAGCCCTGGCGCTCGATGCGCACGGCTGGATCCGGCAGGTGCTGCACCACCAGCCAGCCGGACAGGCCATCACGGTGCCCTGGCCTGAGTTGCTTGACCGCTTCGGCGGCCCACACCAGGACCCCAAGACGTTCCGAGAGGCCTTTGAGGACGCACTACGCATGGTTTTCGCGGCGGACCACGCGATCGCCCTGGCTGCTGATGAGGACGGCATCACGGTCGGCTTCACGCCGGACGCCGACGCCGGCCAGCAGGGACAGCGGCCGCCGCGGGAAGAGGCTGCTGGGTCAGCGCCAGGCCTTGCGCCGGTGGCGTTGCCGCCGTCTTCGCAGAAAAGCTCCGTTCATCCAGCGTCGCGACCGGGCAGCCCACCCGTGGCGCCGTTACCCGCTCATGGCGGGTCACAGCCCATCGGTCTCCGGTCGCACCTGACCGGCCTTTCGGGCGTGATCTGGCTCCGGCGCGGGCAGGGCGATGAACCCCCGGTGGTCGCCGTCACGCCCGGCACGCGGTTCGAGCCCGACCGCATGACCTTGCTGACGCTGGAGCCTCTGGTCCTGCAGATCACCGGCGGGCTGCAGCAGGCGGAATACACCAGGGTCTCGGCGTGGATCATGGCGAACCGGGATCTGATCGACCTGGTCTGGGACGGCGAGATCACCACGCTGGATCAGGCGACAGCCCGCGTCAGGAAGGCACCGGCCTCCGACTGGCGGTAATGGGCCGATCCGCACGCCAGGCCGTGGGGCAAGGGGAGGGGCGATCAACATGGCCGATCAAGGTAGTTTGGTCCTGCTGCCGCCGTAGGCACGCCAAGCCAAGGTTTATCGTGCTGCAATAGCGGGGTTGGCCGAAAGCCGCCCGTCCGCTCCCGAGCGCTGACTACGGCAAAGCGGACATAGGAGGTTGCGTCAGCGAGCAGCCATCACGGCTCCGTTCCGCCGCGGATCGGCCGCGCCACTGAGGTGGTCCGTACGGGGATCACGCCCAATCGCCTGCATGCCGCCAACGTGCATGGTGAAGGCGGAGGGAAAGGGTCGGGCGTCATGGCCTCTCTCGCGCAGGGCGGCCACCACCTCGGGCGCCACCCGGTTCTCGATCTCCACCAGCCGTCCATCCCAGAGCCGGGCGCGCGGCGCATTGATCGCCGCCTGCAAATCAAGCCCAAAATCCAGATGGCTGACGAGCGCCTGCGCCTGGGTCTGCAGGATGCCGTAGCTGCCCGGGGTTCCCAGAGCGAGGCAGGGCTTGCCATCCCGCGTCGAGATGCTGGGCGCCATGCACATCGCGAGCGGCTGGCCGGGCCGGGCCAGGTTGGGGCTGCCAGGCTGCACGTCCGCCCAGTACAGGAAGTTGTTGAGCAGGACCCCGGTACCTGGCACCGCCACTCCGCTGCCGAAGACCGAACCCAGGCTCTGGGTGATGCAGACGAGGTTGCCTTCGCGATCGGCGATGGAGAAGGAAGTGGTGTGCCCCGGATCGGCGCCGGGCGGCGGCTCGCTGGTCCATTGCTCCGTCGGACCCTGGAGGCCGTCGCCCACCCGCAGCCGGTCCTGGAGCAGCCGGACGTTTTCATCGGAGAGGATCGCGCGCAGCCGGGCCTCGTCGGGCCTGTTGTCCGCGATCCGCACGCCGGCGGCGAGGCGGATGGCGCGGATGACAAGGTCGAGGTGCTCGACCGAGAGCGGCTCCAGCGCCGCTACGTCGAAGCCCTCAAGTAGGCGCAGCGTCAGCAGGAACTGGAAGTCCTCGCAGGGCGGCGGCGGCACATGGATGCGCAGGCCGCGATAGGTGGCGGAGAGCGGGTCCCGCCAGATGGGCGAGACCGAGGCGAGGTCGTCGAGGGTCAGCGTGCCGCCCTGCTCCGCCAGGAAGGCGACCATGCGCGACCCAAGCTCGCCCCGGTACAACACGTCGGCGCCGCCTTCCGCCACCTGCCGCAGCGTGGCGGCGAGCATCGGTGCCTGCACCTGGTCCCCCGCCCGGAGCGTCGTGTGGAAGGGGAAGGCAGCCGAGAAGGCCTCGCCCGTGCCCGGAGTGGCCACATGGCCCGGAGCGAATTCCGCGACCTCCTCGATTCCGAAGGGGGAGAACTCGAATCCCTGCTCAGCGAGGGTGATTGCCGGCGCCAGCACCTGGGGCAGCGGCAGGCGGCCATAAGCCTGGTGCAGCGCGCACCAGCCCGCGAGGTTGCCCGGGCTGGCCACCGCGGCTGGGCCGGAGAGCAGTTCCTCGCGTGAGGTGAAGCGCCCCACCGGGAAGGATAGCGGGATCGGCGGCACGAAGTCGAGCACCCGGACCCGCGCTTCCGCCGCGACCCACATGGTGGCGAAGCCCATGCCTGCCAGACCGGACATGTAGGGCTCGACGACGTTCAACGCGGCGGCCACCGCTACGGCGGCGTCGAAGGCACTGCCACCAGCCTCTAGGATTTTGCAGCCAGCCTGCGACGCGCACTGATGTGCACTCGCCACCATGCCAGAACTGCTCTCTTCCATTGCGTGTGCAGCAGACGCCATAGCATCACCTCTCTGTCGGTTGTTGGACTGGGTCGAACGGATCACTGATGTCCTGGTATCGGTGAACATGGTATCCATCCCATGCTGTGCTCCACGTTGCACGGCGTTGAGTCATTGCCTGATCTTCCGTACGTAGAATTCGAGTAGGTGCGCAACTGCGTCATTGACCGAGAAAGCTCCGACATCTTCATCCGTGTCCCGATTCCGGAGCTTCATGACGCCGACGCCTCTTGTGACGATCCAACCGTTTGCGATGGCGGCCTGCTCGAAGCGGTCCCAGCCGAATTGGCCTTCTGCCCAGGATCTAGCCAGCCATGCTGCTGAGGCCATCTCCACACTCGTGACTGAGGCAGACGCCGCTAGGAAAGTTGACGCAGGGGCCGGAGCTTAGAGGTCGTAAGACTGTACTGGCTCAGTACCTCGGAGCGCTTGGCGGATCGCGTCAAGCACAGCGCGGAACTCCCGCTCACTCTTCGCGCCAAAGAGCACCGCGTTCTCGTCGGTCATGGCGTCGAAGACACCACCATGCGGATAAAGAAGCGCCGTCACCTTGGCGGCCCACCGTGACTAGGGGCGGCGCAACTTGCCGACAAACCATTTGTCATCACACAATGCGTGAGTATCACTCACGCGTAGCGCTCCAGATGTTCGACTAGCTTCCTCCCTTGCAGACCTTGCGCGCCTTCGAGGCGGCCGGACGGCGGCTGAGCATGACGCTGGCCGCGGAGGAGCTGCACATCACCCATGGCGCGGTCAGCCGCCACATCAAGACGCCGGCGCAGCACCTTGGCGTGCCGCTGTTCCGGCGCCTGACGCGTCGCATCGTGCTGACCGACGAGGGCGCCGAGTTCCTGGTGGCCGTGACGCGCCTGCTGGCCGACCTGACGCGGGAGGCCGAGTGCGTGCGGGCGCAGAACCGGGTGACGCGTCTGACCATCAGCACCGGCCTGTCCTTCGCCAGCAAGTGGCTGGCGCCGCGCCTGCACCGGCTGAAGGCACGGCACCCGGAGTTCGAACATCCACCTCGACGTCACCGACCTCAACGTCGACCCGAGCGCCGGCCAGGTTGCCGTGGCCTTGCGCTACGGCAGCGAGCGCTATCGGCGCGTCCTGGCGGAGCTAATGCTGGAAGAGACGCTGACACCGGTCTGCAGCCCCGCCTATCTGGCTGAGGCGGGCGGGCTGGTGTCTGCCGAGAGCCTCGCGGGCTGCATCCTGCTGCACGAGGACCGGATATGCGCCAACTGGGAGCATTGGTTCGCGCTGGCGGGCGTGGACAGGGTCCGCAACGGCCGAAGCCCGGCCTAGGCTCAGGACTCGTTAATCCAGAAGAGTATGATTGCTGCGAGACAGATGGCTGACATGAAGGTGTGTGCACATCGGTCGTAGCGCATGGCGATGCGGCGCCAGTCCTTGAGCCTGCCGAACATGTTCTCGATGCGATGGCGCTGCCGGTAGAGCGCCCTGTCGTAGGGGATTGGCAGCTTGCGGCTACGGCTTGATGGAATGCAAGGCTCGATGCCACGTTTGATCAGGGCCTGGCGGAAGCGGTTGCTGTCATATCCCTTGTCGCCGAGCAGGTCCTTGGCTGGCGGCAGGTTCGGCAGCATCAGCGCGGCGCCCTTGTGATCACTCATCTGGCCCTCGGACAACAGCAGGATCAGTGGTCGGCCTTTTCCGTCGCAGACAGCGTGCTGGCCCTGTCCCGCTGTGACGGACACCTCTGATAGGCTGAAGGGCCTGGAGGTACGGATGGCAGAGGGTAGCGGAAAGCGCCGGTTCTTTCCGGAGGCGTTCAAGCTGGAGGCGGTGGCAGCGGTCCGCGGTGGGCGGTCGGTATCGCAGGTGGCGGCCGAGTTGGGCCTACCGGACCGGCTGGTGCGCAGCTGGCTGCGCTGGGCGCCGACGGGCACGGCGGTGGGGAGCGGCGCGCCGGCGCTGGCGGTTCCGACACCACCGGCGGCGCCGGCGCGTCGCGTCGGCCCGAGCCCGGCCGAGCAGGCGGCCGAGATCGGGCGGCTGCGGCGCGAGGTCGAGCGGTTGCGCATGGAGCGCGACATCTTAAAGCGAGCGGCGCTCATCTTCGGCCAGGCGACGGACCGGAGGTGAGCTATGGCTTCATTCGCGATCACGTCGCCGTCTTTCCGGTTGCCATCCTGTGCGAGGTGCTGGGCGTGAGCCGCAGCGGCTACTACGACTGGGCTCGCCGGCCGGAGAGCAGGCAGGCGGCGGCCGACCGGGTCCTCGCAGCCGAGATCCGGGCCACGCACGCCGACAGCCGTGGCCGCTACGGCAGCCCGCGCGTGCATGCCGCGCTGCGCGCCCAAGGACGGCGGGTTGGCCGCAAGCGGGTGGCGCGGCTGATGCGCGGCATGGGGCTGTCGGCACGGCGTGGTCGCCGGTTCCGGTGCACCACCGACAGCCGGCATGCCTTCCCGGTCGCCCCCAACCTGCTCGATCGCGACTTCACGGCCGCCGCGCCCGACCGGGTCTGGCTGGCCGATCTGACCTATCTGTGGACCGCCGAGGGCTGGCTGTACTTGGCCGTGGTGCTGGACCTGTGCACGCGCCGCGTGGTCGGCTGGGCCATGGCGGACCACCTCGGCCACGAACTCGCCCTGGCCGCACTCGACATGGCGATCGCCTGCCGACGGCCCGCCCCTGGCCTCCTGCACCATGCGGATCGCGGCGTGCAATATGCCGCCCATGGCTATCGCCGCCGGCTCGCCGAGCACGGCATGCTCTGCTCGATGAGCCGCAAGGGGAACTGCTGGGACAACGCGCCGATGGAGAGCTTCTATGCCACCCTGAAGGGCGAACTCGTCGAGCAGCGCGACTACCTCACTCGCGACGAGGCCAGGGCCGACGTGTTCCAGTATCTGGAGGGCTTCTACAATCGACGCCGCCTGCATTCGGCGCTCGGCTATCTCACCCCCGAGCAGAAGGCAGCGACATTCCAAACAGCGGCATCAGCCGCGTAACAGTGTCCGTGAAAGTGGGGCAAGGCCATGCAGCTTGGAGTTCAGGCCGCCTTTGGTGCGGCCGATACGGCGGGGAACAGCCCCTTTTTGAGCAAGCTGGCCGCCGTCCGGCGCGTCTTGAGGTGAGTAGCGTCGATCATCAAGCGATCCGGCTCACCGGCCCGTCCCGCCAACCCGGCGAAAATGCGGTTGAAGACGCCGAGGCGGCTCCAGCGGACGAAGCGGTTGTAGAGCGTCTTATGCGGGCCGTAGTCGGAGGGCGCATCGTGGAGTTGCCCCCATCAAACCGGACACGGGGCTGGTTGAGACTGGGCGCGGATGAACTCACGGGGTGAGCGCATTCGCAAGCCTTTGTGGGGATGGACCTCGTTGTAGTCTTCGATCCAGGTTGGGAGTTGCTGGAGGACGGTGGCAGCATCGGGCCAGGGATGGATGCGGGCGTAGTCGCGCTTGAGCGTCTTCACGAAGGCCTCGCTGACGCCATTGCTCTCGGGGCTACGGACGGGTGTGAAACAGGCCACGAGGTTCAGCGCGACGGCGAAGTCTCGCGTATCGTGGGCGGCATAGGCCGATCCATTATCAGCCAGCCACTGCACGGGATGGGGCGCCCGGAGGGCCGCGAACCGCTGCTCAACACAGGCCAGCATGAGATCGCGGATCATCTCGCCGCTGATGCCGCCGGTGGTGGCGACCCAGGCCATGACCTCGCGGTCGTGGGTGTCGATGGCGAACGCCAGGCGGACGACTTCGCCGTTCCAGCACGGGATCTCCAGCCCGTCCGAGGACCAGCGCAGATTCGAGGCCGGCGCGATCACCGTGCCCTCATGGGCCCGGATTGGCCGCCGGGTGCCGTGGCGCTGCAGGAGCAGCCCGCCCTGCAGCATCAGCCGGTAGACCCTTTTGTGGTTCAGGGTCTCGGCGCCGGAGGCCCGGCGGGCGCGGTTCATCAGGGCGGTGATCCGGCGATAGCCGTAGGTGGGCCGGGCATCGGTGAGTTGGCGGATGGCCGCCAGCAGTTCGTGGTCACCCTGGCGCTGGTAGCGGCCCCGGGGCTTGGAGTTGCCACGGAGTTGCTCGACCAGGTTGGAGCGGGCCACACCCAGGGTGTCAGCCACGACTTTCACCGGAACCGCCCAGTGGTGGCGACGGCAACTGCCAGACGGGCTTTTTCCCCCGGGCGACGCTCAACGCCTCCCGCAGGATCTCCACCTCCATGGTCTTGCGCCCCAGCAGCCGTTCCAGGTCACAGATGCGGCCCTCCAGCTCGCGCAGCCGCCCCGCGGCGACCACCTCGTCATCGGCCTGGATCGCGGCCTTGCCGCCCTCGCTCATGCGCCGCCTCCACCCGAACAGCAGGCTCGGCGAGACACCGTGCAGGCGGGCCACGGCCGAAACCGTCATCCCTGGCTGCATGGTCTCCTCGACCAGCCGGAGCTTCTGCTCGGCATTGTAGCGGCGCCGGCGCTCGCGGCCGGTGATGATTTCAACGCGCGTCGGATCGTTCGGCATAGGCGTATGCCCAGGCGTAAGCCTAGGCCCTCATGGCTACGCCCGGTGTCCGGTCGAATTGGGGGCCACTCCACATCGCGCCAACGCAGCCCATTGCGGATGACATGAAGGATGCCACTGACCACACGCTGGTCGTCCACCCGCGGCATCCCGTGCGAGAGCGGGAAATAGGGCGTGATCCGCCGGATCTGCGCCTTTGTCAGCCAGAATAAGTCAGCCATGACAGCAACTCCAGCCACCATGGAATCAGCCGAACAGTTCAATGGCTAGCCCGAATTAATGGGTCCTGAACCTAGCGGGCAGAGCAGCCTTTTCGTCGGCCATCGTTTCCGCTGGATCGATCTGGGGACGGATGGTAAAGCATGCAGAACGAAATGACGGTGGCCGATGCTTGCCTTGACGTTGCCCTCGGGTTTTGCCTTTCCTGACCTGGTAGCAGAGGTTTCTCCTTTGGACAGCATGTTCAAAGGTTCGTCCGACCACTACCTTTCGCTTGGTCTGTCCGCCTTGAACGTCATTGAAGCGGCAATGATCGGCACGGCGGCGCCCCGCACCATCCTGGACCTTCCAAGCGGCTTCGGCCAAGTGACGCGCATGCTGCGTGCCCGCTACCCAGAAGCCGCGATCACAGTCTGCGATTTCGACCAGGAAGGCGTGGACTTCTCTGCTGCCGCGTTCGGAGCCCGCGGCGTGCATTGCACGCCGGACTTCCGTGACCTGAAGCTCGGTGGCACCTTCGACTTGATCTGGGTGGGCTCCCTGCTGACACGTCTACCCGAACATCAGACACGCCAGTTCCTCGACTTCGCTGCCCGGCATATGGGGCCGGACTCGCGCTTGGTGATCACTAGCCATGGCGAATTTGTCGCCACACAGCTGCGTACGACGACCTATGGGCTGAGCGAGGATGGAGCGCGCGGGCTGCTCTCGCAATATCTCGTCGATGGCTATGCCTATCGTGGCTACGATGGCGATGATGCTTCCTACGGTATCTCCCTGGGAACGCGATCCTGGTACGAAACACTATTTGCTGGCAGCAGCTTGTGCCTCCAGTCCTATCATGAACGGGGCTGGGACCGACACCAAGATGTGCTGGTACTTCGTCGTGCCCCCGAGGTTACCGGGAACGGTCCAGTGCCATTGTTCGAGCGGAGAGATATTCTTATGCCGCCGTCCGCTGGCCAGCAGTCAGCCACCGATGCGGCCATCGTGACCGGCTTCGACGAGGCATGGTATCTCAACGCTTTTCCCGATGTTGCCAATGCCGTTCGTGACGGCGTCTGCCCCTCGGGCCTGTGGCACTATATGACCTACGGTTGGAAAGAAGGTAGGCCCCCTTTCGACCCGCAGCGCACCTACGCCAACCGCATGGCGCCCGTGCCTGCAGCATGGTTCAACGGCATCGCGGGGGGTGCCAATCGAGTCAACGAAACTTGGTCGGTCAGCCCGGAAGATCAGGCCGAGGATCTGGGGTGGTATTGGATGGCGCATCCGGCTGTTCGAGCGCGTTCCAACATTCTCGCCTCTGGCAATGCAGAGGATGATGCCTATGCGCACCTCGCCGAGCTTCTAAAGGCTCGTGGCTGGCGGTTTCCTATCGCTCGCGCGCTTTCAATCGGCTGTGGCTTCGGTGGATTGGAACGGGATCTGGCTGCCCGTGGCTTGGTCCGCGATATCGATGGCTATGACATCGCTGCAGGAGCCATCGTGGAAGCTCGCCGGCTGGCTGAGCAGCAAGGCTTTGAGAACCTCCGGTACCACGTGGCGGACCTGGAAGCCATTGAACTGCCGCCAGCGTCGCTGGACGTGGTCTTCGCCCACTCTTCAGTACACCATGTTGAGCGGCTGGAGGCGTTGTACACGGTTGTTCAGCGTGCCCTTCGGCCTGGTGGGATTTTCCATCTGCACGAATTCGTCGGGCCGACCCGGTTTCAGTGGACCGATGAGCAGTTGCGGCTGGCCAATGCGTTTCTCGACAGCCTGCCGCCACGCCTGCGCCGGCAGCCGAACGGGCAGCCGAAGGAAAATCTGCGGCGCCCGTTTATTGCCGAGATGATCGCTGCCGACCCTAGTGAAGCGATCCGGTCCGCCGATCTGGTCACGGCTCTGGAACCCTACTTCGATATTATCGAATACAGGCCGTTGGGTGGCAGCTTGGCGCATATTGCATTGGGCGGTATTGCGCAGAATTTTGATTTTCTATCACCTCAGGACAATGCCTTTCTCCAGCAGCTGTTTGAAATGGAAGACCGGGCCATGGCCAATGGCATTATCACCAGCGACTTCGCTGTCATCACGGCTACCCCTAAGCCTGTTCCGGCGAAGCAGTAGATCAGATTGTTGATTGATTGCCGTTGGCGGGCTGACCCGGTTTTCGGATCCCATCAGTTGGGCTGTGGTTCCTTTCGCGCTGTGCTTGGATGGCGAAGCTGTTCGTGAAGCAGAAGATTTCGCTGTCACCCACAATGCGCGCGGCGTGGCTACGACGCTGGTGGCCTATGAGCAGGGCACCGTGCGCCAACAGGTCATCGAAGCGAAGCAGGCCATAGGCAACCAGTGGCTTGTCAGCGCCGGCTTCTCGGCCGGGGACCGCGTGGTGGTCCAGGGCACGCAGCGCGCGATGACGTGCAGCCCTAGGTACGCGGGGGGAATCACGCTGCAGGAGTCGGAACAGGGCAGCGGGCCTACTATCGCGGCCGTACAGGCGCGGGGTGGTTCCGTTGCAAAGTTTGAGGCTGACCGCGAACAGGGGCGAAGACGCCCCTGATCAGGTCATGTCACGCCGCCACCTTGAACAGTGCGGCGACGAACCCGGCCTGGGCTCTCATGTCACGTCCGCCGATATCCCGAACCTGCCCCTTCCTGATCATCGCCATCGCCTCGTAGCCCGCCAGTGTTCGTCGTGTCGTATGGAAACTGCCGAAGCCAAGCCCAGGTCTGACCAGGCGTTTCACGCGCCGGTGGTCTTGTTCCACTATGTTATTGAGAAACTTGCATTGCTGTAGGCGGGAGAAGCGCCACAGCTCGCCGTCCTCTTTTAGCTGCTCGATGGCGCAGGGGTAGGCCGGGTTCTTGTCCACCGTGATAGTGCGAGGGTTCACCGTATGCGGCTGCCCCAGCGCCTTGCGGAAGAAGCGCTTCGCGGCCTCGGCGTCCCGCTTGGCCGAGAGCAGGAAGTCGATCGTCTGACCGCGGCTGTCAACGGCACGGTACAGGTACATCCAGCGCCCCTTCACCCGGACGTAGGTCTCGTCGACCCGCCAAGAGCCGTTGCTCGGCCGCAGATGCGACCGGATCCGCTTCTCGATTTCCGGCGCGTAGCTCTGGGTCCAGCGGAAGAGGGTGGTGTGCGCGACATCCACACCACGGTCGGCGAGCATCAGCCCGAGATCGCGGTAGCTGACCGGAAACATCAGGTACCAGCGGACCTCCCAGAGGATCACCTCGGCGTTGAACTGCCGACCTTTGAAGGACTGATCCGGCCCTACCGAGGCCACTCGCCGCCGTCTCGCCATGCAAGGTTTGTACCTGGCCGGGGAGGCTCCGCAAGCTCGCAACGGAACCGGTGATCCGATGGTGACCAAGGCCAGACGGAAATTTACTGCCAAGTTCAAGCGGTGAGGCGCTGGCGCCGTCGGACCGCAGTCCGCTCTAGCACTACTTTGGCAGACTATCGGAACTGGACTGCTGGCAGGGCGCTCTGATCTGGTGTGATCGGAGGCGGTCATGGTGTCGGGCACGGGTTGGCGGGGTGAGCTGGAGCGCTGGCTGGCGCCGTTCCTGGAGAGGCTTGGGCATCCGGCGCGACGGGCGATGTGCCCGCTCTACGTCGCAGGCCTGATCGGACCAGGCGAGCGCAAGAGCATCCAGCCCATGGCCGAGCGCCTGGGCCTGCCGAGCCACGACGCCCTGCACCACTTCATCGCTGGCGGGAGCTGGGACATGAAACCGCTGGAGGCGGCGCTGGTGGCTCAGGCGGACCGGCTGGTGGGTGGGCTGGACGCCAATCTCGTCATCGACGACACGGCGCTGCCCAAGAAGGGACGCGGCTCGGTCGGCGTCGCTCCCCAATACGCCACAGTGCTCGGCAAGAACGCCAACTGCCAGACGCTGGTCTCGCTGACCCTGGCCCGCGCCGAGGTGCCGGTCCCGGTCGCTCTGCGCCTGTTCCTGCCCGAGACATGGACCGGCGATCCGCCCCGCCTCGACAAGGCCGGTGTGCCAGAGCCCTGGAGGACGCCCCGCACCAAGCCCGAGCTCGCGCTCGCCGAATTGGATCGGGTCGTGGCGGCAGGGGCGCGGTTCGGCACTGTGCTGGCCGATGCGGGATACGGTGTCAGCGCCTCGTTCCGCCAAAGCTTGAGCGAGCGTGGGCTGGCTTGGGCCGTCGGGATCCCGCGCATCCTCAAGGTCTACCCTCTCGACGTCGGGCTGCTCGCACCCCCTCCTGGCAGTCGGCGCCGCCTGCAAGAGCCCGATCAGCTCTCCCGTTCAGCCGAGGAGGCTCTCGCCGGCGCCCTGTGGCGCGCCATCACCTGGCGCCGCGGCACCAAGGGGCGCCTCACCGCCCGGTTCGCGGCCCTGCGCATCCGCGTCGCGGACGGTAAGGCCCAGCAGATTGGTGGCAGGCCTGCGCAGCACCTGCCGGGCGAGGAGGCCTGGGTGGTGGGCGAACGGCGCGCCTCGGGCGAGACGAAGTACTACCTCTCCAACCTGCCCGCCGACACGGGCCTCAAGGCTCTGGCGACCGCCATCAAGGCGCGCTGGACCTGCGAGCAGGCGCATCAGCAACTCAAAGAGGAACTCGGCCTCGACCACTTCGAGGGGCGATCCTGGACTGGACTGCACCGACACGCGCTGATGACGATGCTGGCCTTTGCGTTCCTGCAGCACCGTCGTCTGACCGAGGCAAAGCGGGGGAAAAAGGCGAGCCGGGCCACCACCGCAGCCCAGCCTGCCCGCCGTGCGGGCCGCCCTCGTCGCCTACCTACTCCGCGCCCGAACGCTGCCGAGATGCCCCCACTGCCGCAAATGGATCAGCACACCGCCTGAACCAAGTTTGCCAAAGTAGTGCTAGAGGCTGTTATGGACCTGCCGCGAGTAGAGCGGCCTGTTTGAGCATGAGGCAGACGAAGGCGACGAGGTGGAGATCGGCAAGGGTGCTGGCGTAGCGCTCATAGTCCTTCACCAGTCGTCGAAAACGTGTTGCCCAGGCAAAGGATCGCTCGACCACCCAGCGCCGTGGCAGCAGCACGAAGCCACGCTTGGCCTCGGGTAGCTTCACCACCTCCAGCTCAATGCCGTTCGCCCTGGCCGCATCAGCCGCCCGCGCGCCGGTATAGCCCTGGTCGACATAGGCCAGTTCGACGCTCTGCCCGGTGGAGGCCTGCACCGCCTGGGCCAGCCGCCCAACCTCGCCACGATCGTCCGCATTGGCGGCGGTCACATGCAACGCCAGCAGATGGCCCAGCGTGTCGACCGCCAGATGCAACTTGGCACCCTGCTTCCGCTTGGCGCCGTCATACCCGGCCCGCGCGCCGCTCTCCGGCGTCGAGCGGAGCGTCCGGCTATCCAGGATGGCAGCGCTGGGCTGGGCTTTGCGGCCAGCAGCCAGGCGCAGGACAGTGCGCAGATCCTCGGCCAGAGCCTCGAAGCAACCAGCCGCCAGCCAGCGCTGCGCCTGCTGATAGACCGCAGCCCAGGGCGGCAGGTCGTTGGGCATCCAGCGCCAGGGCGCCCCGGTCTTGATCACATAGCGCAGGCCGTTGAACACCTCGCGCAGCGCATGCTCGCGCTGTCCGGCGTCCTCCGGCAGCAGGGTCAGGTAGGGCGCAACCAGCGCCCATTCATCATCGGAAACGTCAGAGGGGTACGGCTTGCGGGCACTCATGCCCCACAGCCTGATCGTTACCTACCCACAGGTCCATAACAGCCTCTAGCCACGCACTTGCCAAGCGGTTATGGTCCTAGTCCGTTTCACTGCTGTTGATGCCCCTTGTCCTTGGGGCAGGTAAACTAGGGCATCCTCAACCTGGATTTCTGGCGACCCTGCAGCTTTTGAACGCGGCTTCTGAACTTTATAGTGGTGCTTTCTGCACCTATGCTTCTCGAACTGAGTCTAACTTGCTATGACGGGAGTGAAAGAGTGTTGAACTCGAGACCTGAAGTCCTACCGGGCGAGCCGCGGGTCAGTGGCAACGTTTCCGCGCAGGGCTTCGAGATCGCGGGGCCGCTCTTGCTGCAGGTGCGACGCTTCGGCGACCATCGCGGCTTCTTCATGGAAACCTACAGCCGGCGGGATTTCGAGGCGGTCGGCGTGACCGACCATTTCGTGCAGGACAACCATTCCCTTTCGGCCACGCCCGGCACGCTGCGCGGCATGCACTTCCAACTGCCGCCGCACGCCCAGGCCAAGCTGGTGCGCGTGCTGCGGGGCGCCGTCCTGGACGTGATCGTGGACCTGCGCCGCGCCTCGCCGAGCTTCGGCCGGCACGTGGCTTGCAAGCTCTCCGCCGAGGGCGCCGAGCAGCTTTATGTCCCCGCCGGCTTCGCGCATGGCTTCGTGACGCTGGAGCCGGATACAGAGGTCGCCTACAAGGTGACCGACTATTACGCCCCCGAATGCGACCGCGGCCTCGCCTGGGACGACCCTGACCTGGCACTGCCCTGGCCCGAGCTGCCCGATGGCCCTGTGCTCTCCGCCAAGGACCGCGTCCATCCCCGCCTGCATGACCTTCCCGGCTTTTTCTGAGAACCCCCGCATGCGTCTCATCGTCACCGGCGGCGCCGGCTTCATCGGCTCGGCCCTGGTCCGGCACCTTGTCCTCGACCTCGGGCAGGAGGTGCTGGTGATCGACAAGCTGACCTATGCGGGGGACCGCCGCACCCTGGCGGCCTGCGAGGGGCGGCCCGGCTTCGCCTTCCTGCAGGCCGATATCTGCGATGCCGATGCCATGCGCCGGGCCTTCGCGGATTTCGCCCCCGATGCGGTGATGCACCTCGCGGCCGAGAGCCATGTGGACCGCTCCATCGCCTCCGCCGCCCCCTTCATCCAGACCAATGTGATGGGCACCTTCGCGCTGCTGGAGGCCGCCCGGGCGCTGCTGGCTGGCTATGACGAGGCGCGGCGCGGGCGCTTCCGCTTCCTGCATGTCTCGACCGACGAGGTCTTCGGCTCGCTCGGCCCCACCGGCGCCTTCACGGAAGCCACGCCCTATGACCCGCGCTCGCCCTATTCGGCCAGCAAGGCGGGGTCGGACCACCTGGCGCGCGCCTGGCACGAGACCTATGGGCTGCCCACCATCGTCACCAACTGCTCCAACAACTACGGCCCCTTCCATTTTCCCGAGAAGCTGATCCCGCTGGTCACGCTGAACGCGCTGGAGGGCAAGCCGCTGCCGGTCTATGGCGATGGCGGCAATATCCGCGACTGGCTCTTCGTCGAGGACCATGTGCGCGCCCTGGTAGCGGCGGTGACGCGCGGCGTGCCGGGGCAGACCTACAACATCGGCGGCCGGGCGGAGCGCACCAATCTGCAGGTGGTGCATGCCATCTGCGACGCGCTGGACCGCTTGCGCCCCGCCGCCGCGCCGCGCCGGGAGCTGGTCACCTTCGTGCCGGACCGCCCCGGCCATGACCGCCGCTATGCCATCGACCCTGCCAAGGCCGAGCGCGAACTGGGTTGGCGCGCCGCCGTGACCTTCGAGGAAGGCATCGAGCGCACCCTGGCCTGGTACCTGGCCAACGAGGCCTGGTGGCGGCCGCTGCGGGAGAAGGTCTATTCCGGCCAGCGTCTCGGCCTGCTGCAAGCCTCCCCGGCCCAGGCGGCGGGTGCCGCCTGATGCGTGTCCTGGTTGCCGGACGCACTGGCCAGCTGGCGGTCGAGCTACTGGAGCGCCTGCCGCGCGACGGCCATGAGGTGGTGGCGCTGGAGGCGCCGGAACTGGACCTGACCGAACCGGAGTCCATCCGCCGCGCGGTGGAGCAGGTGGCGCCGGAGGCCATCATCAATGCTGCCGCCTATACCGCCGTGGACAAGGCCGAAAGCCAGCGCGACCTCGCCTTCGCGGTGAATGCCATCGGCGCCGGCATGCTGGCCGCCGCCGCCGCGGCGCGGGGCCTGCCCTTCCTGCATGTCTCGACGGATTACGTGTTTTCCGGCGATGGCGGCGCGCCTTACGACGAGGACGCGCCCACCGGCCCCATGGGCGTCTATGGCGAGTCCAAGCTGGCCGGCGAGCGCGCCGTGCTGGCCACCAATGCCCGCAGCGCCATTATCCGCACCGCCTGGGTCTGCAGCCCGCATGGCAGCAACTTCGTCAAGACCATGCTGCGCCTGGGGCGGGAGCGCGAGGCGGTCTCGGTGGTCGCCGACCAGCGTGGCGCCCCCACCTTCGCGGCCGATCTGGCGGATGCCATGGCCCGCATGCTGCCCCGGCTGGCCGCCGCCCCGGCGGGCGACCCGGCCTTCGGTGTTTTTCACCTGACCGGCAAGCCCTGGACCACCTGGCACGGCTTCGCCGAGGCCATCTTCGCCGGCGCCGCCGCGCGCGGGCAGAAGGCGCCGCGGCTTTCCGCCATCACCACCGCCGAATATCCCACACCCGCCCGCCGCCCGGCGGATGGCCGCCTGAACTGCGGGCGCATCGCCAGCATCCATGGCATCGAGGCGGCCGACTGGCGCCAGTCGCTGTCCCGCTGCCTCGACACACTCATCGGTCCCCAGAAGCAAGATTCTTGACGGAAGCAACGACCATGAAGGGCATCATCCTGGCGGGCGGCAGCGGCACGCGGCTGCATCCGGCGACGCTGGCGGTCTCGAAGCAGTTGCTGCCGGTCTATGACAAGCCGATGATCTACTACCCGCTCTCGGTGCTGATGCTGGCCGGCATCCGCGAGATCCTGATCATCTCCACCCCGCATGACCTGCCGTTGTTCCGGCGGCTGCTCGGCACCGGCGAGCAATGGGGCATCCAGCTCAGCTACGTGCAGCAGGACCGGCCGGACGGGCTGGCGCAGGCCTTCATCCTGGGCGAGGAATTCCTGGCCGGCGGTCCCTCCACCTTGGTGCTGGGCGACAACATCTTCCACGGCCACAGCCTGGAGGAGCGGCTGGCCGAGGCCCGTGCCTGCGACAAGGGTGCCTCCGTCTTCGCCTACCGCGTGGCCGACCCGGAGCGCTACGGCGTGGTGGAATTCGACGAGAACCACCGCGCCATCTCGCTGGAGGAAAAGCCGGCGAGGCCGCGCTCGGACTGGGCCGTCACCGGCCTCTACCTCTACGATGGCCGCGCTCCCGCCCTGGCGCGCAGCCTCAAGCCTTCCGCGCGCGGCGAGCTGGAGATCACCGACCTCAACCGCCTCTACATGGAGGAAGGCTCGCTGAACGTGATCCGCCTCGGCCGCGGCTATGCCTGGCTGGATACCGGCACGCATGACAGCCTGCTGGAAGCCGGCGAGTACGTCCGCGCCATCGAGAAGCGCACCGGCACCAAGGTCGCCTCGCCGGAGGAGATCGCCTGGCGCTGCGGCTTCATCGATGATGACGCGCTGCGCGCCCTGGCCCGGAGGCTGAACAAGAGCGGCTATGGCGCCTATCTTGAAGGGCTGATCGGGCAGCGCTGAACACTGGCGGGGACGCTCCTGCCCAACCGTGCATGCTTCACCGGCCATAAGCCATCAAACCATTGGTTCCCCGCCATGCTATCGACCTCGCCACCTGAACAGTCGGACTCGCGCACCGCCAACGACCCGTCGCAGATCCCGGCTGTGATCCTGACAGCGCAGATGCGTCGTGACCGTGGCCGGCTGGCCGATGCCGCGGCCGAGATCCTGGCCCTGCGCGCTCAGATCCAGCAGTTGCAGGGCAAGCCAGCGTACCACGTGCGTCAGAGCCTGCGGCGGGTCTATCACCACCTGCCGGCAGGGTTGCGCGGAACCATCAGGCGGCTGCGCGGCGGCGGCGGCATGTCGCCTGCCACTGGCACCTTGGCGGCCAAGCCAGCGGGCGCTGCCTCCCGCGGCCGCGCCATCATCATCGATGACCATTGGCCGCAGCCGGACCGAGACTCCGGGTCCGTGGACATCGTGCAGTTGGCGCATGCACTGCAGGATCTGGGCTTCGACACCATCCTGGCGGCGGCGCGCGAGCATGTGGAGCCTTGCCTGCAGCGCGACGCCCTGATCCGCGCCGGCATCCGCTGCTTGCTGCCCTCCGATGCGCCTTCGGTGGAAGACTATCTCACAAGGCACGGACATGAGTTGGACCTTTGCGTTCTCTGCCGGGTCTATTGCGGCGGCCGCTTTCTGGAGCCTGCGCTGCGGGACGCGCGGCATGCCCGCATCGTCTTCAACACCATCGACCTGAACTTCCTCCGCGAGGAACGTCGGGCACGGCTGATGGAGGACGAGGCGGCTTTGGCCGTGGCCCTGCAGGTGCGGCAGCGGGAAGAACAGATCATCCGCGCCAGCGACGCTACCATTGTTGTCTCTAAGGCCGAACTGGAGTTTCTCGCCAGCGAGATCCCGGATGCATTGGTGGTGGAGATGCCGTTGGCGCGCCCTCTGGCACCGCCTGCCAATCCCTTCGCGCAGCGCACCGGCATCGGCTTCATCGGCGGCTTTGCCCATGCCCCTAATGTGGATGCGGTGCGCTACTTCCTGGCTGAGATCTGGCCCTTGGTGCTGCGGGAGCTGCCGGAGCTGGAGTTCACGATTGTGGGCGCCGACTTCCCGGCGGAGTTGCTGAAAGGCGCACCGGGCCGGGTGCGGGCGCTAGGGCACATGCCGGACATCGGCCCGTGGTTTGAGGGCCTGCGGCTGAGCATCGCTCCACTGCGCTTCGGTGCAGGCACCAAAGGCAAGGTGGCTTCCAGCCTTGCGGCGGGGGTGCCCTGCATCGCCACGCCGGTCGCCGCTGAAGGCATGTCGCTGTCGGAGAATGCGGGTGTGCTGGTGACCAGCGATCCAGCGGCCTTCGCCAGCCGCCTCTGCGAGGCGTATACTGACGAATTGCTGTGGAACCGGCTGTCGATTGGTGGGCTGACCCATGCGCAGACCCATCTGTCGATCACGAGCTGGCGCGACCGCCTGGATGGCCTGCTGCAGCGGATCGGCTTCTAGCAGCCTCCGCCCCCGGAGCCAGCCTGGGGTGTCAAAAACAGGATGCGCCCCTTATACTTGAACAGTCCCGGGCCCGGAGCCATCGCTGCGGGCCGCGGGCAGGGAGTGGCTGCCGCATGGCGACGGGACTAGATGAGCTTGACCTGGGTGCTGAACTGGCCTGGGACCCTGTGCGGATCGTGCAGCCAAATGCCTGGGCCGGGCATGTCCCCTTTGCCTTCTGGCTGGTGAAGGCGCTGCGGCCCGCCACTCTGGTGGAACTGGGCACTCATACGGGCAATTCCTACTTCGCCTTCTGCCAGGCACTGGATGTGCTCTGCCCCGGGGCGCGCGCCTTCGCCGTGGATACCTGGCAGGGCGACGAGCATGCGGGCTTCTATGGCGAAGAGGTCTACAGCGATGTGGCGCACTTCAATGCGGCGCATTTCGCCCAGTTCTCCACCCTGATCCGCAATACCTTCGACGATGCGCGGGGCTATTTCCCGGAAGGCGGTGCTGAGGGCGGCATCGACCTTCTGCATATCGATGGCCTGCACAGCTATGACGCGGTGCGGCATGACTTCGACACCTGGGCGTCGGCCCTGTCCCGCTGCGCGGTGGTGTTGTTCCATGACATCAACGTGCGGGAGCGCAGCTTTGGCGTTTGGCGCCTGTGGGAGGAACTGTCGCGCCTCTACCCCTCCTTCGCCTTCACGCATTCCAACGGGCTGGGCGTGCTGGGCGTCGGTCCTGAACAGGCGCCAGCCCTGCGGGCGCTCTTCTCCCTGGGAGCCGAGGATGCGGCCGCTTTCCGCCGCCGGATTTCCTCGCGGGGCGAAGCCTTTCAGCGGCAGGCTGATATCCTGGCGCTGCAGCAGCAGGTGTTAGGCAAGGACCGTTATATCGCGGATCTGACCGGTCAGATCCATGCCCTGGCCGGGCTGGCTGACCGCGCGGCCGAACTGGATCACCTGCGTGCGCAGCTTGCAGAGGCTGAGGCTGCGCTGGCGGCCGCGCAGACGGAGGCCGCCTGGCGCGAGCGGCTGCTGGAGACGGAACGTGAGAAGCTCGCGGCGAAAGACGCGATGCTGGCCACCCTGTCCAGAACAGCCGAGGCCCGCGCCGCAGCACTGGCGACGCGCGACCGCCTGATCGACGAGCGCGACAGGCTGGCGATGCAGTTGGCGGCAGATCTCGCCCACCAGCGGCATGGCTATGAAACCAAGCTGGGAGGACAGGAGAGCCAGCGACAGGATTTCGAGGCGCAGCTCGCCCGAGTCCGGGCTGAGCGCGAGGAACTGGCGCAAGCGCTGCACCGCCTGCAGCTGGACGTGCAGAATGCGGTGACGGCGGTTCACAACCAGTATGTCAATTCCACGTCCTGGCGGCTGACGCGGCCCTTGCGGGTCGGTATGCGCCTGCTGCGTGGCGAGAGCCTGCGCGGCAACCCTTCCGCGCTGCCGCCGGCAGCACCCACGATCCCGGCCGCCGCGGCCGAAGCCGCGGCGGCGGCGGTGGAGGAGGCAGCGCTGGTTCCTTCCGCCAAAGCCGCCATGCGCGCCACGTTGTCGGCACGGCTGGACGCCTTCCTGGCCAGTTCAGCGACGCTGCGGCTGCCTCGCGCGGAGCGGCCGGACGTCAGCATCGTGCTGGTGCTCTACAACCAAGCGGAACTTACCTTCGGCTGCCTTTGCTCCATCATGGAGACCCTGTCCGGGCAAGGGCCGAGCGTCGAGGTTCTGATCCACGACAACAATTCCACCGATCGCACGGTGGCGCTGCTGGACAGGATCGAAGGCGCTACCATCATCCGCAGTGAAACCAACCTGCATTTCCTGAAGGGCGTGAACCACGCCGCACGTGCAGCCACCGGGCGCACGCTCCTGCTCCTGAACAACGATGCGCAACTGCTGCCAGGCGCGGTCGAGGCAGCCTTGCTCACGCTGGACTCCGCACCGGATATCGGCGCCGTGGGCGGGCGCATCATCCTGCCAGACGGCACGCTACAGGAGGCCGGCTCCATCATCTGGCGTAATGGCGCCGCTTCTGGCTACGGGCGGGGGCAGGACCCGAACGATGTCGATGTCATGTTCCAGCGGGATGTGGACTATTGCTCCGGCGCCTTCCTGCTGACACCGATGGAGACTTGGCGAGAGCTGGGCGGCTTCGACGAGCGCTATGCGCCGGCTTATTATGAAGAGACCGACTATTGCCTCCGGTTGTGGGAAAGCGGGCGCCGGGTGGTCTTCGACCCGGATGTGGCGATCATCCACTATGAATTTGGGAGTTCCTCGAGTTCCTCCGAGGCGCTGGCCCTGCAGGCGGCCAACCATCGCATCTTCACCCAAACCCATCGTGCATGGCTGGAAGGGCAGTTCTCGCTGGACCCGGCCAATGTGCTGGCCGCCCGCACGGCGCGCTCGGCCGGCCCCCGCGTGTTGGTGATCGAAGATCGCGTGCCGAAAGTGGAATTGGGTACCGGCTACCCTCGTGCCAATCGCCTGCTGCATGAACTGGTGAAGGCCGGCGCCCAGGTCGCGCTGTTTCCCATCCATCGCCATGAGGAAACATGGCACGGCGTCCGCTGCGCGCTGGACAAGCGCATCGAGGTGCTGATCCGCGCTGAGGCCTCGCAGCTGCGTACCTATCTCAACGCCAGGCGTGGGCATTTCGACGGTATCATCGTCTGCCGCCCACCGAACATGGCATTCTTTGAGCAGGCTGTGGGCTCCGACCGCGACCTGATCGGCAATGCCCGCGTGATCTATGATGCTGAGGCGCTGTTCGTTACCCGCACCCTGCAGCGCCGCCTCGCCCAGGGCAGCCCGCCGGCCGAGGATGAGCGCCATGCCATGGTGGCCAATGAAGTCGCGCTGACCCGGTTGGCGGATTCCGTCATCTCGGTTTCTCCGGCTGAGAGGGAAACCCTGGAAACCTATGGCGCGAAGGATGTCCATATCCTTGGGCATGCGCTGGATGACGAGCCGCTGCCAGACGGCTTCGAAGACCGCAGCCGCATCGTGTTCCTGGGTGCCATCCAGTCCGACGACGCGCCCAATGCCGATGCGGTGCGCTGGTTCGCGAACGATGTGTTGCCGCGCCTCCGCCGCGCCCTGGGAGCCGAAACGCAGCTGACGGTGATAGGCCAGGCCCAGGCGCCCAGCGTACGTGCGCTGGATGGCGACGCACTGGAACTGAAGGGCATGGTGGCGGATCTGCGTGATGCCCTGGCCGATGCACGGGTGATGGTGGTGCCGAGCCGCCTGGGCGCCGGCATTCCGCACAAGGTGCATCAGGCAGCCATGCTGGGCATCCCGATGGTGGTGACCTCGCTGATTGCGAACCAGTTGGAATGGCAGGACGGGCAGGAGGTTCTGATCGCCGACGATGCGGCCGCCTTCGCCGCTGCCTGCGCGCGCCTGCATGGTGACCGCGCCTTGTGGGAGCATGTGCGAGAGAAGGCACTGGCACGGGTGCGCCGGGAATGCGCCCCGGAGGCCTTCAGCAGCACGGTGCGCGACCTGGTGGCTGCCATGCCGCTGGTGCGACGCCGCCCGGAGGGGCTGGCCGAGGCGGAGCGCCGCCTGCCCCCGCCGCCGCCCGAGGAGCAGGAGCCACCGACCAGCCGGCCGTCAGAATCCGATTTCAGCCTCTGCCTGCCCTTCGACTTCCCACCGCTCGCCGCTCCCGCGCCGCGCGTGGCGGTCATCTGCCACCTCTTCCACCCGGATATCGCGTTGGAAGTGCGGGGTTACCTGCGCAACCTGCCGATTCCGGCCGACCTGTTCCTGTCCACCGACACGGAGCGAAAGGCAGCTGCCATCCGTCCGGCCTTCGCGGACTGGACCGGCGGGAATCTCGACATCCGGGTGACGCCGAACCGTGGCCGCGATATCGCGCCTAAGCTCGTGGGTTTCGCCGATGTCTATGCCAAGTACGACCTGGTGCTGCATCTGCATTCCAAGAAGTCCGAGCACGCGTCCTTCCTGGCGCCCTGGCGCGGCTTCCTGTTCGAGAATCTGCTTGGTTCCCAGGAAGTGGTCTCCAGTATTTTTGATGCCTTCGCGCGGCTACCGAAGCTCGGCATGGTGGCGCCGCAGCATTATGAATCCATCCGCCGTTGGCTGGGCTGGAATGGCAATTTTGACGTGGCGCAGGATCTGGCGCGACGCATGGGGATCGAGCTCTCGCCGACACGGGCCCTGGACTTCCCGTCAGGCTCGATGTTCTGGGCGCGTCCCGCCGCCCTCAAGCCTCTGTTGGACCTCAACCTTTCCTTTGACGACTTCCCGGCTGAGGGTGCTCAGCTCGACCATACCCCGGCCCATGCCATCGAGCGCCTCTACTTCCTGGCTTGCGAGCAGAGTGGCCATGCTTGGCTGAAGGTGGCGCAGCCGGCGCTTTATGCCGGGACGGACACCATCGTCACGGTGCGCAGCCCGGCAGAACTGGACCGCTTCCTGGGAGAACATGCCGTGCTGTTGAGTGGTCCTGCTCAGTTGGCGGTGCGGCCGGAGCCGGCGCCGTTGGTGACACGGGTGCCGCCCGGCCTGGCGCGCCGCCTGGCGCAGCGGAGGATCTGACGCTGTTCGGTTTGTTCAGGCGCCAGCCAGCAGAGAAGCCAAAGGCCGGGGCAGGGCGGGTTTCCGTTGTGGTGCCGCTCTATAACCATGCCGCTTATATCGGCACCGCCATCGAGAGCGTGCTGGCGCAGGGTGATGTGGTACGGGAAGTCATCGTGATCAACGACGGCTCCACCGACGATTCGGAGCGCGTGATGCAGGATCTGGCGCGACGCGATGCGCGAATTCGCTTTCGCACGCAGGCCAATCAGGGCGCGCATGCCACCATCAACGCCGGAATTCGCGACTGTGGTGGCGAGTTCGTCGCCATCTTGAACTCGGACGACGCTTGGCTGCCTGGCCGGCTGGATACGCTGGTGCTGCTGCTGGACGCACGGCCCGATGCGGCAATGGCGGCCTCCGGCATCGCCTTCATGAATGGCTCAGGAGCGGCCATCGACAACAACTGGTACCAGGAGGCCAGGGCATTCCATCAGGCGGGTGCGGATTTCGGTACCACCCTGGTGAACGCGAATGTGCTGATGACGACATCGAATTTTCTCATACGCCGCGCTTCCCTGCCACAGGTGGGAGAGTTTGCCGCGTTGCGTTACGCGCACGACCTCGACTTCGCGTTGCGCCTTCTGGCGCTAGGCCAGAGCATCGCGATGTCGGACGATATAATGCTGCGCTACCGCCTGCATGGCAGCAACACCATCTCGGAAGACCACCGCAAGGTCCGTGTCGAGTGGGCTCTTTGTGTCGCCGCCTATCTGACCCTCCTCTGGGATCGCCCTGGCGCGCCTGAACCTGATTGGGATACCGCAGCCGCTACGGAGGCCGTGCTGAAGCGGCACGACCTGACCGTCGCCGTTGGGCCTTGCATGGCCTATCTGCGCCGGAACGGTGGCGGACGGCTGGATACCAGTCCGCTGTTGGCCGATGCTTCCTTCCGTGCCCGCATGCTGGAGTGGGTGTGATGCGCGTCCTGTTTCTCAGTAACCTCTACCCGCCGAATGTGATCGGTGGATACGAGCGCCTTTGCCACGAGGTTGCTTCCGAGCTGGCGGCGCAAGGGCATGAGGTGACGGTGCTGACCAGCGGCTACGGCGGCAAGGTGGCCGATTACCCCGGGCAACGCGTGCTGCGGGAACTCGAACTACTGACAGGACCGGACATCTATACGCCCTTCCCTGGCTCGGCCGAGGATCGTGCGGCGGTCAACGCGCGCAACTTAGAGGCGCTACAGCGCGTGCTGGCAGAGGTGCGGCCGGACGTCGTCTTCGCCTGGAACCTCTTCTTTCTCGATGTCAGCCTGCTTCAGGCGCTGGAGGCCAGCCCTTATCGCTCCGTCCTGATGCTGACGGATAATTGGCTGCTGGTGATGCGGAATCCGGCGTTCGTCAGCGCCTTCTTCCGCGACGTGGTGCATGGCACGGCGCCCTTCCTGCCGCCACCCATGCCGGCTGCCTGGCGGGTCATGGCCGGACAGATGAAGCGCCGGCTGCAGCGCCTTGCCGGCATGACGCCCAAGCGGAAGCTGGAGGCCATCTTCGGCTCCCACTTCATGCGCGACTTCTATGCTGCTGGCGGCTCTCACTTCCGTTCCCATCGCGTTATCCATAACGGCGTGCGTCAGCCGCCTTCCGTCACACCCGCGCCGAATCGCACGCACCTAGTGGAAGCCGGGCATCTTCGCCTCTTGTTCGCGGGGCGACTGGTGGACCTCAAGGGCGCCGACACCACCGTGGAGGCCCTCGCCCTGCTCGACGCACGGGCGCTGGGCGTCGATCGGGTCACGCTGACGGTGGTGGGCGACGGTCAGGACACCGCCTACATGCAACGCCTGGCCGAGGTGGTGGCAGGCAGCGGCCGCAGTGCCGATATCGAGATGCGACCGGTCGTGCCGGAAGCCGAGCTGCCTGCGTTGTTCGACGCGCACGACATCTATCTCTTCCCCTCCCGGTACGAGCCATTCTCCCTGACCCTGATTCACGCGCTGGCCTGCGGCATTCCGACCATCGCGTCCCGCGCTGGCGGTAACCCTGAGATCGTGGAGGACGGACATTCGGGCCTGCTCTTCGAAAAGGGCGATCCTGCTGACCTCGCCGAGGCCATTGCCCGGCTGGCACGGGATCCGGAGCTGCGTGCGCGACTGGCCTCGCAGGGCCAGCAAGTTGGAAGCCGCTTTACCTTTGAGCGCATGGCCGGAGAGATGGTCAGCTTTCTGCTGAACGGGCGGTGAATATGTTGGCGGCCCTTGCCGGCAAGACCTGTCTCGTCCTTGGTGCGGGGGGCTTTATTGGCACGAACCTGTGCCGCGCGCTGGCGGCGGCTGGTGCATCGGTGCGCGGCTTCGGCCGCCCTCCTCTTTACCCTGCTGCGTTGCCGCCTTTATCCTGGATCTCCGCCGACTTTGGGAACCACGGCGCCTTGTCTGATGCGCTGGATGGCGTGGAGGTGGTATTCCACCTGCTGGGTGGCAGCATCCCTGCGGCGGCGGAGCGTGACGCGGTAACAGATCTGCGGACAAACGCAGCACAGTCGCTGGAACTACTCGAACATTGCCGGATGGCAGGGGTGAAGCGGATTGTCTTCATATCCTCCGGGGGCACTGTATACGGCGTGCCGCGCCATGTTCCGATCGCTGAGGATCATCCGACCGATCCCATCTCGGTCTATGGCATTCACAAGCTGCTGGTGGAAAAGCATCTCGGACTGATGGCGCATCGCCATGGCATCCGTGCCGTCGTGCTGCGAGCCTCGAATCCTTATGGCCCCTACCAGGCACCAGGCCGGGGCCAAGGTTTGATCGCGACACTGATCTCGCGGCGGCTAGCTGGCCAGCCGGTGGAGGTCTGGGGCGATGGCAGTGTGACCCGGGATTTCCTGCATGTCGCCGACCTTGTGGACGCCATGCTGCTGGCTGCCCTCTATGATGGGCCGCATTCGGTGATGAATGTCGGTTCAGGCAAGGGCCGCACGGTGCTGGATGTCGTGTCCTCCATCGATGCAGTGCTGGGACTGCAAGGCGCCGAGATCCTGCACAAGGCTGGCCGCGTCGTGGATGTGCCTGCCAATGTTCTTGATACGGCGCTGATCCGGCGGGAACTCGGCTGGACGGTGCGCCGCGACTGGATGCAAGGCCTTGCCGAGACGGCGGAGTGGCTCCGGAGCGTCGAGCCTCCGGCCATCACCCATGCTGGCCATGGCGTGAGGGTCGCACCGTGAGCCGCCGGCCGAAGCTTCTCTGGAAAGCCCCGATCGACCCACGGGCGCGTGGGTCATGGAGCAGGGTCAGCTTCCGGACTTCCGGCCTGCAGGGGCAGACCATGCTCTACGTCACGGCCTTCGACGCGCAGGGGCGACCGGTCACGAAGGATCTGTTCCTGAATGCGTTGGCCGCCCTGGGCGACCGGCACGAGCTGCTTTGCTTCATCCCAGCCGAGGCCAGCCAACTGCGCCTCTCTGCCATCGGGGTCGCCGTGGGTGTCGTGCGGGCGGAGCCGCCAGTCTTCCATCCCATGGGACGCGGTCCTGCATCACTGCGCCTGCTGCTGCGCACGCCACCTCAGGCGCTAATGGCGTTACTGCGAAACAGCCCGCTTCGTCCCGGATTGTTTCTGCACAGCCTGCGAAAGTTCCTGGGCGCTGAGAGCCAGGACTTCTATGCCCCGCCCCAGGACTACGCAACATGGATCGCCGTCTTCGACAGTTGGGTGCGTGACGATTTCGCTGCCCTGCCGGACAGACCTTCTATCGCTGTTCTGGTCTTTGCACGCGAACCCTCCTCCGAAGCCCTTTCAGCGACTCTTGGCAGCCTGGAAGCGCAATGGGGCAAGGTGCCTTTTGCCGTTTTCGACGAGGCAGACGGCGCATCGCTCGCAGAGTCCATTGCGGCGCTCGATGCCGATTACATCGGCATTCTGCAAGCCGGCGAAGTTCTGCCCCCTCACGCCAGCTTGGCCGCGGCGGAGCAGATCGCGCAGCTCGGCCACCCGGATATCATTATCGCGGATGAGGATGAGATCGCCGCCGACGGAACGCGCCATTCGCCCAAGTTCAAGCCGACGCCCAGCCATGTGGCGATGCTTCCAGGCACTTTAACGCGGGGCCTGTGGCTGGCACGGCGAGCCACCTTGCTCGACCACGTGCCTGCCGGCGCCGGCTGGGCGGAGGCGCTGCGGATGTCGCTCTGGCTTGCAAGATACCGGCGGAACCCGCAGCCGTTCAGCGTGCGCATTCCCTACCTGCTCTCTCATCGCCGCTTCGACGCAGAAGCGGCACCACCCGACGTGCTCGCCTCAATCGTCGAAGACCACCTGCAACATGGCGGCCCCGCAATTGCCCCCATCGCCACCTGGCCGCTGACTTTCAATATTCGAGAGAAGCGGCAGCTGGAGCCGCGGATCACCGTCATCGTGCCCTCGACGCTACGGCAGCCGCATTCGCTGACCTGCATCCAGGCAATTCTGGATGGCACGGATTATTCCAGATTTGACCTGAATGTCATCGTTATGCAGGCTGGACCGCTCGATGATGCGCAGCGCAATGCGTGCGACCGGCTCACCCGCCATCCCAATGTGACCGTATCGGAGTTGAGGGCATCCCGGTTCAACTTCTCCACGGCAAACAACCATGTCGCGGCGCGGACGGAGGGAGACTACATCCTCCTGCTTAACGACGACGTATCTCCTATCAAGCGTGACTGGTTGCGCTGGATGACGGCTTTCATGGAAGATCCTCAGGTCGGCATCGTAGGTGCTAGGCTGCTGTATCCGGATGGAAGAGTACAACATGGCGGCGTCATCATGGGACTTGCTGGCCTGTGCGACCATGCTCATCGCTTCCTGTCGGGGACAGATGCCGGTTACATGTCCCGCGCTATCCTGGCACAGGAATTGTCGGTCGTGACTGCCGCCTGCATGTTGGTGCGGCGGAGCGCCTTCGAGCAGGTGGGCGGACTGGACGAGGGCTATCCCAGTGCCTTCAACGACGTGGACTTCGCATTGAGGGTGGGTGAAGCAGGGCATTCTGTCATCTACGCGCCGCAGGCCGAACTTTATCACCACGAGCTGCAGACCTATGGCTCGCACTACGCGGGGGAGCGCAGCTCCTTTCAGGACCAGGAGGTTCGACGCATGCGCGAGAGATGGGCAGATGTCTGTGCTGCGGACCCCTTCCATAGCCCTAACCTGGGGCTGGTTCCTGGCGGCGAATGGCAATTGGCGTTTCCGCCGCGCGTTGTCAGGGATGTGGCCTAGGCTCAGGACTCGTTAATCCAGAAGAGTATGATTGCTGCGAGACAGATGGCTGACATGAAGGTGTGTGCACATCGGTCGTAGCGCATGGCGATGCGGCGCCAGTCCTTGAGCCTGCCGAACATGTTCTCGATGCGATGGCGCTGCCGGTAGAGCGCCCTGTCGTAGGGGATTGGCAGCTTGCGGCTACGGCTTGATGGAATGCAAGGTACCCATCCGGTGAGTCACGCCTTCTCAGCCTTGGGTGATCTCTGATCTTACGGATGTTCTTAAGGGTGTCGGTAAGGGCGGGCGGGTGGGATGGAGATCATCAATGGGGTGGAGCGGCGTCGGCGCTGGCGGACGGAGGACAAGCTCCGGATCCTGGCCGAGATTGATGCCGGTGCCCGGCTTGCTGTTGTCGCGCGACGGCATGACGTCAGCCGTGGCCTGATCTGGCAGTGGCGTGACGCCCAGCGGCGGGGACGGCTGGTGGTCGAGACGCCGAGTTTTGTGCCTGTCCACGTCGTATCAGCCCTTCCTGGAGCCGAGGCCATGGAACGGGTTGGAGGAGCATCCTGCCCGGGCGATGCCCTGGAGGGTGAGCGCTCCGTCGAGATCGTGTTGCCGGACGGCACGCGCCGTAAGCGCTGCCTGGGTGCCCTTCTTCCCGAGCGTGCCGATGCTGTGCTGCCTTGCCTTCAGGTGGGGAGCTTCGAGCCGACATTATGGTCGACGTTAGCGATGACGCGAGTGGTGTGGATCGGCATGGAATAGGAACCCTGTTGGAGGGGTGATCGGCGTCCAAACGGGGTTCTGACTCAATTTTGCTGAAGTTGACGTGCTGGGTTCCCTGGTCAGTCAGGGATCAGCAGGATGGCGAGGAACCTCAGTCCAGCAGCTTTAATCCCGCCAGGATTCGTCCTGGAGAGCGTGGACGAGACCGGCACAGCGGTGGTGATGACGGTGCGACCATCAACGGTAGCAGGGATCTGTCCCGGCTGTGGTGGCGTCAGCCATCGAGTGCACAGCCGCTACACTCGGAACTTGGCCGATCTCCCGTTGAGCGGGCGTCCTGTGGAATTGAAGCTCCTCGTCCGGCGGTTCCGCTGCGACCGTGCCCTGTGCCCCCGCCGCATCTTCTCCGAACGGTTCGTGGCTGCGACGCCATGGGCTCGGCGCACGGCCCGGCTGGACGAGATCGTCCACCACCTCGGCCTGGCGCTTGGCGGCCGTCCGGCCGCGAGCTTCGCCCAGAGGCTGCGATTACCGGTCAGCAACGACACCTTGCTGCGGGTCGTCCGGCGCCGTGGAAGCCCAGCGTTCACGCCACCGCAGGCGGTCGGGATCGATGATTGGGCGTGGAAGCGCAACCACCGTTACGGCACGCTGATCTGCGACCTGGAGCGACGACGCACTATCGCCCTCTTGCCCGACCGCGAGCCCGCAACGGCGCAGGCCTGGTTGTCCGGCCAGCCGCAGATCGAGATCGTGACCCGCGACCGCGGTGGCGCCTACGCCCTGGCCGCGGCACGGGCGCTACCTGATGCGATGCAGGTAGCCGATCGTTGGCACCTGATGGAGAACGCCAGCCAGGCTTTTCTGGCCGCGACCCGAGCCTGCATGCGCCAGGTGCGCGCGGCTATCGGCGCCACCACGGTCGACCCCCGGCTGCTGACCGCGGCGGAGAAGCTCCAGTACGAGGGTTATCTCCGACGTGAGGACGCCAACGCCGCGGTCTTGGCGCTGCACAAGGCGGGCAAGGCGATCAAGGAGATCGTCCGGTGCACCGGTCATAGCCGCGGAACGGTGCGGCGCATCCTGCGCGGCCAGCGCGCGGATGTGTTCCGCACGCGGGAAAGCTCGCTCGAGGCACACCTCCCCTGGCTGGACGCGCGCTGGGCGGCTGGAGCCCGCAACGGCGCCGCGCTGTGGCGCGAGCTTCGCGATCTCGGCTTCCACGGCTCGCTGCGGGTGGTCGCAGAGTGGGCGACGCGTCGCCGCCGGTCAGAGCAGGTCAACGTCGAGGGGCTGAGCCGTGTTCCGTCGGCCCGCACCGTGGCACGCCTGATGACCATGGCGCGTGACAGCCTGTCCAAGACGCAGACTGTGACGGTGGCTGCTATCGAAGCCGCGGTGCCTACCCTGGTCCAGGCGCGGGAGATCGTCGAAGCCTTTCACGCCTTGATCCGCCGAAAACATGAGGCCGCGTTGGATGGCTGGCTCGACAGGGCGGCAGCCAGCCTCCTGGCCCCGTTCGCGCGCGGGCTCGCCCGGGATCATGTCGCCGTCCGAGCCGCAATTTCCTCCGCTTGGTCCAACGCCCAAGCCGAGGGGCAGATCAACAAGCTGAAGGTGGTCAAACGCCAGATGTATGGCAGAGGGAATCTCGACCTGCTCCAGGCCCGCGTCATAGCAGCAGGCCGATGACCGCCATCGAAATTGCGTCAGAGCCCTGATTCAGTGCCGATTGACAATGAGGGCGTGCGCCAGTCGCTCGAAGGTGCCCCGGCGCGAGAGGCGCAGGAACCAACGGTGCACGGTCCCGGGCGGCGGGAAGTCGCGGGGCAGATGCGCCCAGGCGCAGCCGGTACGGAGCACGTAGAGGATCGCATCGACCACCCGCCGCATCGGCCAGGACCGGGGTCGTCCGGTCTTTGCAGGGCTTGGCAAGAAGGGCTCGACCAGGGCCCACTCGGCATCGGTCAGGCACGTTGCATAAGGCTGGGAGCCGCGCGCAAGCTGCGCGCGGGCGGCAGGGGTCCACATGGGCCACCTCGAAGGACGTCAGACACCCTCCGAACGCGCAGAACCCCCGCCGCTCACCCAGCCTCAGCCGTTATGAAGCGGGTTCTGAGAGATGGATCAGCAGCATTGTCGCGAACCGTCACCAATCTTGGTTGTTGGAAGGACGTCGGGCCTAAGGGTTCTCCGACGGACCGAATGTCTGGTGACGGTCCAGCTCCATCGCATCGTGCAATACCCGCCCCACCTCCACGATCGAGCGGTCGACGATCCTATAGAGGATGAGGTGTCGAGGCTTACCAACGGCGGATTTGTGCCGGCTGTGTCGCAGATGGTAGCTGCGTACCTCATCACCGAGCTCCGGCCTGGCAATACTGCCGGGGCGAAGCGGCTCCGCTAATAAGTCTCGCAGACCCGCTGCAACCAGCTGCTGGTATCGTGCGCGAGCACGAGTTCCGTATCGCTCGGCTGTCCACGAAAGCACATGTCTGATGTCCGCTTGGGCCAAATTGGATAGCCGCAGTCGAGCCATTCGTCCGGCTACGCACCACGGAGCTGCTCCCGCGCCCCTCGCCCGAGATCTGCAATCAGCTCTTCAATCGTATCATCTTCGAGCTCAAGGAAGCGGCCCGCCTCGACGTCCACGAAACCTGCCCGAGCGGCTTCCTGCAAAATCTTAAGTTTAGCTGCGTCCCGCGAGTCCCGTTCTTCAATCAGCCGCAGCCCCTCGCGGAGGACTTCGCTCGCATTTTGGTAGCGGCCCGAAGCAACAAGATCAGAAATCACATTCTCATGGTGCTGAGTCAAAACGACATTCCGGGTCGGCATAGCGCTGCCTCTGCTCCTGATCAGGCCGGTTGCACCAAGATTGGCAGTATATGCCAATCGGCTATGTGACGCTAGCGCAGTGTGCCGTTCGCGACTGCTCCGACTTCTCTTGGAGCTGTTCCCACGATTGGGTGAAGATGAACTACGCTGAAGCTGTCCGACTGCGAGACTTCCACTGCCCCATCCCTGGCCAGTTCCAAACCAGCCACAAAGGTACTGGCTAAGGCGGCGCGAGCCGTCAGCGACCGGTCTACGCCTTCCGCTGAGAGCGGAGGCAGGAACAGGGCCAGATCGCCGCCCCGAGGGTGCCTCTCCAATACGGCGCGGATGTGTCCCAGGGCATCCGGGACGCGCCAGAGGTTCGGAATCGCAGGCCTGTAGGCTGGTGGCGCCTCAGCCCCCTGCCCTTCCCTCCCCTCCAGCATGACGAGGATCGCCTCCAGAAACGCGACGTAGAGCTCCGCCTGTGGTTTTGGCGCCGCCCGCTCCTGATTGCCGCGCGCGAACACGTCCCAGCCGAGTTGCGGTCGTGCCGAGAGCCAAGCGGCCGCCGCCTTCATCGCGGCGAGCTCATCCAGCTGCCCAAGCCGTCGGTCCGCTTCCGCCGCGGCCTCTTCGGCGGCCTGCGGACTGGAGGGGGCGAGCAGCTGTGCCCGAAGCCACAGCAGGTCGCTCGCCATCACCAGCCAGTCGGCCCGGCGTTCCAGCCGGGCGACACCGCCTTCCAGCGCAGCCACCAGCTGGTCGGTCAGAGGGATGATCGACAGCCGGCCGAGGTCGAGCTGGTGCCGGCGCACCATCGTCAGCAGGAAGTCGAGCGGTCCCTCAAAGCCCTCCACACTGAGGTGAGGCATATCGGCCGGCCGACGTTGCCCACCCGGGATCTCGTCTCCCTGCCACCGATCCTCAACGGCGGCTTCGGCGCCGGCGTCAGCCACGGCGCGCCCTGGCCGAACGGGCCGGTTTGTCCCGGTTGTCCTTCTTGTCCCGAATGCCCTGCTTGTGCGGGAAGGGTCCGCTCGCGGGCTCATCGGCCTCGCCGTCCGCGTAGTCCGGCCGCAGATCAAAGCTCAGGGCTGGTGTCGTTCTTCTTTAAATCGTAGAATCTGCGGGAGCGGCGAGCTTTCGTCCTTAAACCGTAGAATTTAGTCGTGATCTCGCCTCCGTTGTCGCCACTCATCCCGGTCGGCATCGGTCAGATGGTGGTGGATGAGGGCCATGTCGTCGCGCAAGCAACCAGGCGGATGAAGAAATCTCCGTCGCAGGATCGGCTCGCCAGTGAGCACCGTCGCCGTGGCGATCATGGCGTGCCGACTTTCCAGCGAAAGCCGCGCAAAGTCGGCCGGACCCGCCCGACGTCGCCGTGACATGAAGCAGTACCGGTCCAGGTATTCCGACGCACATGCTTCATAGAGGAGGCGATCCGGAGCGTGCCGATCAGCCCGTGTAAATGCCCAGAGCAGATCCCGCACGATGACAGCCCTGCCCTGCCCCTTTCCTGCCCGTGCTCGCTTCCTCGACGCTGCCAAGTTCAGGAGCGCTTCCTCGACCAGAGCAATCTCCCGGCGCAGCCGTGTTGTCATGCCCGTGTGGTCGACGTCAGTCGGAGCTGACGTCGGCGCTCCCGATCGAACGTCCTGCCACGGCTTTACGGCGATATAGGTCGACAAGCTTATCTTCCTGTTACGCCCGGCATAGCGGGCCCAGACCGGATGAGCGATGTCGCCGGTGTTCACCTCTTCCAGCGGCAGGTGATGAACGGCGCAGACCGTTCGGGGTGCCAGAACCCAAGCGCGCCGCAGCCACATCACGCCGCAAGAGAGCCGCTGTTCTTCCTGGCAATGAGCACAGGCAGCATAGCGCAGATCATGGCTCTGGACCGGCGCGCCCGCCAGCAGACGCACGGCCCAGGGATATGTCGCAAGGAGGGTCTGCCGCGCGAGTTGCGCCACGTCGATCCCAAGGACAGCGGCGGCCGGCCGGAGGAGGTTGCGAGGTCGCCCCACATCCAGCGCAACCGTGGCCACGAAGTCTCGCGCGCCGCCGATCTCGCGCAGCAACCGCTGTAGCGGCTGGC
This sequence comes from Roseomonas gilardii, assembly GCF_001941945.1. Taxonomy (NCBI): domain Bacteria; kingdom Pseudomonadati; phylum Pseudomonadota; class Alphaproteobacteria; order Acetobacterales; family Roseomonadaceae; genus Roseomonas; species Roseomonas gilardii. Next base: position 59,785 of record NZ_CP015585.1, on the reverse strand, counting down.
CGTGGAAATCGGCCACCCGGCTCAACCAGGAGGAGATCAACTCGTCCTCCTGCGGCGGCGGCACGACCAGCAGGTTGAGGCGCGACCTCTCCCCCTGTCCTGGCTTCATGGCGAGGTATCTGCCCGCCGCCGATGTTCCATCGACAGCAGTGGCGCCCGCACCGGCAGGCCGTCCACGCTGCCCAGGGTGATGCGCTCGCTGCCATTGCGGATCGCCTCGACCGCCAGCCGCTCCAGCAACCGCGCGATGCGCACGGTGATGCCCTCGGTCTGTGCCAGGATGGCGGTACGGACCTTGCCTTGATCGAGTTCGGAAGACTGCCGCAGCGGCAACAAGGTCCCGTAGCTGGCCAGCAGGCGCCGGAACGCCATGGTATCGCGCCAGCGCGGCAGTTCGACGGCCTCGAACCGGTCGGCCAAGCCACCGTCGGTCAGCAGGGCACGCCGGGCCTCGGGTGTGCCGGCGCAGACCAGCGGCATCTCCAACTCGTTGGCGAGCAGTCGGATGACGTTGAGGAAGATGCGTTGCTGCCGGTCGCCGCCCACCAGCAGGGCATGGATCTCGTCGATCACCAGGATGCGGGCGCCGACGATGCGCAACGCGTCGCGGGCCATGCGGCGCGCCCGGGTGCGGCTGACCTCGCCGATCAGCGGCAGGCCCAGCGCACCAAGCAGTTCCTCGTAGAACGGCACCTCGGAGGGCTCAGGCGGCAGCTGCATCAGCACGACCGGGATCCGCGCCAGCCCGAGATGCGGATCGACCACCCGCGGATGATCGCGGCTGAACTTGCGCAGGATCATGGTCTTGCCCATGCCGGTGCGGCCATGGATCAGCAGGCAGGGCATGCGGTTGCGCGGCGGGTAGGTCAGCAGCTCGTCCATAGCGGCCAGCGCCGTTTCGGCAGCGGGGTGGCTGATCCAGCGCTCGGCCCGGATCCACTGGATGCGCTCCTCGTCCGGCAGCTCAGCCACCGCTCGGCAGGCCGGGTCGAGGTGCCCGAGGTTGCTCACCGCGACCAGTCCTCAATCGGATAGGGCAGGACCGGGCCCTCCTGCTCCTCCGGTGGCAGCGATGATGGCGGTTCCGCACCGCTCCCTGATGTCCGGTCCCGTGGTATTCGGTTCAGTCGCTCCCGCTCGCGGCGCAGGCGCTTGCTCTGCGCATCGGCCCTGGCGACGATCTCCCGCTGCTGCTCGATCGAGGCGAAGACCTGCCGCTGGGTGACATGGCGCTCCCCAGCCGCGGCGAGTTGCCGCGAGGCGGCCTGGAGTTCCGCCAGGCTCACCGGCGGCAGTCGCCGATCGCTGTAGGGAATGGGCCAGTACTGCCCCTCCTCATCGCGCAGGTAGACCCGCGACATGTCGCGCGGATCGTAGCGGACGATGAACTTCTGCCGCTGCCGAGCAGGAAAGGTCGAGAGCACGCCGTCAGAATAGGTGATGTTGAACAGCGAGATGCCGTTCCGCTGAATCGTGCGCTCGCGGAAGGGCAGGAAGTCCAGCAGGAACCGATCAAGGTCGGAGGGGTGCCGGTGCGGCGCTGGCAAGCCGGCCACGGCGTCGTTCCAAGCGCTGATCGGCGACTTACCCAGACTACGATGAACGCTGTGATGGTAGACGCCGACGATCTGGTGAAGCAGCCATGTCTCCAACTCGTAGAGGGTCATAGCGGCCGCGGCGGCCGGGTCGCGGTCCCGTTCGGCCACGCTGCGTCCAGTGGCTCCAGGCAGGATCCGCAGCGCGCCCATCATCGTGCCGATCAGCCGCTCGATGTGACCACCCCAGTGCGGCGTGGCCGGCGGGCGGTAGCGTACTTCGATGCCGTACTGGGCCGTCCCTCGGCGTAGCGCACCGGAGCGAAACTCCTTGGCATTGTCCAGGTGCAGGCGCTGTGGCAGGCCCGACACCGGCCAGGGCAGATCCACCCCGTGCTGCCGCAGGTGGTCCTCCTTGGGCAGCACGGCATGTGAGGGCCAGGGCGACGCCCAGAGCTGAGGGGCGCTCCAAGCTGAGGTGGAAGCCGGTGACCACGCGAGTGGCGACGTCGATGGCCAGGGTGAGCCAAGGGCGGTCCAGCGGCCGGCGGTCGATGGCCGACACCACCATGATGTCGGCCAGGGTGTGGTCGACCTGCACCAGCCCGAGTGGCTGCTCCTCCGTGAGATGGCCGACGATCCGGCCCAGCTTTCGGCGTGCGTGCCGAGCGCCCTTGCGGCGGCGGAGCACCTCGCGAGGGTCAAGGGCTGCGAGGCGCTGCGAAATAGCCTTGTAGCTTGGAGCGCCCAGTGACCTTGCCGCGCAACGCCGTTCCACTTCGCGCAGCAGCTCCGACGCCGAAGGGCAACTCCGTTGGAGATAGAAGTCGTCGATAGTCGCCTCGATGATGGTCTCAACATCTGGGCTGAGCAGCCGGGCTCCTCGCGCCCTGCCACGTGGGCGCGGAAGGAGTGCCGTCACAGTTGGATCCGCCCTGAGGCGCCGCAACAGGCGGTAACAATAGGCTTGGTTGATGCCGAGTTGCCGAGCTGCGGCACGGATCGCAGCCGTCGATGTCCGCTCGCAAGATGCGAGCTCAATGAGAACTCGGCGCCGCTCCTCCCCGAGCAGCCAAGCCTCGTCACCAAGGGTATGGAGTTCAACCCTACCCACTGTTCATCCCTGTCTCAGAACATTTCTACTTAATGAGGAAGAGCCGGCGGCAAGCAAGAACAATCTGTGTATGTAAGTGTCTGATTGGACTAATTTCTCACTCTACGATATTCGGAAGCCTGACACCGGCATCCATCACCAGATCCCGCGCCTGCGCATGCTGCTCCAGCATCGCCGCCAGCGTTGCGTGGGTCTCCAGGAACCCGTCCGCGCGCCGCACCACGACACTGCCGCCGCATGACGCGAACACGCGTCGCTGCTGCGTCAGGCGCTGCAATTGCTCGGGCGTAGCCGCAAGCACCTGGTAGCCACAGGCCTGCAGCGTCACCTTGTGCTCAGGTGTCAGGTGCAATGACGTGGCTTCCACGTTGGATGGTGATTGAAGGCCATTGTGTTCTCTTCGTCGATGGTTCTTGCGGAGTGCACGGGTGGACCGCTCCTGAAAGTCCGGATTGGTTGGTTATCGGGTGCGCACTCCGCCCTGTCCGAGGTGGGACGTCCGGCGGGCGATGTCACCCCTCTTTCGGGTGCACAGCAACGCTTCGGCCACCTGCCGGCATCCACCGCTATGGCACCGCCTGGACCCGGATGCCCCCGAATGCGCTGTCCTGCTGCAGGCTCACCACGCGTTGCCGGGCGAGTTCCAGCCCGGCCAGGAAGGTGTTCGCCACGGCGGATCGCTGCCGCAGCGGCGTTGCCGGGGCGGGCGTCCGCTCGGCTCCGACGCCGAGCAGATCCACCTCGCCTGGCTGCTCCTCCAGCGCCTGGCGCAGCCATGCCAGGGCGTCCGGCAGGGTCCAGACATCCGGCGCCACGGGGCGGTAGACCCGCGCGATGTCCCCAGGCGCCGAGCCCTGGCCCTGCCCCTCCAGCATGAGCAGCGTCGCCTCCAGGAAGGCCACCACCATCGCCGCCCGCGGCGGCAGATCCCTCTCCGCCTGCCCTGCCCCGCTGCCCCGGCCCAGCACGTCGATGCCCCGCTGTGGCCGCGCCGCGAGCCACGCCGCCGCCGCCCGGATCGCCGTCTGCTCCTCCCAGCGCCGCAGCTGCCGCGCCGCCTCCTCCCCGGCCTCACCCTGGGTCTCGCCCGCGGCCTCCGGCACCGGCGGCAGCAGCGCCTGTGCCTTCAGCCGCACCAACTCGCTCGCCATCACCAGCCAGTCCGCCTGCCGCTCCAGCGGCACCTGGCCGCGGCTTGCCTCCAGTGCGGCCACGAACTGCTCGGCGAGGGGCACGATCGACAGCTGCCCCAGTCGCAGCTTCTGCTGGCGCACCATCTCCAGGAGGAAGTCGAGCGGTCCCTCGAAGCCCTCCAGGCTGAGCACCGGCGGGCCACCGGGATGGGGCGCGGCCTCCCTGCCCTGCCCCGCCGGATACTCCCAGGCCACCGCTACCTCAGCCATCCTCCGGCGCCGCATAATCCGGCCGCAGCTCCAGCGTCAGCTCCGGCCAAACCCGGCGCAGCCGCCGCAGCGCCTGCCAGGGCGACCAGTCCGCCGACCAGAACTCCACCGCCAGCGCGTCCATCCGCCGCTGCCGCCCGTCGCGCCCGGCCGGCACCTCCCGCACGTGCCGCAGCGCCCGGGTCGTGCCCCAGTGCGCCCAGAGCCAGGCCCGGGCCTGCGGGTCGTCGGGACCCAGCGCCAGCAGCCGCTCCGGCACCGGCAGCAGCCGCTGCAGGTCGAAGGGACAGCTGCGCTCGCCGGTCCTCCGCGCCACCACCCGCTGCTGCAGCACCGCCACCGCATCGCACAGCCGCTGCGACAGGATCCGCGCCCCGGCCAGGCTGATCGCCCGCTCCCCGTCCGGTGGCCCCGCCAGCTGCAGGAACCAGTCCTCGCGCAGCCGCTCCAGGTCGTGCTGCCAGGGGATCACCCCGGGTCCCGCCGCCGCCGCCCGGAAATCCGCCATCCGCGCCGCCGGACCGCTGATCCGCAGCCTGTTGCGCAGCCAGTCGGTGTGCGCCGGCGCCAGCGGGGCCTCGTCCCCGGCCGGGGCAGCAATGGCATCCGGCACGGAGGCGGACGGCACGGCCAGACCCCTCGCCTACAGGTCGAGCAGCCGGGCCGGGCTGTCGCGGGTGATGCGGGCCCGGCGGCGATACCCCTGCGTGGTGGCGATGCTCTTCTGCCGGGCGTGGTGCATCACCTGCTCGTCCAGCGCCCCCTTCAGATAGGCCTCGGTGATGAAGCCCGCCCGCAGCCCGTGCGGGCTCAGCCGCTCGGCCGTGTCCACCGTGATCCGGGCCAGCTCCGCCCGCCGGCGCAGGATGCGCCAGACGCCATGGTCGGTGAGCCGGCCCTCGAGCTGGCCACCGGCCGAGAGGCGGCGGAACACCGGCCCATAGGCGATGCGCGCCCGGCGCAGCCATTCCTCCATCGCCCGCACCGGACAGGACAGCACGTTCTGGCCGCGCGGGATGCCGATGCTGGCCCCCTCCCGCTCCTGGTCGCGCTTGGAATGGGGGATGAACAGCACCACCCCCTCCGTCGTGAAGCGCAGGTGCTCGTGGTCGATCGCCACCAGCTCGGAGCGCCGCAGCGCCCCGGCGAAGCCGATCAGGAACAGTGCCCGGTCGCGCAGGCCACGGAGGTCGCTGCCGCAGGCGGCCAGCAACGCCTTGACCTCGGTGGAGGTCAGCGCCGCGGCCGGGCGAGCGGCGGCGCCGTGCTGGCCGAGGATGCCGCGCAGCGTGGCGTTGATCACCGGGTCCCGGCTCTGCCAGGGATGGCCCAGGCGGCGATGCTCATGGGCGATCGCCGCCAGGCGGCGGCGCAACCCGCTGCGACCGAGCTTGCGGGCCAGGCTCGCCAGATAGGCCGCGACGACCACCGGCTGGGCCGGCAGCGCGGCCACGCCGCCGGCGGCGCACCAGGCGGCGAAGTCGGCCCAGTCGGCGGCATAGGCGCGCCTCGTGTTGTCGGCCAGCGCCCGGCCGGCGTAGCGCGCCGCCTCCGCCACCGCCTCGCCAACCGGACCGGTGAGCACGGCCAGCGCCTCCGGCGGCAGCGGCTCCCGCACCAGGCGCCGCACCGATAGGGGAAGATCAGAGGGCTGATCCGTCATGCGGCCTCCCACGGGTTCACCAGCGTGGCACCCAGCCCTTCGAAATCGGTCGTGTTCCGGGTAGCGAGGGTCGCGCCATAGGCCAATGCCATCCCCCCGATCAGCGCATCGGCCAGAGCAATGGGCCGGCCCGCGGCCTCTCGCGCCGCGCGGGCCCGCGCATAACGGGCGACACAGCTCGCATCGAGAACCAGGATCCGGTCCGCGAACCCTTCGGCGAGGAAACGTTCGAAGAGGCTCTCGAGACCGGCCCGGCGCTGCCCCTCCGGCAGTCGCGCAAGCCCATAGCGGATTTCGGCCACGACCAGACTGGGCAGGAACAGGGTTTCCAGGCGCTGGGCGGCGAGCAAGCGCCGCACCGCCGCATCCGGGCTGGCCCGCATGAGTTCCGAGACGACGTCGGTGTCGAGCAGGATCACCCTTCGTCCTCACCGAAGAGCGGCGGGCGGTCCCGCTCCGTGCCGCGGGGCGGCAGAACAAGGTCAAAGCCCCGCTCGGCACCGAACAGGCGCTCGGCGATGGCGGGCAGGGTCTCGCTGCCCGCGGTGTCCCGGGCCATGGCGGCGCGGAGAAGCTCGCGGGCCTCTTCCTCGACAGAACGCCGGTGCCGGCGGGCGCGGGCCTTGAGCTGCTCCCGCAACGCCTCGTCGACGTTCCGGATCAACAGGCTTGCCATGTCGTGCTTCTGCCCAATCCAGCCACGGACACTATGCTATCAAATGCTATCAAGCTGCACCAAACCCTTATGAGATCCGGCCGCCCTTCAGCCTTGTGGTCCCGGGCAGTTGCCATGCCCCAGAACCTCCTCGCAGCCTGCTGGCGTTGGTATGCTCGCCAAGGCTTCATCGGGGGCAGGAAACGAAAGCGCTCTCAGTGCCCGGCTTATGAGCACGCCGAGGAAATAGCGCTCAGGCGTCGATAGGCTTCCAGCCATGGCGGGCCCGGCTGCGTCGTAGAATCGAAAGAGAAATGGTCGCCGCGTGCTGGGTCATGGAGCGCGCTCTCTGGCGACCGTTGGCTGACCGAAGCCGAACACCCCGAAGAACAGCAGGGCCTGCTCCGCCAGCCAGTCCGCTGGTGCCTCGCCCAGCTTGCCGGCGATGACCGAGCGATCCAGCGTTGCCAGCTTATCGAAGCGCACCACGGACAGGATCTTTAAGCCGGTCCCCGGACTGGCCGCGAGCGCTGCCATATCGAGGCCGGTGCGGGGCACGGAGGTGATGAAGCAGACCACGAGGTCGGTCCGCCGGTCATTGTCGCGTGAGACCACCAGCGCCGGGCGCCGCTTGTCGCCGGACAGGTCGGTGAAAGGAAAGCGGGTGAGAACGATGCTGCCGAAAGCGAACACCTAGCGCCGCGTCTCCACCAGGTCGTCATCCGAATATAGGTCGGGCTCATCCCGCAGCCAGTCGAACGCCTTGCCGTCCTGAGCCATCCTACCCATGGGAAGGGTCTCGTTCTCGGTGAACTCGACCACGACATGCACACGGACACCCCCAGGGATGCCACGCCGGGCGAGTTCCGCCGAGACGTCCCCAGCCGTAGCATCGAGAATGATCTGCGGCATCGATTGGCTCTCCTGCAAGCCCCGGGATTCTAGCGGTTCCGGCCCGGGTCGTCTTGCCTGATGAGCGACGACAATCTCCGGAGAAGACCCTGCTGGAGCTGTTTAGCCTTCCACTCGAAATAGGGCAACTGGCAGTTCTTCCATCCACAGGCACGATAATAGAGGGTTATCGTACCTGATTGACAGTAAACACCGATAAAAACAACGCTTTAGACGGTTTTTTCTTGGCTTCTGACCTGCCCCCGTAGAAGCGATCGGCCGGTAGGCATTGCCAAGTTGAGCGGCAGTAGCCGCAGAGAGCGAGCTGGGCGAAGCTGGCCGGATGACGCCTGACCCCGCCACCTACCCTGGCTACCGCTTTCCGGCGGAGATCATCAGCCACGCCGTCTGGCTGTATCACGCATTTGGCCTGAGCCTGCGGGATGTGGAACTGATCCTGGCAGAGCGGGGCATCACCGTCACGCACGAGAGCATCCGGAGCTGGTGCCGGAAGTTCGGTTCGGAGTTTGCGGCCAGGCTGCGGCGGCGCCGACCGAAGCCGGGCGACACCTGGCACCTGGATGAGGTGTTTCTACGCATCAATGGCGTGCTGCATTATCTCTGGCGCGCGGTGGACCAGCACGGCGTGGTGCTGGACATCCTTGTTCAGGATCGGCGGAACGGGGGTGCAGCCAAGCGGTTCTTCAAGCGCCTGCTCGCGAGCATGAGGTACAAGCCACAGCGGTTGGTCACAGACGGGTTGAAGAGCTACGGCGTGGCGCAGCGCGAGATCCTACCCGAGGTCCGGCATCGGAGCAGCCGCTATCTCAACAATCGGGCGGAGAACTCGCACCGGCCGGCCCGGCGACGAGAACGGCAGATGCAGCGGTTCAAGTCGGCCGGGCAGGCTCAGCGGTTCCTCTCAGCCCACAGCATGATCTACGGCCATTTCCGTCCTCGCCGGCACTTGATGACGGCCGGTGAGTACCGGCGCGCTCGGGCCAAGGCCTTTCGGATCTGGCGGCAGGAAACCTGCGCCGAGGCAGCATCCTGATCCTGCCGCACCCTCAGTCACGCGGCCGAACTCGCCCCCTCGCTAAACAACTTGCCAATGCCTGCCCGGGGGCTCCAGACCGCCCGGTTGAGCACCCGATGATAGTTCACGAAGCGCCGCTCCTGCGCGAGCCCGCTGATCTGCAACAGGCTGGTCACCGTACGTTTGCCGGGTGCCAGGATAGCCCCGATCAGCAGCACCACCGCGTGTTGCCAGCTGCGCTGGAAAAACAGCGGCGCAAAGCTCAGGATCACCGCGGCGAAGCGGGATGGCAGGTGAAGCATGGCGGCGTCTCTTGGCGGGGACACGCCAGCCTAGTCAGTCACCCGCCTCGCCGCCTACGCCTGCCTCAGATGGCCAAAGTCGAGGTAAGGTGCTGTATCGGGCGTTGGCCAACCGCAAGCAGCTTGACAGCTACGTCGGCCTTACGCCGATGCCCTATCAAAGCGGTAGCATGAACCGGAACCGTCGGATCGGGCGCGTCGGCAATTCACGAGTCCGCATCACCCTGGTGCAGCTTGCCTGGCTATGGCTGCGCTACCAGCCCGCCAGAGCGCTGTCAGCTTGGTTCCGCGAGCGCGTTGATACGCTGGCCGGGCGGACGCGGTGAGAGGGAGTGCGACCGTCCTCATCAATGGCTATCCAACTGCCGAGTGGCAGGTTGGTCGCGCCCTGCCGGGGACCACGCCTCGTACATGAGGCATTATGGTGCGAGATCCATGCCGAACCCGACCGCATGTAAGGTGATGCAGTGATGGCTGCAGAGCAGACGACCTCGGCCCCCAACGCCTGATCCGCCAACACCAACAAATAAGGAGCGCCGCCGCCCAGACGTTCTTGAAGACCGAACCCTCATGTAAGGACGAGTCCAGGATCGGCCAACAGGGCACCTGGGTGTGGGCCGAGCGCGGTTCACGTCCTCCAGCCTCCAAGAACTGCCGCTACACCTAGGCCTACCTGTTCGGCGCCATCTGCCCGGCCCGGGGTAAGGACGGGGCCCTGGTACTACCGCTCCCAATATCGCCATAATATGAACCTGCAGTTGGCCAAAATCAGCGCCAACGTCGCCCCAGATGCCCGCGCCGTGCTGGCGATCGACGGCGCCGGATGGCACCAGACCGACGGCTGCCTGCGCGTGCCAAACAACATCACTCCGCTGCACCTGCCGCCCTACAGCCCCGAACTGAACCCCGTCGAGAACGTCTGGGCCTTCCTGAGCGTCAACAAGCTCAGCAATTGCATGTCCGGCAGCTATGACGCCGTCGTCGAGGCCTGTTGCGAGGCCTGGAACTGGCTCGCCCAGCAGCCAGTACGCATCGCCACACTTGGTTCACGATCCTGGGCACGCGCCATCTCATGATACCGTCCGTATGATAGCCTTGCGTCCCGATAGGCACCTCGCAAACTCGGATCGACCTGCCCAACCTAGCTCGGTTGCCGACGCCATCCTCACCCTGCGCATTCCCCAGCTCGGCGACTTAAAGGTGTCGGGCGGCACCTCACTTGCCACCAAAATTTTGGTAGGTCGCTGCCCAGGCTATGGTTGTGCGGCCAAACGCCTTGACTCGGCGAGCTTTCACGTTCTCCCACGTCGTTGGGCGCTGAATATGGCATTCATCTGGTTGGTCTCTAGCAGCATCTTGCCCGTGGCTACTAGGGATCCCGCGCCGTGTCGAAACCATGATCCACGTTGAAATGGTTTGCCATCTCTACACACGGCCGCGCGTCACGAGCGATTCGCCATTCCCAGATCGAATTCGAAACGTTTTACACCGTAAAATTTTGCGCGCTGCTGCTGTCGAAGCTACTTATGGCACTGTATCCATCAAGGGTTACCGCAGTGAAGCAACACGTTATTATGCTTTCCTCACCAAAGGGTGGTGTCGGGAAGTCATCATTAGCTAGGAATCTTGCGGTGCTGGCTGCCCGCGCAGGTCACCAAGTGGTTGGAATCGACTACGATCAGCAGGCTACATTTTCTACTTGGACCCAACGAAGGGAGCGTGTTCGGGCCTCCATACCCGGTCTCACTGCGATTCCTGTAATCGCCGGTCAACTGGATAATTGGCAAGCTGCCATGAAAAGAGCTCGCGCAATGGGTGCGGGAATCATTATGGTCGACACTCCACCGTCGCTTGAATTGAATATCTCCGGTATTGTTGCGCTAGCAGGTAATGCTAACTTGATCCTAGTTCCGTGTCAGCAAACGCAAGACGATGTAGACTCGGCCGCGCCTTGGATGGCCCGTCTAATCGCAGACAAGCGGACTCGTGCAGCCTTCGTGCTCAACCGAAGCAATCGAAGGGCAAAGAGTTTTTCCACAATCCGAGCGAAATTACTCGCCGTCGGTCCGGTCTGCCCAGTCGAAGTGCCTCAACTTGAGGAAATCCCACTTGCCTCAGGCAAAGGGTTGGGTGTGATGGACTTGAGTAGACCAGCTAGTGGAGAGGTCTTCGAGTCTTTGTGGAGTTACACAGCACGGGAGATCGGACTATGAGCCGAGCGCCAGGAAGCCGCCTAAGCCGGAAGGCGTTGGACGCACTCGACGCTGACGTGCTCGATGCTACGAACGTGCCCACGACCGCTGATTCTCGTCCAGCTCAGCTGGATAAAGTAATGGCTGTCAAAGCTGAAGACCTTGCAACAGTTCAGGAGGTTTTCGCTGGGACCCGTGTTGTAGAAGACGATGCTTTGATTCGTGTGGTTCTCGATACGACGCGGACAGTTGCTAGCGCATGGGAGCGAGCTGGCAGGTCGTTTCTAGAGATTGGTCGCGCGTTAGTTGCCCTTGATGCGACCTTACACGGACGGGATGAAAGAGCACGCTTGAAATCTGGCTGTGATCGCTTGTTCCCGTTCAGCGACCCTATTGCTTCGCAATTCCGTCGTGTGGCCTTAATGGTTGACGAGGGTCGAGTGCCCGAGGATGCGCTGCCCGGATCATATAGTGCTGCATATCAGATTGCGCTACTGGAACCGGAACAGCTACAGGAGGCGCAGCGCAGAGGCCTTGTTTCGCCCCGGACTTCGCGCGCAGCTGTCATCGCGTTTCGGCGCGAGATTATTGAGAAAGCTGCACCTAAAGTTGATCTTCGCGCGCTTGACGTTGAACGTAAACAGTTGCTGGAGAAGCGGCGGCGCATGTTAGCAGAACTTTTGGTGCTCCGCGCGCGTGTTTCGGAGATCGGTAGGTTGCTCGATAGCTAGTGGGCTGAGTTAGGTTTTGTGGACTCTCGGGATTCCCGCGGCCTTTCAGGTGTGATTCAACGCTGCCTTTTGGAGGCGGTGGATGGGCGTCGCGGACCGGCTGATCTTGAGTGACGCGCAGTGGTGCCGGATCTCCGAGCACATCATCGGTGACGAGCGGAGCTGCGGCACCTCTGGGCGTGACAACCGGATGTTCGTCGAGGCGGTGCTCTGGATCGTGCGGACCGGCTCTCCCTGGCGCGACCTGCCGGAGGCGTTCGGCGCCTGGAACAGCGCCTTCCGCCGCTTCAGCCGCTGGAGCGCCAAAGGCGTCTGGCACCGCATCTTCGCGGCCATGGCTGACGACCCGGACTTCGAGTACCTGATCATCGACAGCACCATCGTTCGCGCCCACCAGCACGCGGCGGGGGTAAAAAAGGGTCTGGCGATCAGGCCATTGAGCGTTCCCGCGGCGGCCTGAGTACGAAGATCCACCTGGCCGTCCGCGGGCTCGGCTGCCCCACCCGGATCATGCTCACGGCCGGACATCGCGGCGACGCGCCGCAGGCCGCCGCCCTGCTCGGCGACGACCGCCCCGCCGCCGTCATGGCCGACGCCGCCTATGACGCCGACCACTTCCGCCAGGCTATCGCCAGGGCGGGCGCCATCGCTGTCATCCCGAACAACCCGTCGCGCACCTTCAAGCACCCGCTGAACAAGACGCTCTACAAGGAGCGCCATCTTATCGAGATGGCCTGATCGCAAATGACAAATTCTGCCTGAGCCGCTTTGGGCGGCTCAGGTTGAGCTGGTGGCGAATGCCGCTGCGCTGCCGTGAGAAGCGCCCCGCCATTTTCCCCCTGGCGCAGGAGGTCTCTGCGGCGGGAGGGCATGATGCGGGAGTGGCGGGTGTGCCGGGTGTTCCAGCCCCATCCGGACGGCCAGAGATACCGGGACCGAGCCTATCAGCAGCTCCTATCCTGGAACGAGGCGGAGCCGCTGTGCGCCGCCCCGGCCGGTCCCGAGCCTCCCAAGGAGGAGGTCAGCCATGAGGGTCGCTCTTTATGCGCGGGTGTCCACTCAACGTCAGGCCCAGGCCGACGGCGTTGCCCAGCAGCTCGATCGGCTGCAGGCGCACGCCGCCAGCCAGGGCTGGACGGTGGTGGCGGAGAACATCTTCCGCGATGACGGGTATAGCGGGGCCAGTCTCAAGCGGCCGGGCCTTGAGCGCCTGCGCGATCGTGCCGCGCTGCGCCATCTTGATCGAGTGCTCATCACCGCGCCCGATCGGCTGGCCCGGCACTACGTGCATCAGGTTCTACTCCTGGAGGAGATCACGGCGACGGGATGTCAGGTGGAGTTCCTTGACCGGCCGATGAGCCAGGATCCGCATGACCAGCTCCTGCTGCAGATCCGGGGCGCGGTGGCCGAGTACGAGCGAAGCCTGATCGCAGAGCGCATGCGCCGGGGGCGCCTGCGCAAGCTGCAGGCCGGGCTCCTGCTCCCCTGGACGAGGCCGCCCTACGGCTACCGTGTGGATCCGGACCGGCCGCGCGACCCGGCCGGTGTGCGATGCGACGAGGCCGAGGCGGCAGCGGTCGCCGAGATGTTCGCTTGGTATGGCGAGGAGGGGCGCAGCCTGTACGGACTGGCGCAGAAACTCCTCTCGGACGCTATCCCACCCCCGCGCGTGAAGGGCCGCTGGAACGTCACCACCCTGCGCGGGATCCTGACCAATCCCGTCTACACGGGAGAGGTCTTTGCGGGGCGCATCCAGACGGCCCCCCGGCGCCTGCAAGCGCGCGAGGAGTGGATCCCGGTCGCCTCCATTCCGACCATTGTCAGCCAGGAGAGCTTCGACCGCGTCCAGGCCAAGCTCGCCCAGAACCGGCAGTTCGCCCGCCGCAACAACACCGCCCACCCCTATCTGCTGCGCGCGCTGGTCAGCTGTGGCGTATGTGGCCTCTCCTGTCTCGGCCGCTGCCTGCCGGCGGGCCACCGCTACTACTGCTGCCGCGGCAAGCTCTCGCCTGTGAACTCCCATCGGGACACTCCATGCCCCTCCCGGTTCATTCCGGCCAGTCAGGTGGAGGCCCTCGTCTGGGAGGATCTCCGCCAGCTCCTGACCGATCCGGAGGCGATCCGCCACGCGCTTGAGCGGGCTCATGGCGGCCACTGGCTGCCGCAGGAACTGCGAGCGCGCCGCGAGACCCTCCGGCGCGGGCAGGTCAGCGTCGCGCAGCAGATCGAGCGACTGACCGAGGTCTACTTGGCCGGTGTGGTGGGCCTCGATGAATATCGCCGCCGACGCGGTGACCTCGAACAGAGGCAACAGGCCCTCGCTGCCCAGGAACAGCAGCTGGCGGCCCAGACCGAACGACAGGCAGACATCGCGCGTCTCGGCCTGAGCCTGGAAGAGTTCAGCCGACGCATCCGCCAAGGCCTCGACCAAGCCACCTGGGAGCAGAGGCGGCAGTTAATCGAGTGGCTCGTGACCCGGGTCATCGTCACCAATGGCGAGGTCGAGATCCGCTACGTCATCCCCACCAGCCCCGCTGCCCAGACCGGAGGCATTTGTCATTTGCGTTCAGACTATCGAGTGCTGCTTCTCCAAGCTGAAGCAGTTCCGGCGTGTCGCTACCCGTTACGAGAAGACTGCCCGTAACTATCTTGCCATGGTCACCCTCGCCGCCACCATCCTCTGGCTCAGGTAAGGGTCCACAGAACCTAGTGCGCCGGTCATCCGTCAAGGTGCGAGCGCGCTCTCTGCCAGGGCGAGGCGCATCTCGCCGATAAAGCGGCGGCCCAGCGGTGAGAGCGGCTTGCGGTTCGACCAGAAGGTCCAGGCGGTGGCAGGGATGGCCGGCTCGAAGGGACGGATTTCCAGCCTTCCGGCCGGCAGATGCGCGGCGGAAAACGGGTCCACCACCGAAACGCCCGTGCCCGTCTCGACCAGGGCGCAGGCGGTGCTGCAGGTGCGGACCTCCGCCCGGAACAGGAAGGGCTGCCGCGCCGACTGGAAGGCATGGCGCACGGCAGCCCCCATGCGCGTATCGGCATCCAGCGCGACCAGGCTGTGCGCGCCCAGGTCCCCGGGTGTCACCACGGCAAGCCCGGCGAGCGCATGGCCCGGCGGGCAGATGGCGACCATCCGCGCCTCGGCCAGAACCTCCACCTCCAGCGTGGCCTGGGGCCCCAGGCCGAGCCCTATGCCGAGATCGGCGGCCCCGCTCTCCACGGCGCGGACGACGTCGTTCAGGTCGCGGATGTCGAAATGGATCTTCAGCTTCGGATAACGTCGGGCGAAGCCGCCCAGCACCCGTGGCACCACGCCCTGTCCCAGGGGCGGTGTCGAGAGGATGCGCAGCCGGCTGGTCTTGGCCTCGCGCAGGTCCTGCAGGCGCTCCGTCAGCGCCGCATGCATGGCCAGCAGGGGCTCCGCCTCCTCCTGCAGGATGCTTGCCGCCTCCAGCGGGTAGAGGCGGTTGTTGACACGCTCGAAGAGCGGAAAGCCGAGTTGCGCCTCGATCTGACGGATGGCGGTGCTGACCGCCGGCTGCGAGAGGTTCAGGTGCCGGGCCGTGGCCATGGTGGTCTGGAAGCGGACCATGGCACGGAGGATCTCGATCTGGCGCAGCGTAAGCATGCGGCATGCTATATATGTATAATATAGATATGGCAAATTTACTATAATATTATTTCTTGCTGAGCCTTGGCCGAAGCACTTAGATCGCCCCAGCGCTCCACCGTGATCCGAGGTCTCTCCGATGCCCCGCCTGCTCCGCCTCGCCGCCGCCCAGATGGGCCCAACCCAGCGCGCGGACAGCCGGGAGGCGGTGCTGGCCCGCCTGATCGCACTGCTGGAACAGGCGGCAGACCAGGGGGCGCAGCTCGTGGTCTTCCCCGAACTGGCCTTCACCACCTTCTTCCCCCGTTGGCTGCTGGAGGGAGCGGAACTCGACCAGTACTACGAGAGCGCCATGCCCAACCCGCAGGTGCAGCCGCTCTTCGACCGCGCGAAGGCGCTGGGGGTGGGCTTCTATGTCGGCTATGCCGAGCGCACGCCGGAGGGGCAGCGCTTCAACAGCGCCATCACCACCGCGCCGGACGGCAGCATCCTCGCCCGGTACCGCAAGGTGCATCTCCCCGGCTCGGTCGAGCCTCGCCCGGGCGACCGCTTCCAGCAGTTGGAGAAGCGCTACTTCGAATATGGCGCCAGGGCTTCGAGGCCTTCCGCGGGCCGGAGGCATGGGGCCGGCCGGTGATGGGCATGCTGATCTGCAACGACCGCCGCTGGCCGGAAGCCTGGCGCGCCTATGGGCTGCAGGGCGTGGAGCTGATGCTGATCGGCTACAACTCCGCCGCCTATGACCCGAATGGCGGCAGCACGGAGAACGAGGAGATCCGGACCTTCCACTCCAACCTCGCGGCGCAGGCGAATGCCTACATGAACGCGACCTGGGCGGTGAGCGTGGCCAAGGCCGGCAATGAGGACGGGTCGGGGCTGATCGGCAGCTCGGTGATCGTCGATCCGAACGGGGTGATCGTGGCGCAGGCGCAGAGCCTGGGCGACGAGGTGATCGTCGCCGATTGCGACCTCGACGCCTGCCGCCAGGGCAAGGAGAAGATGTTCAACTTCGCCGCCCATCGCCGCCCCGAGCACTACCGCCGCATCACCGAGCAGGTCGGCGCCATCACCCCCGACTGATCCGCTTCCCCCAGCTCGAGTGGGACTGTCTCAGGACGACGTAAGATCGGCCTGCTTTTCCCTCCCCCTTTACCCGAGACTGCGTCCTCATGCCGGCTAGGCAGAGATGACGTCCGTGCTGGCGAGACAAGGATGGCCCGATGACCACACCTTATGCCCTGCCCGATATTTCCGGGCATATCATCATGTCGCGGCGTCATTACGGTCGCTGGATCGCGGTGGGGGTGATCGTCATCCTCCTGTTCGGACTGGTGCGGGCTTTCGCAATCGGTGACATCGACTGGAAAACGGTCGGTCAGTTCCTGACCGTGAAGGCGATCATGGATGGGCTGGCGAACACCATCCTGATGTCGATCGCTGCCATGGCACTCGGCATCATTCTCGGTGTGCTCGCTGCGGTCATGCGCATGTCCGAGAATCCGGTACTGCAGGGTGTTTCTCTGGCTTATGCTTGGCTGTTCCGTGGAACTCCGCTGATCCTGCAGCTCCTGCTCTGGTTCAACCTCGCACTGATCTTTCCCACTCTCGGCATTCCAGGTCTGTTCTCCTTCCGCACGGTCGAGGTCATCACCCCCGCCGTGGCAGCTTTACTTGGCCTGGGCATCAATCAGGGTGCCTACACCTCCGAGGTCATCCGCGCCGGCATGCTCTCAGTCGACAATGGCCAGTACGAGGCGGCCAAATCCATCGGCATGACCCGGCTGAAGGCGCTGCGGCGGATCATCTTCCCCCAGGCCATGCGCGTGATCATTCCACCACTGGGCAACGAGTTCATCGGCATGGTCAAGGCGACGTCGCTGGCCAGCGTGATCCAGTTCTCGGAGATCCTGCACAACGCGCAGAACATCTACTACGCCAATTCGCGGGTCATCGAGCTGTTGATGGTAGCGGCGTTCTGGTACCTGGTGGTGATCTCGATCCTCACCCCGGCGCAGGCCCTGCTGGAGAAGCGTTTCTCGCGTGGAACAGGAGCCAGCCGATGAGCCGCCCACTGGTTTCCATCGTCGATGTCCGCAAGAATTTCGGCGAGTTCCAGGCTCTGAAAGGCGTCTCCCTCGACATTCATCCCGGCGAGGTGCTGTGCCTGATTGGCGCTTCCGGATCGGGCAAGACGACCTTGCTACGTTGCGTGAACCAGCTCGTTCAGCCTGATCGCGGCGCGATCTGGATCGACGGTCATCTGAATGGCTTCCGCGTCGAGGGCAACCGGCTTCACCCGCTGACGGAGAAGGAGATCGCGCGGCAGCGCCTCTCCACGGGCATGGTCTTCCAGCGCTTCAACCTCTTCGCACATATGACGGCGCTGGAGAATATCATCGAGGGACCGGTACGGGTCCAGGGCCGCGGCCGGAACGAAGCCACTGCCGAGGCGCGCGCCTTGCTGGCCCGTGTCGGGTTGGCAGATAAGGAGGCGTCCTACCCCGCCAACCTGTCCGGCGGCCAGCAGCAGCGCGTGGCGATCTGCCGGGCTGTTGCGATGCAGCCGAAGCTGATGCTCTTCGATGAGCCGACGAGTGCGCTCGACCCCGAGCTGGTGGGAGAGGTCTTGCAGGCCATGAAGACACTCGCCGCCTCGGGCATGACGATGATGGTGGTGACGCACGAACTCGCCTTCGCGCGTGAGGTGGCGGACCGTGTCGTGTTCATGGACGGCGGCGCCATCGTAGAAGCCGGAACGGCAGAGGAGGTCCTCGGCACCCCTCGGGAGGAACGCACGCGTGCTTTCCTCGCCGCAGTCCTTTCATGAAGGAGCATCGGATGAAGCCCGGCAACAAAGCCATGAACGGGAAGGCAGGGACGCCGCGCCGGCGTTGCCTGCTGGCGCTGGCAGCGCTGGGTATGCTGCCGCCGATCGCGTCATGGGCAGCGGTACCGCCGCTGCCGGTCGAGATCGCGGCCCGCGGCACGCTGGTGATCGCACTCTTCGCGTCTTTCCCGCCGATGGCCTACAAGCTGCCCGCTGACAACCGTCTTGTCGGCGTGGATGTGGACTTGGCCGCCGATCTGGCGAAGCGCCTCGGCCTGCGCGTGGAGTGGCAGGACACGTCCTATGAGTCCGCGATCAATGCCATGGCAACCGGGCGCGTGGACATGGCCTTCAGCATGCTGAACCGGCCGGAATCTGCCGATCGGCTGGACTATGTCGACTATCTGACCTCCGGGATGCAGATCTACACCCTGGCCTCGCACACCCCGATTGCGGGCCCCGAGGGACTATGCGGCCTGCGTCTGGGTGCCAACCGCCGGAACGGCTTCGATGCCGCAATGCGGGCATGGAGCGACACGCATTGCGTAGCCCAGGGTCGTCCGGCGATCCAGATCCAGGCCACGGAGGGAACGCCCGAGGCTCGGCTGCAGCTCCGCCAGTCCCGCGTCGATGCGGTCGTGCAGAGCAGCGAATCGGTGCCTTATACGATGGCACAGGAAGCGGGAACCTATGTCATGGTGGGAGAGCCTTTGAACCGCCTGACGATCGGCATGGCCTTCGTGAAGAAATCCAGCCAGCTGCGCGATGCCATGCGCTGGGCGCTGGAACAGAGCATCGCGGATGGGAGCTATGCCGCCATACTCGCGCGGCATGATCTGGCACGCAATGCGATCGCATCTTCCACCACACCCTGACGAAAGGGGAAACCGATGTTCAGGACGCTGCTTCTCACTGCGGTCGCTCTGCTGCCGCTAGCCGCCCAGGCGGCTGAACTGCCCGAAAGCATCCGCTCGCGTGGCAGCATCGTGACGGCGATCGTACCCAACTATCCGCCCCTGGAACTGCGCGATCCGGCGACCAATCAACTCACGGGCTTCGATGTGGAGCTGGGCGAGACCCTGGCCAAGCGTCTCGGCGTCAAGATGCAGTGGCAGGAGACGACCTTCGATCAGATGATCGCCTCGCTCCGTACCGGGCGCGTGGATCTCATCCTGTCGGGCATGAGCGACACGCCAGAGCGTAGAGGCGTCGCGAACTTCGTCGATTATCTGCGCTCCGGTTCGCAGATCTTCACCCAGGCCTCGCGTGCCGCCGAGTTCCCGAACCGGGATGCGCTTTGCGGCAAGGCAGTGGGCGCCAGCCGCCGTACGAACTACGTGAACGTATTGAGGCAGTTCAGCGACGCGGAGTGCGTCGCCAAGGGCAGGCCCGCGATCCGTGTTGTTGGCACGGAAGGCTCGGCCGATGCCCGCACCCAGCTCCGCCAGGGCCGTATCGATGCCGCCATGCAGGGCAACGAGACGCTGCCGTATATCATGGCGCAGGAACCGAACACCTATGCCCTGGTCGGCGAGCCGGTTGAGTACACGCTGATGGGGATCGGGACTGCCAAGGATGCCGAGGCACTGCGGACAGCACTGGCCGAGGCGCTGCGCGGGATGATGGCGGATGGCAGTTATGCCGCCCTTCTCACCAAATGGAACCTGACGCCGAGTGCCGTGGAGAAGGTGACGATCAATGGGGAAGGCTGACAAGATGACCACTGAACGCGTTCCCCTGCACCCGGCCAACCGTGCGCAGCTGGCTCCGCAATATCCCTGGCCGGCGGGCCACAAGGCCGCGATGTTCCTGTCCTTCGACGTGGACGCCGAAACGGCCTGGACGGCGAAGGACCCGGCGCGGTTCCAGGAACTGGTCACCATGTCCTTCGGCGGCTTCGAGGCACGCGTCGGCGTTCCGAAGCTCCTGGAACTGCTGCGGCAGGAGGATCTGAAAGCCACTTTCTTCATCACGGGCTGGTCGGTCGAGGCCCATCCAGCGATGTGCGAGGCCATCCTGAAGGATGGGCACGAGATCGGCCATCACGGCTTCCACCACCTGATGCCGATGCCGGGTGATCCCATGCTGGTGGAGGAGGTGGAGCGCGGGCTGGAGGTTCTGAAGCGCCGCCTCGGCGTGGTGCCGCTAGGCTACCGCGCTCCCTCGGGCGAGAGCTGCGAGGAGCTTCGCGTGCTGCTGAAGGAGAAGGGGCTGCTCTATTCCTCCTCCTGGCGTGACGATGTGCGTCCTTATCGCCACCTCCTCGATGACGGCCGCCCCGGGCTGATCGAGCTGCCGGTCACCATGACCTATGACGATTGGCTCTACGGCCTGTCGCAGCGCTACAGCCCGCGCCCGATGTTCCCCGCGGAGCACGTCCTGTCAATCTGGCAGGACGAGCTGGCCGAGACGCGCGACTGGGGTGGCATGGTCACCACCGTGCTGCATCCGCAATGCAGCGGCCGGCCGATGCGGCTGCGGTTGCTGCGCAACTTCTTGCGCCACACCCGCGAATACGGCGATGTCTGGATCGCCACCGGCCAGGAGATCGCAGCACATTTCGTCGCCTGCGAGGAGGGTAAGTTAGCATGATGTTGAAGCGCCTCCTTCTCGCCACCGCCCTGCTGATGCCACTGTCGGTGGCGGCGCAGACCTTGCCGGAATCCATCCGCGCGCAGGGTGAGCTGCGCGTGGGGATCGAGGCCACCTATCCACCGATGGCCTATAAGGATCCCGCGACCAACGAGCGACGCGGCGTCAATGTCGATCTGGTGACGGCGCTTGGGAAGGAACTCGGCATCTCGCTCCGCTGGGAGGAGATGTCCTTCGCCCAACTCATTCCCTCGATCGCCACGGACCGGGTGGACTTCAGCGGCACCTCCATGACCGACCTGCCCGCGCGGCGCGAGCAGCTCAGCTTCGTGGACTATATCAGCACCGGCGCGCAGATCTTCACCACGGTGGCGCAGCAGAAGGGTGCCAGGGAGGCCACGGATTTCTGTGGCCGCTCGGTCGCCACGCCCCGCACCACCAACTACTTCCCGCAGGCACAGGCCTGGAGTGAAGCCAATTGCGTGGCCAAGGGAAAGACGCCGCTGCGCGTGATCGGCACCGAGGGCGCGGCCGCCGCGCGCACCGACCTGCAACAGGGCCGTGCCGACGGCGCGATCCTAGGCGCCGAATACGTGGTCTATCTTTCTCAACAGAACCCTGGCGTCTTCGTCGCGATCGGCGACCCGATCTCACGAAACCTGTCCGGCATGGCCTTCAGCAAGTCCAAGCCGGAACTCCGCGATGCCATCGCCGCTGCGCTATCCCGCCTGATCGCCGACGGAACCTATGGCGCGATCTTGCGCAAGCATGGGCTCGAGAAACAGGCCCTGACGGCCATCACCATCGATGCGGGCCAGTAAGGGTCTCGTCCGGCGATGCCGGCCCGCGACTGAAAGACTTCGGCAGGACCAGAACACATGATGCACCGCCGCACGCTTCTCCGTACCGCCGCCACCTCGGCCCTGGCTCTGCCGGGTCTCTCGCTTCCCGGCTTGGCGCGCGCGGCTTCCGCCACGACGCTACGCTTCATCCCGGTGATTGATCTCGCCTTCACGGACCCGATCTTCAGCACCGCCCAGGTGTCGCGGAACCATGGCTTCATGGTCTTCGACACGCTCTACGGCATCAATTCGAAGCTCGAGGTCTCGCCGCAGATGGTGGAGGGGCACCGGGTCGAGGCGGACGGGAAACTCTGGAACCTGACCCTCCGTCCGGGGCTGCTCTGGCACGATGGCGACCCGGTGCTGGCGAAGGATTGCGTGGCCAGCATCCGGCGCTGGGCTCGACGTGATGCCTTCGGCGGCGCGCTGATGGCGGCCACCGACGAAGTTTCCGCTCCGGATGACCGGACGATCCGCTTCCGCCTGAGGCGGCCCTTTCCTCTGCTGCCGCAGGCCCTGGGCAAGGCGGCGATCCAGGCCTGTTTCATGATGCCGGAACGCCTGGCCGCGACCGACCCGTTCAAGCAGATCCCGGAGGTGATCGGCAGCGGCCCCTTTCGTTTCAGGGCGGACGAGCGCGTTCCTGGCGCGCGGAACGTCTATGAGCGCTTCGAGCGCTACGTCCCTCGCCAGGAGACCGCCGACTGGACTGCGGGGGGCAAGGTCGTGCACTACGATCGCGTCGAGTGGACGACCATGCCCGATGCAGCGACCGGTGCTTCCGCGCTGCAATCGGGCGAACAGGACTGGCAGGAAGCGACGCCGCACGACCTTCTGCCGCTCCTGCGCCGTGACAGGAACCTGCGGATCAGGGTGCTCGATCCGCGTGGCTTCAACTGCATCCTGCAGGTGAACCACCTGCAGCCACCCTTCAACAACCCGGCGATCCGCCGTGCCCTCTGGGGTGCGGTCGACCAGGAAGCCTTCATGATGGCGGTGGCGGGCGAGAATCCCGAGTTCCATCACAGCCCGGCGGGCTTCTTCTGCCCGGGCACGCCGATGGCCAGCGAGGCGGGGCTGGAGCCGTTGAAGGGTGCGCGCGATCTGGACAGGGTGAAGCGCGACTTGGCGGCTGCCGGCTACAACGGAGAGAAGGTGGTGGTTCTGATCCCCGCCGACTCCCTGGCTCAGAAGCCCTTGGGCGATGTGGCAGCAGACATGTTCCGGCAGGCGGGCATGAATGTGGAGACCGTGTCCCTGGATTTTGCCTCCGTGCTGACGCGTCGCAACCGGCGTGATCCTGTGGAGCAGGGAGGCTGGAGCGCCGTCGCCGCGAATTGGCAAGGTATCGACTGGCTCAACCCGGCGGGGCACCTGACCCTGCAGGGGGAGGGCGCCTATCCGGGCTGGTACAGGAGCGAGAGGATTCCTGCGCTGCGTGACCAGTGGCTGGCCGCGGGCGAACTGGCGGAACAGCAGCGTATCTGCCGCGAGATTCAGCAGGCGGCGATGGAGGAAGTGCCCTTCTACCCGATCGGACAGTATTTCCAGCCCTCTGTGCACCGCGCAGCCATCACCGGAATCGGGGACGGCACAGCCGTGTTCTGGAACGTCCGCCCCGCCTGAGCCTCGTCCGCCACTCCCGTCACGGAGCGGCTTCCCGACCTGTTCGGAAGGACCACGCTGTGCAGTCTCCTGGTACCACCGCCATCTTCGGCTCTTACGTCCTCTCCGAGCAGGAGGGGAAGCCCGTCGTCCTGCGTGACCGATGGGTGCTCACGGAAGGGCGCGGCATCGCCGCCATCACGGAGAGCCGGCCCGACGGGGCCGGGACAGTGCTGGACGCCCCGGGCCGCTTCGTCCTGCCCGGGCTGCTGAACCTGCACAACCACTGCTTCAGCGAAGCCGTGGCGCGCACCCATACCGAGGATGGGGCCGGGCGGAAGAACAACCAGAGCATTGTCTATACGGTGTTGCTGCCGCTGACGAAGCGCGGCATCGAGATCCTGTCGCGGGAGGAGCGCCTGGCCATCGCACGGCTGGGGATCCTGCAGCTCCTGAGCGGTGGTGCCACCACGGTGATGGAGCCCTTCCGCAACGGCATCCCGGAGATGTTCGACGCGGCGGAGGAGATGGGCATCCGCTTCTACGGCGCGCCCTATCTCTTCTCCACGGCGGATGCGAAGGCGGGACAGGACGGGCAGGTCACCTATGCCGGCGATGACGGCGCTGCGGACCTCGCCCGCTGGAACGAACTCCACACCACCTGGGAAGGGCGGGATTCCGGCCGCATCCGGCTGGCGATGAGCCCGCATGCCACGGATACTTGCGGCCCGGACCTGCTGCGCACCCTGGCGGCGCGGGCGCGGGAACTCGGCGTGCCCATCACCACCCATCTGGCGCAGAGCAGGGGCGAGGTCGCCACCATCCGGTCGCGCTATGACCGGACACCGGCGGAGTATCTCGACTGGCTCGGCCTGCTCGCGCCCGACCTCCTGGCCGCGCATTGCGTGGACAGCACGGATGACGACCTTCGCCTGATGGCGTCGCGCGGTGCCACGGTCCTGAACTGCCCGCGGGTCTTCGCTCGCGCCGGGACCACGGCGGCCTTCGGACGCTTCGCCGGCCATGGCGTGCGGACGCTGATTGGGACCGACGGCTACAACATGGACCTGCTGGGGGAGATGAACGCCGCGGCCATGATCTCTAAGATCGTTTCGGGCAAGGCCGAAACCGCCGCATCCGGCGAGATCATCGCCGCGGTCACCACCGGGGCCGCCGCGGCGATCACGCGGCCGGATCTCGGACGCATCTGCCCGGGTGCCACTGCTGACCTGACTGTGATCGACCTCAGCCATCCGCATCTCCAGCCGCTCCACGACCCCCGGCGTGCTCTCGTCTGGCTCGCCAACCGTGGCAATGTGGATGCGGTGATGGTCGATGGGCGCCTGCTCCTCCAGGGCGGCCGCTACCTGCATGGCGATCCGGCGGCGATCACGGAGGCCGGAGTGGCGGCGATCCGGCGGATCTGGGATCTCCCCGAGGCGCGGGCGGCCTTCGAAGGCTGACCCCGCGCCAGACGACTCGTCTTGCAGGAAAGACCCCAGCATGTCCCGCATCCTGGTGATCAACCCGAATAGTTCCGCGAGCTGCACCGACACGATCCGGGATTCGGTGCAATCCCTGGCCCTGACACATGGTCCGCGGCTGGAGGTGACCGGCCTGCCGGAGGGGCCGCCAGCCATCGCGACCTGGCGCGACTGGCACGCCGTGGCCGAGCCGCTCTGCCGTCTCGTGGAGGCAGAGCCGGCCGAGGCCTATGTCATCGCCTGCGTCTCAGACCCGGCCATCGACCTGCTCCGCAACGTGACCCCGCGGCCGGTCCTCGGCGCGCTGCGTTCCGGCATCGCCGCCGCAATGGCGCGGGGCGAGCGTTTCGGCATCGTCGCCTTCGTCGAGGCGAGCGTGCAGCGTCAGCGCCGCGTGTTGCAGGCCATGGGCCTGGAGGCGCGCTGCGTCGCCAGCCTGCCGCTGAACCTGCCCATGGAGGTCCTGACGGGCACGGAAGGACCCCGGCCCCGCCTGCTCGAACTCGGGCAGGCGCTGAAGGTGCGGGGGGCGGACAGCGTGATCCTTGGCTGCGCCGGCATGGCCGGGCACCGGCGCTTCCTGGAGGATGCGCTAGGCTTGCCGGTGATCGAGCCCTGCCAAGCGGCCGTGGCGCAGGCTCTGCTCGTTACGCTGACATAGATGGAGTGACCTTAAGATTGTTGCGATGTGAGTGCCGTGCCCAATCTGACCGAGTGCTGCAGATGTACTTCCCACCCTCCAACGCCGTGCTCACCAACATCGCACGCAGCTGATCCTGCGCGCGCGGAAACGCAAAAAGCCCCCGGCCGCGATGGCCGGGGGCTTTGCGTTGCTGGTGGGAGCCAGCGTCAGGACGGGGCGTCCGCGGGCCGGGCCCGGGATCGGTCCCGCCCGGCGAGCACCGCGCCCTGGAAGGCGCGGAACTGGTGGATGCGAGAGAAGCGCGCGAGATAGCCGCCATGGGTCATCTCGCGGTGGCAGGGCCGGCAGACGAGCCTGCCATGCTCGGGCCGGTTCAGCCCACGGTGGAAGGCGTGGTCGAACTCGGTCCCCTCCAGCGGTGCGCCCGCCGCGTCGAGGACGGGCTCGTGGCCGCAGCAGGGGCAACGGCCCCGGTAGGGTGCCTGGCGCAGGGCCGTGACGATGAGGTCGCGGCTGCGAACCGAGAAGTCCCGGCGCCTGCCGAGCAGGAGGTCCTGCGCGGAGAGCTGGAGGAACATCAGGTCGGCCATGTGGCGCTCGAGGACATCGAGGCGCCGGTGCAGGCGCTCGAACTCCGCCGCCCCCGGAAGGGCGGCATCGCTGGCCTCCGCCACCGTGGGCAGGAGCTGTGCGGTGAAGTGCCAGAAGAGCCGGGCCCGCCGGCGCTCGGCCTCGTGGTCGGGAACGTCGGTGCTGAAGAGCATCGTGGTGTCCTGGAGGATGGTTTCGGCCTTGCTCAAGGGCCGCGACGGTCGGCTTGGGAGCTACCGAGACCGGCCAGGGACACGGGACGAGAGGGGAAAGAGGGGGCGCGATGGTGTGGCGCCCCCCCGCCGGTGATCACCGGAGAGCCGCGAAGGCAGATCGGGAGAAGGCGTGGTGAAGCCGGGAGGAGAGAAGGGAAGCGGAAGGGGAAGAAGGAAGAGGATCCGCCGCGCAGCCCCGGGGAGGGCAGCGCCGGGCGGCCCATTCCGGTCATCGGGCTGCCACCGCTGGCAGGGCAGGAGGTTCGCAGAAGACGGCCGGCTCAGTGCCGGATGCGCGGTCCAGGACCGGCGCGCTGCCAGGAGGCGCGCGCATCGGTCCGCCAGGATGAGGATGGGATGGGGAGGTGGGGGGCGACAGGCGCCCGGAAGGCGGAGAGCAACGAACAGGCTCCCGGCTTCACCTCCACTCATATGGGAAGTGGGGCCTGCACTTTCAATGGCAAATCGGAATGAAATGCGGAGGCTTCTCTGGCAAAGTGCGGATTGCCGCATCCGAGCCGTGCGCCGGCCTGTTGCGATGCAGCAAAGACGACCTACCTCAGTGTCGTAGCGGGCGTCAGGCGATGACGGTGCTCTCCCTCACCGGAGCCGGCGCCCCGCCCTCCCGGCGGGCCGAGGCCGGGGCCGGCAAAGCGGGACGAGGCCATGCGCCTCGCCCGCTTTCCGTGCCGGCCGTGACGAAAGGCGCTTGTCAGCGCTTCGCAGGCGGTTGCTCTGTCTTCCGACGGGATGGTGGTTCTTCCAGCAACCCGGTGACGGAGACCTCCAGCGCCTGCGCCAGGCGCAGCAGCACCAGCAAGGTGGGGTTGCGCAGGCCGCGCTCGATGCCGCTGACATAGGTCCGGTCCAGCCCCACCCGGCCCGCGAAGTCCTCCTAGCTGAGGCCGAGCGCCACCCGCAGGGCGTTCACCCGCTCGCCCAGCGCCACGCGCGGATCCCGCCAACAACCGGCTTCGTAACCCGGACGAGAGCACACGTACCCTCGATCGGAGCATCCCGGTTCAAGCTGGTTGGTCGGGTTGCGGCTATCCATGCGCGGCGCGTGGACCCTGCCCGACGGTGGTGGGCAGGGCGGCAGCACCATTCGAAAAAGAGGAGCAGTGCATGAGCCGCAGGGTAGCCGACGTAGTTGTCAAGGTTCTGGCCGAGGCGGGGGCCGCCCGCTGCTACGGCGTGCCGGGCGACACGCTGAACTACTTCACAGATGCCGTGCGTCGCTCCTCCATCCGCTGGGTCCATGTGCGCCACGAGGAGGCGGGCGCCATGGCCGCCGGCGCCGACGCACTCCTCACCGGGGAACTCGCGCTTTGTGCTGGCTCCTGCGGGCCGGGCAGCCTGCACTTCATCAACGGCCTGTGGGAGAGCCACCGCAACCGCGCGCCCGTGGTCCTCGTGGCCAGCCAGATCAGCCGGGACGAGCAGGGCTTCGACTTTCCGCAGGAGGTGGACTTCAAGAGCGTCTACGCCAAGGGCACCGTGTTCTGCGAGGAGATTCGAACGCCTGCCCATGCCGCGCGGATGACCGCCATGGCGGCGCAAGCCGCGCTTTCTCGCCGGGGTGTCGCTGTGCTGATCGTGCCGGTGGACGTGTTTCAAGCCACGGCCCCAGAGGAACCACCCTTCCGCGCGCACCGGGTCGAGCCCGTCTCCCGCCCCGCTGAGGGCGAGTTGGACCGGATAGCCGAGACGCTGAACGCAGGGAAGCGGGTCGTGATCTACGGCGGCTCCGGCTGTGAGCGCGCGCATGACCAAGTGATCGCCCTGGCGGAGCGCCTGCAGGCGCCGGTAGCCCGCACATCCCGCGCCAAGGACTTCCTCGAGCCGGAGAACCCTTTCGACGTCGGTATGACCGGCGTGTTCGGCCACCGCGGCGGCTACAGCGCGATCAAGGAGTGCGACACGCTGCTGCTCCTCGGCTGTGACTTCGCGTGGCGGCAGTTTTACCCGGAACAGGCAAAGATCATCCAGATCGACATCGATGCAACCCATCTTGGCCGCCGGCATCCCGTGGACATCGGCGTCGTGGGCGACATCGCGCCCACACTGGAGGCGCTGCTGCCCCGCATCCAGGCCTGCCACGATCGCGCCTTCCTCGACAAGGCGCTCTCGGAGGCCCGCAGCGCGAAGGTAAAGCTCGAGCGGCGAGCAGTGCCGGGCAGCGGGGCGATCCATCCGCAATTCCTGGTGGAGACCGTCTCGAAGCACGCCACCCCGGACGCGGTGTACACCGCCGACGGTGGTTCCCCCATGGTGTGGTGCCTGCGGCACATCCCGGCCACGAGCTTCAACCGGACCATCGTCAGCCTGAGCCACGGCACGATGGCGAATGCCATGCCCCAGGCGGGCATTGCCAAGTTGAGCGGCAGTAGCCGCAGAGAGCGAGCTGGGCGAAGCTGGCCGGATGACGCCTGACCCCGCCACCTACCCTGGCTACCGCTTTCCGGCGGAGATCATCAGCCACGCCGTCTGGCTGTATCACGCATTTGGCCTGAGCCTGCGGGATGTGGAACTGATCCTGGCAGAGCGGGGCATCACCGTCACGCACGAGAGCATCCGGAGCTGGTGCCGGAAGTTCGGTTCGGAGTTTGCGGCCAGGCTGCGGCGGCGCCGACCGAAGCCGGGCGACACCTGGCACCTGGATGAGGTGTTTCTACGCATCAATGGCGTGCTGCATTATCTCTGGCGCGCGGTGGACCAGCACGGCGTGGTGCTGGACATCCTTGTTCAGGATCGGCGGAACGGGGGTGCAGCCAAGCGGTTCTTCAAGCGCCTGCTCGCGAGCATGAGGTACAAGCCACAGCGGTTGGTCACAGACGGGTTGAAGAGCTACGGCGTGGCGCAGCGCGAGATCCTACCCGAGGTCCGGCATCGGAGCAGCCGCTATCTCAACAATCGGGCGGAGAACTCGCACCGGCCGACCCGGCGACGAGAACGGCAGATGCAGCGGTTCAAGTCGGCCGGGCAGGCTCAGCGGTTCCTCTCAGCCCACAGCATGATCTACGGCCATTTCCGTCCTCGCCGGCACTTGATGACGGCCGGTGAGTACCGGCGCGCTCGGGCCAAGGCCTTTCGGATCTGGCGGCAGGAAACCTGCGCCGAGGCAGCATCCTGATCCTGCCGCACCCTCAGTCACGCGGCCGAACTCGCCCCCTCGCTAAACAACTTGCCAATGCCCCGGCGAGACCGCGGGCGCCGGCGAGATCCGCTCGGGATATGGCCTGCTGCGCGGGCTGGCCGGCGCGATCCGGCAGGGACCGGCGCAGCAGAGCGGGCCGGTGGCCGACGCGCGAGGCTACCTCGATCCGGTGGCCACGGCGTTCCAGCTGGGCATCACGGAGTTCGAACTGGAAAGGCGCTGGAAGGAACGCCGGCGGCAGACCGCCCGGGTCGCGTGGGGCTGCTTCGCGGCGGGCTGGATCGCCCTGCTCATGTGGGTCTGGCAGATGGTGGCGATGCCGGCGGGCGGAGGCGGACGGTTCAGCGCGGCGGTGCAGTTCCTGCCCTTCTGCGCCGCCTTTTTCGTGCTGGCCTTCCGCAACGCCTGGGCGAACTGGCAGCTGAGGACGCGGCGGCTGGCCCCGGCCGGCGCCTATCTGCGCACGGCCGAGGGCTTCTGGCCGAGGGGCGGCTAGAAGGTGCCGGGGGGAGCGTAGACTGCGCCGCCCGCGGCCCCGGTTGCCCAGGGGGCGTGCTCGTAGTCGGGCCGGCCAGCCATGGCGCCACGTGGGTCGTTGGGTTTGACAATGGTGCCGTTGCGGTTGAGCACGGGCGGCGCCCATGTGGCGTTGACCGTGCCGGGCGCGGCAAAGGGATCGTAATTGGGGTTGCTGACAGGGGGCGCCGCCGGGGCATTGTAGCTGCTGGTGGTGCGGACGTTGCCGCTGCTGCAGGCCGCGAGGGAGAGGGCGACGAGGGCGGCGAGGAGGGCGGATCGGGAGGGGAGCATGGGGCCTGTCCTGGTTGTGGCCCCATGCTGCCCGGCTCCGGTGCGAACGGCCGGGGCTAGTCGGTCCCGTTCCTGAGCCGGGCCACCTCGGCGCGAAGCATCTCCACGTCTTCCAGCAGTCCGGAGTTTTCCGCTTCCAGGTCGACGACGCGATCCAGAAGCCGGAACTTGTTGTCCTGCAGCGCGCTGGCCTGGGTCCGCAAGGCTTCCCGCTCGCCCTCAACGGCCCGCGCATAGTCGCGCCACTGGTCGCGCTCCGTCACGACAGCGGCACCTTGCTCACGCAGACCCTGAATGGTCGCGTCGCGTGAGCGGACGGCTTCCTGCCACTCCGCGATCGCACGATCCACGCTTTCGGCTTCATAGGGGCGCCGTACAGGACGTGAGAAGCGCGACCGCAGGTATTTCCGGAGTCGAGCCTGGTCCTGCGCACTCTCTGCCGCCATCCTCCCCAGGAGGTAGCCCGCCGCACCACTGATTCCAGTATCATGATCGTCCATCTAGCCCTCCCTTCGAGAGGGCGAGATGTCGGTCGCGGCCCTCAGCGTGGAGTCCATTGTATCACCTGGGTTAGCACTCAGGCGAGTTTGGTCGGGACTATTGTGCGATGGATAGGTGACCGCGCCGCCAGAGGGCTCCTTGCCTAACGCTTGGGTAGCCGCACCCTCGATCCGCCTCAACGCCCCAGCAGCGCCAACCAGGGCCGCATCCCGGCTGAATCCGTCCATATCCACCCGGTTGGCCGGCAGGAAGCCGATCAGGCGCGGGATATGGTGGGGCACCAGGGAGATCATCCGGAAGGACATCAGCGCCAGGACGACGTGGGCGAGGACAAAGATGCAGAGCAGCACCACGACGCCCAGCACGTTGGTCACCACCCAGCCGTTGCCCAGCACGAAGCCCGCCGCCACACCGAAGCTCAGGCGCAGCAGCCACGACATGCTGGCGAAGATGAAGTAGCCGAGGAACAGCCCGAGCAGCATCAGCACCGGGCGGAACAGGACGTTGAACAGCAGCGAGTAGCCTTCCGTCGCGGTTCCATGGAGGCCCTCGCCACGCATGGTCATGTGCGCCAGCATCCATAGCGGCACGGCGATGACCGCCTCGCAGACCAGGATCAGCCAGCCCGCGACGCCTGCGACCCAAATCAGGAAGGGGATGAGGGGCAGGACGTAGGCGATGGTCAGCCCGGGGATCAGCAGGCCGGAGATCAACGCGAAGATCGCCGGGCCGAGGAACTCCAGCACCTTGCCCAGGCCGCTGAACCCGGCCGCCAGGACCCCACCCAGCACCGGCACGCCGCCGAGGGCGGTGCCGACGGCGTTCGAGCCTCCCACGCCGATGCCAGCCATCCCGAGCGCGCCCATGGCGGTCGCGACCATGGCGTGGCCGAGCTGCATCAGGCTGCCGAAGGGGTCGATCCAGACGCTGGTGCCGGGGTTGACGAAGTAGTTGGTGACGAGGGCAAGGATGCGTTCGCTCAGGCCCAGCGAGCGGAAGACCCGCTCGACCATGCCGGCGCCATCCTCCGCCGGCGAGGCGCCGGAGAACAGGCCCGATCCGCCGAACGGCGTGTTGGCCTGGTCGGTGGTGGCGACGTAGGCACTCACCCGCTCCATGAAGGCCTCGGCCGCCGCGGAGAGGGGTGCCACGTCGGCAGTCAGGGCGGGGCCAAGGCCGAGATAGGAGGGACGCTCAACGCGGGGCACGCCGCTCATCAGGGACAAGGTGGCGCCGTTGAGGCGGGAGAACTCCAGGTAGTAGGCGCCGGCGGCCGACCAGCCGAGCGCGCTCAGCCGGATCGAGGTGGCATCGGGCGTGGCGCCGCTGCCACGGGCATTCTGCAGCGCGCTGCGGATGCTACTCATGGCGCTGCTGGCGGCGGTGGTGAGCTGGCTGTTGTACTGGCTGGTGGCGGACATCAGCACGCTCATCAGGGGCTGCAGATCGGCCGCGCGGCGGTCGGCATAGAACTGCTGCGCGACACTCGCGACCTGCGGGCGGATGGTTCCGGTGAGGACGTTGGTGAGGATCTGGCGCTGCTTGTCGACCATGCCGACATCGACCCCGGCGACGGTGTTGGTGCCGCTGGCCTTGGCCAGGGTCACGGTGCCGCAGACCGGCGCGCCGGTCTCGTTGCCGCTGGACATCCGGTAGGCCCAGGTGTCGAAGCCAGGGACGTTGCCGACCCCGCCCGAGGAGATCGGGCCCGGCGCCGGCACGAGGTTGGCGTTGTTGGCGGCGGCGTTGACCAGGGCCCGGCAGAGCTCGTTGCGGATCAACCCCGCCACGATGGTCCGGCTGCCGGGGACGATAGGGTCGGCGATGACGCGGGCATCGGCACCGATGGCCGTCACCGCGGAGGTGTAGACCGTTTTGGCCATGCCGATGCCCCACATCGAGGCCTGCACCACGGCCGCCTGCCCGGTCGAGAAGCCGTTGGCCAGCGGAAACATGAAGATCGCAGCGGCACCGAGACGGAGGGCGGCCATGCCGCTCATGCCGTCGGTGAGCAGGCGCGACGTCTCCGCGCCGCGCCAGATCTGCATGATCATGGAGTAGACGAGATAGAACATGGCGATGGCTGCCACGAAGCCGGTGAGGGAGCGGACCAGGGTGCCGATCACCGTGGCGGCGTTGCCGGTGCTGACCGTGCCGGTCGAGCCGTCGATCGGGAAGACCGAGCGGATCACGGTCGCGGCCCAGTCGTCGCCGGGATCGAGGGCGGACCAGCTGAGGTTCACGCCCGTTCCCTGGGCCAGTGCCGGGCCTGCCAGGAGCAGGGCCGGCACCAGGGTCGCCAGGGCCATCAGGGTTCTACGGCGCATCGTGTCCTCGCGGCGGGGGGGTTGGTCCGCGAGGATGCACGCCGCCGATGCGAACAGGCCTACGGTCCAGGCGAGGGAGAGGAGGAGGCCGCGGCGCCTGGGCGCTGCTCCTGCTGGAAGACGTTGCGAATGCCATCGACGGCCCGGCGGACGAGGTCCGCGACCTTCTGGCCGAGTTCGTCCACCACGCTCTTGCCCTCCTGGCGCGAGGGCAGGTGCGAGGCCGCCTCGCCGATGGCGGCGTCGAGCCGCTCGAAGCGCCCGGCCAGCGTCGCCGGCTCGGAGCGCTTCAGGACGACCGCGTCGGCCGCCTGGCGATCGCTGCCATACTGCCGCACCGCCGAGGCGGCTGCGTCGTAGGCGGCGGCAACGCCCTTCTCCTGGACAAGAGCGTTGTTGAACTGCGAGCGCAGCTCGGCGTGCCGGCCGCCTTCGCGCATCTCGGACAGGACGCCCTCGACGCCACGGGGGTCGCTACGTGCCGCCTCGTTGATGCGGGCCATCACCGCCGCGCCGGCACCCTGGGCAAAGCCGCGCAGCGCCTCGATGGCACGCTGCCCCGAGGCTTCGGCCGCCTCCAGCGCCTTGTTGTCAGCCCGGTTGCCGAGATAGCTGGCGAGACGCTCGCCGAGGGGTGTCGGCGGTGGTTCCCAGGGCGGGCTTGTCGGGCGCGGCGGGATCATGGCGGCGACCACACGCTCGACCGGGCTCGCCGGCACGGCCGTCGCCAGTTGGGCTGCCGGCGCTGCCTGGGCGGCCGTTGCCGGCTGGGCCGCTGGAGCGGGCTGGACCGCTTCGGACTGGCGTGCCTGGCGCGCGCCTTCGCCAGGGGAGGCGCTGGCCTGGACCCTTTCCTCGGGCGAGGAGCCACGCGTGGCCTCTGGCGCCCCGCCGCCTGCGGGCGCCGGGGAGGTCGGGGCGGGCGTTGCCGTGGCGAAATCGGGCTGTGCATGCCGGGCCGTGGGGCCGCCGAAGCCCGGCGAGACGGCCATGACGCGTCGCTCCAAGGTCTCCACCTTGTCCAGAACGTCCGGACGGTGCTGATCGCCGCCCTCCTTTCCGGTGGCGACGGCCAGGGAGCGGATCGAATGGACCAGCGAGCGATCCCGCAGGTCCGGCACTTCCCGCAGAAGGTCGTGGATGCGCTCGTTGGCGAGGCCGGGCGCCGTGCCGGCGAGGTGGCCCAGCTCGGCGCGCAGGTTGTCCGGCACGCCGGCGACGGGACCCGCCAGCCGGGTGAAATCCTGGTAGACATAGGCCGCCCGGGTGAGCAGCGCAGCATCGCGGGGGGTGTCGGACTGGTGCAGCAGGCGTGTGACCTCGTTGATTTGCTGGCTGAGCTTCGGATCGTGGCCGGCCAGGACGCCCCGCGCCTCGTTCATCCGGTCGAAGACCTCGCGGAGCGGGTCGGGGCCGCGTTGGGTCGCGCGCGGCGGCTCGTTCAGGGTGGCGGACATGCCTGTGGCTCCTCAGTTGGTCGCGAAGGAGGGGGAGGGGACGGGGACGATGCCGGGGAAGCCGCGTTCGGTGGCGACCGCGAGGTTGGCGGCGCCGACGGCCGCGATCTGCTGGCCGACCCGCAGGTTCTGCAGGGCGAGGTAGTTGGAGAGGGCGAGCTGGGCGGCGATCTCGCGGGAGACGGCCGCGGGCGGCATGGCCTGCAGCGACGACGCCCAGCCGGTGTCGGAGAAGCGCCGTTCCACCTCCAGGGAGAGGACCTGCATCCAAGAGCTGGCATCGGGCGGCGTGCCGCCGCGCGCGGTAATCAGCGCGCGCTGGGCCTCGTTCAGCGTCACGGCCGGCGCATTCATGGCAATCTGCGTGGTGAAGACCGAGCGGGCCAGGGACATGCGGGCGTCGTAGGCACGGCGCAGGGCGGAGGCATTCTGCCCCTCGACGGAGCTCAGATGGTCGCCGCGCAGGGCGGCGGGTACGACGGGCTGCACGACGTTGGTGGCATAGTCATTGGCCGCGTTCACCGCGTCGACGTCGGTATAGACCTCCTGGTTGAAGGTGGCGGCGCGCACGTCGGCGTTGGGCCGGACCGACATGGTGCAGAGGCTCGCGGCGGCCTCGTCGGCGGTGCAGTAACGGGCGAGGTGGAGCGCGTTGCTGGAGGTCATGGATTGGGCCTGCCCGTACCAGGCGGCCGTGCCCTGGGCGCCCTCGCCGCGCGCATCCATGACGGTGTTGATGGCGGTGGCGATCCGGTCGCCCTGAATGCGCGAGACGGTGGTCGCCTGGCCGCTGTCCAGCGCGAGGCAGGCCTGCGGCGAGGGGGTGTGCTCGTCGCGGATCTCGGCGTTGCGGCGATCCCGCATCACCCGGGCGTTAGCGGTGTTGGAAGCGTCGGCGATCTGTCCGACGGCACTGATCTGCGCGCGCTGGTAGTTGGAGATCTGCGTGAAGCCGTCGCCGAGCTTGGTGTCCAGCAAGCCGCCCATGCTGGTGACGCGGTCGCCGATCAGGTTTCCGATGTTGGTAATGTTGTCATAGACGCGGTTCATCGCGTTGTTGAGGACCTGCTGCGTCTGGGTCAGCAGGACATGGGTGATGGCATCGAAGGTCGGCCATTCGGCATGCGCCGGCCTTGGCGTGAGGGCGGACATGCCACCGCCGAGGGCGGCGGCGATGACGACCGTCCGGGAGAGGTTTCGCATGGGATCGCTCCTCATCGCCTATTGTGCTGGCAGGGTGTAGCCGGTGGGTGCCAGCGGTGAGCCGTTGACATAGAAGTTGCCGGAGGTGTTGTTCCCGGTGCCGAAGGTGCCGATCGGCGGACCGCCGCCGCCGAAGCTCAGGCGTGGGCACATCACGCCGCCGCCGAGGCCGCCGAATCCCAGGTTGAAGCCCGAGATCGTGAGGCCGCATTGCGCGGAGCCGAGGGCGGACTGCCAGGCCTGGCTCACGGTCGCGCAGATCTGGCCCTCGATGGCATCGAGCAGGCTGCCCGGGTCGAGCAGCGAGGCGATCACGTTCAGGCCGACGCCGCGGAAGAAGCTGTCGAGGCAGGTCAGGCTGCGGACGCTGGTGGGCTGTGGAATGGCGGCGTCGTCGGCCTGGACCCGGGCCTCGATGGCACCGGCGGCGGCCTGGGTGAGCGCGGCGCAACCCACAGAGCCGGTGGATTGCGCCTGGGCGAGGGAGGGGGCGTTGAGTGCCACGGCGAGCCCGAGGGCGGCGGCGAGCCTGACGCAGCGCATCACGCGGCCTCCTGGCGGATCTCGTCCAGCAGGGCGGTGAGGTGCTCCAGCCGCTCGGGCGCGAAGAGCCGGTCGAGCAATGTCTGGCGGTGCAAGGTTGCCAGCGTGGCCCGCAGGGCCAGTCCCGCCTCGGTGCTGTCATCGCGCAGCAGGGCATCCGGAAGCCCACCCTCCGGAGTGGTGCCAGCGGCATCGAGCCAGGTGAGCAGCCGCAGGAGGCGGGCGATGCCGAGTTGGGCGAGAACCTCGCGCAGGGGCGCCAGGTCTCCGGCCGCGAGCAGGCTCGCGGCAGCGGACGGGTCGGGGTAGCTGTCCAGCCTCTGGCCGAGGCCGATCAGCAGCGGTTCCACAGCCTCCGTCACCTCCATGGGGCGGATCAGCCCGCTTCCGAGGGCTGTCGTGGCCGGCTCCGCCAGCCTCAACCAGTCCAGTACGGCGTGTCGCTCAAGATCGGGCATCGGGCCCCTCCTCCAACTTGAGGGAAGGTGGCATCCGGTGATGCGAACAAAGCGCCATGCGTGTCATATCACCGCTGAAGCAGGCGGGCGGTCTGTTCTGTCACCTCGACGCGGAGTCCAAGGGGCCGTACCGCATCCTGAAGCGCCGTTCGCCAAGGCTTGCCGCCAACCCAGGAGACGGTCCTGTCACGCTCAACCCCCGGGCCAAAGGCCACCTGAAAGGCGCGCGGAACGATCTGCCTCACGGCAAAGGACAGGGGAATATCAGCACCATAGCCCTGTATGACCGCTTGATCCGGAAGCGGGCCACTTCTCACGCGCCGAGCGGGAGGATTTGGGGACGTGGCACGCGCAGGGGGCACCGCATCGGCGGAATCCCCCCGCGCGGACTGTGCCGGAGCGCCATTTGGCGTCATAAGACTGAAGTCGATGGGCAATGGGGTAGGGAACAGAAGGTGCGCCGCCAGGACGACGACGTAGGGATTGGGCATGGCTCACGATCTCCTGGCCGCATTGCTGGCAGGAGGCGATGCGAATGGCTCTTGGAAGGCGGACCCGGCATGATGGAGGGGCAACCGCGGTGAGCGGAAAGCGGCTACCGGCGAGCGTTCTCGCGGAATCGGAAGAGGACCGCCAGGAGCCGTCCATGTCCCGCAAGCGCCGGACTCCCAGGCGGGATCTCGATCCCCTGCTCGGGGAGATCGCTGTCATCGTGAAGCGGATCCGGACCTCCAAGCGGATGACGACGAGGGAGGTGGCGGATAAGGCGGAGGTCGAGGTCCAGACGATCTTTGGCGCGGAGGCCGGGCTTCAGAACCTTACCCTGACGACCTTCGCCAAGCTGGCCCGTGGCCTCGGCGTGCAGCCCGTAGAGCTTCTGCCCCCGCTCGAGCACCCGGCCGATGCCGTGGAGGTGCCGCCGAAAGCCTCCGCCGAGGCGCCCGCCGCTGCGGCAAAGCCGGCCGGGGAGCCCAGGCGCATGGAGGATCTCGACACCGTGCTGGAAGAAATCCATCGCCTGAGCCGGCTCGCTCTGGCCATGCGGACGCGCTCCATCATCTCCCACTAGATCCGATGCAGGCCACGAGGCCAGCATTCCACAGCCACGAGCCAGCGTGTCTTTCCAAACTGTAGATATGACGCGCCTGCTGGCATGGCTTGGCTACAGGTCGCTTTCCAGCCACACCACACTCCTCTCATTACGCAACAAGCGCAACATTTACATATGCTTATCTGACCGTGGCACGCCGGGCTATCCCGCGATGCGCCAATTACATAGCACACTTAAACATTGTTCATGTGATGAGGCAGGCCGTTGTTGGTTGTCACTATGATGTGACATATACCATATGGAGCGGTGCGAGGCGGCCTCAATGTCACTCACGAG
Organism: Roseomonas gilardii; assembly: GCF_001941945.1. Taxonomy (NCBI): domain Bacteria; kingdom Pseudomonadati; phylum Pseudomonadota; class Alphaproteobacteria; order Acetobacterales; family Roseomonadaceae; genus Roseomonas; species Roseomonas gilardii. The sequence goes on along the minus strand of NZ_CP015585.1, from coordinate 22,014 downwards.
TTCGGACCCCACACTGGAGACAGAGCGTCCAGCTGGGACAGATGCGGATTCGGCACATCTGGAATGGCACTACGACACAGTCCTGGCCGGGCTGGTGCGTAGGGGTCATGGTCTGCAAGCTCTCTGCCAGTACCTTCGCGCCGGTGAGGATTTCCTGTTGGAGCGCGTGGTCGTGCTGGGTCTGCCCACACCCCACTCCAGGCCAGTCCGGCGCAATGGCCACCCTCGCGCCTGGCGGGGCACGGACATGCTGCCGCTGATCGACTGCTGGCTGAGCGCGTGGGATGTCGGAAGCATCGCCGGGGCCTTCGAGCGCTCCAAGAATGGCTTGTACGCGCTGGTCCGCCGCCTGGGGTTGCCGAGCCGCAAGCGCGCCAACATCCGGCGACCTGCGGCGCGGGACATGGACCAGATCAGAGTGGCACGCGCGGCGCAGGCCCCTTCGGTCCCGGTGCCACGGCTGGCCGGGTCCGGCTGCCTGCCATCCCTCGTCTGTGCCGCGCGCCTTCCCAACGCCGCAGCCGCGGCACTTCCCGAACCTCAAGCCGGCCTGAAGCGCATCAAGGTGGTCACCACCTTCGACGGGCTGCCGGTCGCGGTCGACATCCGCATCAGCCGCAACCAGGTCGCCTGGACCCCCCGGCTCGAACTTCACGTTGCCAGTGCCCGGTGGGCCGGGCAGCATCCGCAGGCCATCGCCAACGACCTCGGCATCCCGTTCCGAGCCGTCGTTTCTCGCTTGGCGTTGATGCGAGTACCACCGCTGCCGCGGTCTCAGCTCGTGCGCCAGTACGATCCGGCCCTTGCCCGCGAGAGGGTGCGTGAGGCGGGTCTCGTTGTGCGTGAGTGCCGCATGCAGCCCGGCCGCCTCTTCTTCGGAGACCGCTTCACCTACATCGCACCCATGAGCAAGCGCACCACCACCTATCAGGAGATGCAGGCCGGCTACGGCGACTGAGCCGATCCTGCGGCACCATTCGCATCGGCAGGGTTGAGAGTTCCGTGCGCAGGACGGAGACCATGCCATGCAGAATGCCCGCGCGGCCGTGAGCAACAGGCTGAGCGATCCCGAGTTCCAGGGCCGCCTGGTGAACCGCCTCACGATGCTCTGCGTCGCCATGGCGACCGTCACCGTCGCGGCACTCGCTCACTCCTACTGGCTTCAGACACGCCCCAGCGAGACACGCTACTTCCTCGTCGATGGCCGTAATCCACCGCGGCCGATCCGGGCACTGGAAAGCCCGGTGGTGGATGACACGCAGCTGCTGGAATGGACGGTGCGCGCCGTCCTCGCAGCCTACAACGTCAACTATCACGACTATCCGACCCAGCTGAACACGGCCGGACGCCGCTTCTCGATCCAGGGCTGGAACAGCTTCGCGCAGAGCTACATGGCAGGCGGCAGCTTCGAGGCCATGAAGCGCGGCCGCATGGTGTGCTACGCCCAGGCGCAGCGTGCGGCCACCATCGCGGACACGCGGATCAGCAGTGGCCGGCTGACCTACAACATCCAGTTCCCGGTCATGCAGACCTGCGAGAATTCGCAGCAGACCAGCACGAACAATCTGGTGATCTCGGCGATGGTGGTTCGCACCAATGACGAGGATCGTCCGGACGGCCTGGTGATCGACCAGTTGGTCGCGATTGCCCGATGACCGGAACAGGAGCCCTCGCCGTGCAAGCCCGCCCCGCAACCCTGGCTCTCCTCGCCATGGCCCTGATGAGCGCCTCGGCGTCCGCCCAGGCACCGCCACAGCCGGCCGCCACGCCGGCCGACCGCGCCGCAACCCGGGATCGTATCCTGGAGGACGCGATCCCGCTCACGCCGGAGATGATCCGCGAACTCGCACGCCGTTTCGGCGAGGTGCAGCGGGCACGCGAGGAAAGCGTGGCCATCATCGCCGCCCCGGTCAGCCGTCCGGTCAACGCCGGCTTCCAGCCGGGCCAGCCGACCTCGATCGTGCAGACCGTCCGTGGCTACCCCACGGCGCTCAGCTTCTTCGATGCCACGGGCCAGCCCTGGCCCATCGCCTGGGACACCAACTCCAACAACGCGAATGTCTCCGGTGGGGGAGGCGCTGGCGTCGGCGGCTGCTCCACCTCGCCCAATGCCGGGCCGGCTGGACCCGGCGGGCCGGCGGCCGAGCTCGCGGGCTTTCATGTCTGTGTTCCGGTCCGCGGGTCGAACACCATCCAGATCACGCCCATGTCGATGGCACCGCGCGGTGGGCTGCTCGTCAACCTCCAGGGCGCCCCCAAGCCGATCTCCTTCCTGCTGGTGGCGGGCCAGGCGCGCTACGACGCGGATGTGAGCATCCATGTGGCCAGCCGTGGGCCGAACGCCCGCATCCAGATCGACACACGGCCCGGGGCGCCGGTCACCGGCGCTCCGTACCTGACCGCCATGCTGTCAGGCGTGGCGCCGGCCGATGCGGTGCCGCTCGCCGTCAGCGGCGTCTCCCCCGATGCCGTGCGTGCCTGGCGCCTGGGCAACCAGATCTATCTGCGCACGAGCCACACGCTGCTCTCCCCGCCCTGGGACGCCTCGCAGTACGGCGAGGGCGGCACCACGGTCTACGCGCTGCCGCAGACGCCGGTGGTGCTGCTTTCGGTCAACAACCGCACGGTTTCGGCCGAGCTGCGGGAGGAGCGTTAGATGTCCGACACCGCCATCCGGCGCAGCAGGGGCTTTCGGAACCCGTTCAGCCGTGCCCTGGCCGCCGGACCGTTGCGCCTCGCGGGCATCGCCGGGGTTGCCGTGGCCCTCATCGGGACCATTGCCTGGGCCACCATGCACGAGAAGGCGGTGTCGCCGGAGAGTCGCACCGCGCGGCAGCCACTGGTCAATACCCTGCCCGGTGGCACCAACTCCACGCCATACCAGGATCGGCTGGCGGTTGTCGCGAACCAGCAGCAGGCGGCTCGCGCTCAGGAGGCTGGGCAGTCCTTCACCCCGCCGATCGCGGCGAGCCAGCGCAATCCGGCCACGGGCCTGGTACTGCCGGACCCGGTGACGCCGCCGGGCGCGGTCGGACCACCTCCCTCGCTGCCAACCGCGGCCACGGCGCCGCCCTCGCCACCATTCGTGGCCCCGGTTCCGGCACCGCAGGCGCGACACGCGCCGGCCACGCCGCCGGTCCTGTTCGCGTCCGCGCCACCGACCAGCGCGGCGAGCCCGCAAGGCCCGATCCGCACCGTCGCGCAGACCGGCACGACCTCGCCTCAGGTGGACGACCCGGCGTTCCGGGTGGCGGTGAACAACCTGTTCGGCAGCTGGCAGGGGCGGCCGGCGCAAACCACGGTGACGCTCGTGCCCTCCTCCACCTCGGCGGGGGAGGCCGACCAGGATGGCCGCCCACGTTCCGCTGCGGCGGCGCCGTTGGCACGGCGGATGGCGGATGATGGCCGGTCATCACGGGACGCGACCGAGGCGGCGAGTGAGGGTCGCGCTGCCACGTCCCGGCAGGGGCGCCTGCTGATGCCGGCCGGTCGCGGCCTCTACGCGCATACCGTGCTGGCGGTGAACTCCGAGACCGGCGGCCCCATCGTGCTGCAGGCCGATAGCGGACCGCTCGCGGGGGCGCGCCTGATCGGCAGCTTCAGCACGGCCGGGCAGAGCAACCGGCTCGTGGTGCGCGTCGACCGCGTGCAGTTCCAGGGTCGCTCGATCCAGGCTGAGGCCATCGTGGTGGCGCCCGACACCATGGAGACGGCCGTCGCCACCAGCGTCGACCAGCGGGTTCTGGAACGCTTCGTGCTGCCTGGTGCCGCGGCCTTCATCGCGGGCATCGGGCAGGCGGTGGCCACCACCTCGAACAGCTACACGCAGCTTGGCCCGCTGGGTGGCGCCTCGGTCATCACCCGCCTGAACCCGGAGCAGCAACTCGCGGTCGGAGCCGGTGTCGCCGCGCAGCAGGTCGGCCGCGCCCTGCAGCAGGCCGCCCCGCGTGGCCCCACCATTCACCTCGCGGCCAATGCGCCAGTTGGCATCATGTTCCTGAACGATCTGCGCGCCGAGGATTGAGGCGCTCACGACCCGCGCCATTCGCGTCGGGTCGTCCGATCCTGTGGGCCGCATCCCCACAGGATCTCCCCATGGACACCCACCACCTCGTCATCGACCCTGGCCTTCGTCCTCGGACCTCCACACTGCCTGATGAGCGGTCGGACGATGGCGGCGCCGATCTGCTCCCGGAGACGGAAGGGGTCGCAGCCACGCTCCCCCAGCCCGGGCCGGATACCTTGGCCACCGGCCGAGGGCGGCGCCGGACACGCCTGATGGCCGGGGTTGCCCTCGGCGTTGCGCTGCTGGCGGCGGGCGGCGCCTTCATGATCTCGCCCTACAACACGGTCTATCCGCTCGACCTCGGTGGAACCGCGACCAGGCTGCGCGGTGCGGTCGAGACGGCGCGCCAGGCCATCATGCCGGCCCAGCACGCACCGGAGCTGATCGCCCCGGCCGCGCGGATCGCGACGGCACCCGATCCGGTGCCGGTGCCGCCGGTGCAGCGGGAGACACCGGCCCGTCAGCCGGTCGAGGAACAGGTGCGGGAGATCATCGGCTTCCAGACCCCGCCGGCCCACCCGGCTGCCCGCGTGACCGAGCCGGTGCCGCTCGCGCGGCGCCTGGGCGAGACACCGCAGCGGGCGGACGCCGAGGCGGGTGCCGCACGGGCGGCAGCGGCCCCGGCCGCGCCGTCCGCACCTCATGCCATGGCAGCCGTGCCCCCCAGCCCGGCACCAGCATCGGCATCGGCATCGGCATCGGCAGGCGCCTCGTCGCCAGAGGGGAGCGGGACTGCCATGGCCGCCATGCCGGCCACCGTGCCGGCCCCCATCGGCCTGCCACCGGCCTCCGCCGTCCCAGGCAATCCGCCCGGCGCGTCGGCTCCCGAGGCACCACTCCCTGCTTCGGCGTCAGCCACTGCCCCCGTTGCCGGAGGCATCGCCATGCCGGCGCCCGTGGCGGTCAACCCCGTTTCGGTGCCTGCGGGCAATACCTCGCAAGGCGCCACGCCCGATCCGGGCGCGATCGCGGCACATCTGCGGCCCGCGCCGATGTCGACGCCGCAGCAGGTCGAGGTCCTCGGACTGGTGACGGCGATCGGCACCATGGTCCGTGATCTGCGCGAGGAGAACCGTCAGCTGCGTACCGACATGGCGGCCGCGCGGGGGCGGATCGAGGAGTCGGTCGCCGATTTGTCCCGGCGGGTGGCCCTGGCCGAGGCACGTGGCGCCGTGGCCGTGGCGATGGGTGGTCCGGAGCCGCCGGCCGTTGCTGTGCCAGCCGTGGCACGCGGCGCGGCCAGCGCCGCCCCCGCCGCCCCGCGCACGGCCGTCGCCGCACCGCGCGCCGACGACGTGCGTCGCCGCTATCGTGTCCAGGCGGCCTCGCCGGGCCTGGCCATGCTGTCCGAGGTGGACAACAGCAGCGAGTCCGGTGTGCAGCTTCAGGTCGCCGTTGGCGACCAGGTGCCGGGCTACGGCCGCATCACGGCGATCGCGCAGCAGGGCGCGGCCTGGGTGGTGCGGACCGAGCGCGGCAACATCCAGTAGGGGCGCCCGGCATGCAGGGTCTCGCCGATTTCGCGGCCGATATCGGCATCGCGATCGCCTACCTCGTCCCAGCGTTCGCCTACATCTTCGCGATCGTTGCCTTCCTCTTCGGTGCCTGGGGCTTCTGGCAACAGGCACAGCCGCACAATCCCCTCCGCGGCAAGCCCTGGCTGCCCTGGGTGGCGCTCGTCCTGAGCGGCGTCTTCGCGAGCTTCGACCGTATCCTCACCATGGCGAACCGCTCCAGCGGTTCGACCATCACCGTCGGCACCGGCGGCGCCTTCGGCTACGTGCCGAGTGCCTCCGGGGTGCTGGGTTCCACGCCAGCCAACACCGTCGTCAACGTGGTGGAGATCTTCCAGGGCTTCTTCCAGTCCTTCGGCGCCATGATGGCGCTAATGGCCGTGCTGGCCTGGTGGGCCGTCATGCGTGGCGTCAGCCGGCGCCATCAGGGCGGGTGCCTCGTGCAGTTCGCCTTCGGCGTCATGCTCATCAACGTGCTTCCGCTGGCCACTTTCCTGGCAGCGCTGTTCAGAGCGAACAGCTGATCGGCAAGCGCCAGAAAAACCTGCGCCGTTCGCATGGAGCGCCCGCAGGTTGCTGACAGGGACGCCGAGGTGGCGCCCTGGTAGCGAAACAGGAAAGTGATCCCCGTGACGTCCATCCTCCTCAAGTCCGACACCGCCCCGCACCAGCCGGGTGCCGCCCGTCGCAGCCGGACCGTACTGTTCAGCGTGCTGATGGCGGGGGCCGCCATCCTTTTCACCGGCACCGCCTATGCCCAGTCCTCCACCATCGGTTCCCAGGTCGGCACCATGGCGCAGGAGGCGACCACCGCCGGCGGCAACCTCGGTTCCATGGCGATGTACGTCGCGGCGCTGATCTGCCTGGTGGGCGGCGCCTGGGCGCTCTGGCAGTCCCGCCAGCCGCAGAACCGCGAGGGCGGCAAGGTCGCGATGGGCCTCGCCGGCATCGTTCTCTGCGGGCTGTTCGCCACCGGCGGGGTGTGGATCGGCAAGGCCGCGCAGACGGCCTCGGGCGGCGCCGCGACCATCACCGGCACCAACGCCCCCGTGACCTTCAACTGAGCCGGGGCGGTTGATGATGCGCCTCCCGTCGCTGCCACTCTCGTCCCATCCCTCCGCCTGGGGCGGGGCTCTCGGAGCAGGCTGGCGGGAGGCGTCCCCTGTCTCCCCCGCCCACGCCGCCCCCTGCCGGTTCTGTGGCGCCTACGCCACGGGCCGGCAGGAGGCCTTTCACCTGAACGGCGACCACGCCAACGACGCGGCCGGCAACCTCGCCTGGGCCTGCACCCTCTGCCACCTGACGCAACATCTGGACGTGGCCTCGGCCGAGCGCGCGGCCACCCTGATCTGGCTGCCGGAGATGCCGCAGCAGGCGATTTTCGCCATCACGCGGAGTGCCCATCTGGCGCTCCTCGCCGCGGATGAGGATCCGGCCCTCGACACTCTGCCTCGCCAGGACAGCCCGGTCATCGTGGCGGCCTGGCGCGCCCTGAGCACGCTGCGTGCCCGCGAGGCGGCCTGCGAGCGGCGGCTTCGCACCACCGATCCCGCAACCCTGGGGGGCGCGCTGCTCGGCCTCACCGCGCACGCCTACGTCAACCGCAGCACGCTGCTGCAAGGCGTCCGCCTGCTCCCCCTCGGGCGCCTGGTGCGGGATGACAAGGACATCTACCCGGAGCTGCTGCGTGCCTGGGCCGAGCCGCCGGCCCGGCAGGCAAGCCGAACGGAGGCCGCATGATCGCCACCGCGATCACCCGTGCCCTCGCTGGCCTGTCCCTCGCCCTGCGCCAGCCGCTGAGCGCCTATTGCACGATCGAGACCGCGCATGGTGACGCGCTGGTCACCCGGCAATGCGACTACCTCAGCGTCATTCGCCTCGATGGCATGCGCCGCATGGCCAGGCGCGACGATGTGGCGAGGATCGCCACGGCGCAACGGATGGACCTCTCGGGCGCGCTGGAGGAGCGCGGCCATGCCATCGTCGGCTGGTACGTCTCGGACCCCGAAATGGCCGGCGTGGAGATCGACCGCCTCAATCTCGCCTCCTGCCGCACCATTGCCCGGGAGCTCGGCCTCGACGTCTCGGACGTGCTCGACGAGCGCGCCGCGCTGTGGCCGAGGATCATGCGCTGGGAGGCCGCCTACTATGTGCTCTGGACCCGCCGCGCCGTCCTGACCAAGGAGGAGCGCCGGCAGATGGCCGAGGAGCAGGCGACGCTGTCGCGCGAGGGGCCTCGCTCGGGTCACAGCCAGCGCTATTACCTGCGCTCCGAGGTGATGTCGGCGCGCCATGCCGCCTTCGTGTCGCGGGTCGTCGCCGCGCTGCAGAACAATGATGTGGCCAGCCATGAGCTGAACGCCCATGAGGCGCTCAGGGTGATCCGCGAGGCGGTCTACCGCGAGACCGCTGGCTCGGACTGGAAGGCGACGCTGCCCGGCGACCGCGTGATGCCACGGGCAAGCGAGGATCCCGATGGCGGCGAGAGCGCAGCGCCCGGCATGCTATGGCCGGCCGTGGCGGACCAGCTGTTCCATGCCGATGCGGAGACGCTGAGCGGCCAGCGGGTGCGGATCGGCGACCATGACTATGCCCATGTCGACATGGCGGTCGGGCCGGAGGACCCCAGGCCGTTCGTGGAACTGTCCGCGCGGCTCGGCAAGGACGGCATCCCCTGGCGCGCCGCGTTCGCCGTCGAGGGCGGCGGCCGCAACGCCATGCAGGTCAAGGAGATCGCGGCAACGTTCTTCTCGATGTTCCCGGGCAACGCCGATATCCGGCGGGCCTTCGAGGCGCTGCGGCAGGCCCGCAACGACGACGGCCATATCGGCGTCCGCCTGCGAGCCTCCTTCGCCACCTGGGCACCGACCGGCGAGACCCGCCTGCTGCGCCGGCGCGCCTCGACCCTGGCCCAACGGATCGAGGGCTGGGGCAACTGCAAGGCGACGGCGGTGGCTGGCGATCCCCTGGAGGGGGCGCTGTCCAGCGTGCCGGGCCTGGCGCTGACCTCCACCGGCACCCCGCAGATCGCCCTGCTGGGCGACGCTTTCGCGATGCTTCCGTGGAACCGCACCGCCTCGCCGTGGGAGCAGGGATCGGTGCTGTTCCGCCGGCCCGATGGCGCGATCTGGCCCTACGATCCCTCCGGCGGCGACAAGCGTCCGCTGGTGTGCGACGTCTTCATCGCCCCGCCCGGCTCGGGCAAGTCGGTCCTGGCCAACTGCATCAACCTCGGGCTGGTCCTCAGCCCGGCGGTGCTCGGCACCAGGGGCGCGAAGCTGCCGCTGATCGGCAAGGCCGATATCGGGCCTTCGGCGCAGGGCTTCGTGCGCCTGATCCGGGAGGCGCTCGGGCCCGAGCGGGAGCACGAGGCGATCTTCGTGACCATGCAGTTCGGCCACGGCTACGAGGTCAACATCTTCGACCTCCAGGCCGGGTGCCACTACCCGCTGCCGCTGGAGCGGTCCTTTCTGCAGAACTTCCTGGCGCTGGCCACCACGCCACCGGACACCTCCACGCCCTTCGAGGGCATGGCGCAGTTGATCGGCGCGGTCATCGACGAGGCTTACCGGCTCTGCACGGACGTGACCGGCGGCTCGCCCAAGCCCTACCGCGCCGGGGTCGAGCCCGAGGTCGACGCGGCGCTGCTGCACCATGGGATCGACCTGGGCGGCGACGAGCCCTGGTGGCGCGACGCGGTGGACGCGCTCGTCGCGGTGGGCGAGATGCGGCTGGCCGAGGTGGCGCAGCGCCATGCCGTGCCGGTGCTGCAGGACCTGATCGCCGCCGCGCGTTCGGACCAGATCCGCGATGCCTTCAAGGACCTGCACATCGCCGAGACGAGCGAATCCGCCTGCACCCTGTTCGAGCGCTACGTCTACGACCTGATCCGGCGCTTCCCCTCGCTGAGCAAGCCCACCCGGCTGGATTTCGGACCGGCCCGTATCATCGTGCTCGATCTCGCCGCCGTGGCACCCGCGGGCTCCGCCGCGGCGAACCGGCAGACCGAGCTCATGTACATGCTGGCGCGGCACCTGCTGGCCCGGAACTTCTTCCTGCACCCGGACTATGCCGAACTGGTGCCCGAGCCGGTGCGCGACTTCCACCGCGAGCGCATGCGCGAGGCGATGGAGGCGGTCAAGCGGCTCGACTACGACGAGTGGCATCGCACCAAAGGCAGCCCGCTGGTGCGTGCCCAGGCCGAGCTGGATGTGCGCGAGGGACGAAAGCACAACATCCAACTGGGTTTCTCCTCGCAGCGCCTGGAGGATATCGGCGAGGCGATCGTGGCCCAGAGCACCGGCCGCTTCATCCTGCGCACCGGCGACGAGCGGGAGCGCGAGGAGGTCATCACCCGCTTCGACCTGTCGGCCGCGAGCGCCGACGTGGTGCGCTACTCCCTCAATGGTCCTGGTCCGAACGGCGCGCCGTTCCTCGCCGTGCTGCTGGCCGGGGGTGCCAAGTACGAGCAGATGCTGGTCAACTCGCTCGGGCCGGTCGAGCTATGGGCCTTGAGCACGACGCCGGGGGACACCAGCCTGCGCAACCGCCTCTACGCGGCGGTGGGCTTCTCGGAGGCGCTGCGGCGGCTGGCGCGGGTGTTCGACCGTGGCTCGGCGGTGAAGGAGATCGAACGCCGCAAGAACGAACGCCTGAAGCGCGGCGAACTCGATACCCGTGCCGAGGCGGGCGTGGTGGACGAACTCGCGGCCGAGCTGATCGACGGCAAGGGGCTTGGCATCGTGTTGCGCGGCATGGCGGGGGATCAGGGGTAGCCGTATTGGCCACTGGCTGCCGAACAGGTTTGACGGCATGAAGTACTGTGTTCAGGCTGAACACAGCCCTGGCAAGCTGGTAGCAACCCTTCCTTGACGATTGAGAGCCGGCCTGAGGCAGTCATTTCACCGCAGGTAGATCGCCGATCCATCGCAGGAGCGGTCGCAGGGATACATCGGTGATCTTCCGGAGCAGCCGGGCATCGGCCGTCACGAAGGGAACATCATGATGGCGCGCCATGGCGATGTAGAGGGAATCATAGATGGTGACGCTGTTCCCGACCGAAATCGTGAAGGCGTGCTTCATGAGGGACGCAATCGGCATGGTAACGATCGGAGCGCGAAGGAGGAGGCCCACTCTCGGCTCCGCCTCCTCCACCGTCAGATCACCGAACTGAACCTTCGACCAGATCACGTTGACGGCCTCGGCCTGCCAATGATCGGGTGCATAGAGGACATCATAGCCAAGCAGGGTGGCCGCCTTCTCGGAATGCTCTTCTGCGATGACCCATTTGGCGACGATGGACGCATCCACGATGGCTTTCAATAGTCCCGACCTTGCTCCCGGTCGCGGTCGGCCCGCAGGAGGTCGGCGCTGTCGGTGCTCTGTGGGGGCGATTGGGCACGCAGGCGCGCCGCGACATCGGCAAAGGTCTCAGCCTCCGGCCCCAATACCTGCTCGAGCAATGCCCGATGCTCGGCCTCGACGGAACGGCCCGAGCGTGCTGCTCTCTGCCTGAGGGTCTGGATGAGCCTGTCGTCCAGGCCTCTGACCAGCAACTGGCCCATAGGTCACCTCGTTGATATCGAGCCATGATATCAACGAGGCAGGATGAACTTCAAGAGGGCCTGTAGCCCCGCCGTCGACAGGGCGGCCTTGCCGCCGAGGAGGATCGGGAAGACTTTTGATATCCCCTCCGTGCGGGGGTCAGCCGTCACGTGACGGTGAAGAAACCGTTCCCGAAGACGTCTGCCTGGGGCAGCTCATCGGCCGGAGGGAGCGTCGTGGCCCTTGATGTGACTACCGCCGCATCGCGGCAACCATCCTATTCGCATCGCTGTCCTCCATGCTCCCAAGCAGGAATGGAGGTCCTGCATGGCGAGGATGCACACCCGGCTGGTGCCGGCATTGATCGGAATGGTCGCCCTGGCGGGGTGCGCCACGCGCGGCCCGACGGCGGAAATCGCCACCCCTGGCATGCCCAACCCGGAGATCGCGCTGCGGCAGTCCATGGAACAGGTCAGTCGGCAGCTTTCCCAGCTTGGCGGCGTCAGCCAGTCCGACCTTGCGGCGCGGCGCGGCCAGGTGGTGCCAGAGGAGCTGCAGCGGCCGATCGCCTTCACCTGGAGCGGCCCGCTTGCCGATGGTGTGCGCAAGCTCGCCGACGCAGTGGGCTACCGGGTGGTGGTGTCCAGCGTCGAGGGCGTGGAGCGGCCTCAGCCCGTGCCCGTCACGGTCAACCTGCCCGCGACGACGGTGGTCGACGCCTTCGCGGCGCTGGGAGAGCAGGCCGGGGCCTACGCCACGGTCCAGCTCGATCCGGCTTCCCGCACGGTCCAGGTGGTGCATCGTGTCTGAGCGCCGCCCCGCCACCTCGCGCGGCGTCCTCCTCGCCGCGACGGCCCTCGTGGCCCTGGCCCTCTCGCCAGCCTGCGCGCCCGCCGCCCGGGCGGAAGGCTCGGTCCGCTTCCTGTCCAGCCCGCCCATGCCGGGCGAGGCGCAATACGACGCCGCCGCCCAGGCGCTGGCCAGTCAGCTGAACCAGCCGATCACGGGTGCCGGCACCCTGCCGGTGGTGGAGGGGAGCGACGCGCCGCCTTCGCTGGAGGCGCTGCAGGCTACCCGTCCGGGCGACCTGCCCGGCGACGGGCTGGAGACCGGCCGCGCCGAGGTGCTGCGCCAAGCCGCCATGACCTACGGCGCCCAGGGCGGGCTGGCCGCCCGCTCCTTCGCCATCAACGAGATGCTGCGGCGCTATGAGGCGCAGCTCTCGGGGACCTACGACTTCCGCCCCCTGGTTCTGCCGGTGGGGGGTGGCCAGACCCTGATGCGTCCCCCCATCGTCTCCGAGGCGCAACTGGCCTTCGCCCTCGGCGAGAATGGCCAGGTCGCCCGCGAGACGAGCTGCATCTTCGAGATCACGCGTGAAGCGCAGCTGACTTCGGCGCCACCGGACTGGCGCTCCTACCTGGTCCGGTCCTGGGGCAGCCCGGCCCGGCCGGCCGACGCGGCGCTGCCGCGCACCCGCCAGGAGGTCACCTACTGGAACCGTGGCGTCGCCGAGGGTTGGGCGCAGGGCGAGAAGCAGGCGGTGACGATCTTCCTGTCCGATCTCGGACGCCTGCAGCGCGACATCGTGGGCATGGCCCGCTACCGGGTGCTGCTGCGCGCAGGCCTGGTCGAGGAGCCGCGGGTCGCCTTCGAGACCCGCAACAGCGAGGGCGGCCGGGCGCGGCTGAACATCGGCGACCGGGTGGTGCGCATCACCGACCAGCCCGGCCTGCAGGCCAACCGCCGGCGCTGGCAGCCGGGGGCGGGCTGCCGATGAACCTTGTCCTGCCGCTGCCGGCCGGGGCCGGCGAGGCGCCCGCCTCGGCGCGCGACCCGGACCTCTGGCCCGGCGAGGGCCAGCGCTGGGTGACGGAGCCGCGCAAGCAGGCGCCGGGCCTCGATGCGCTGCTGGTCTGGGCCTACGAGCAGGGCGCCTCGCGCATCGCCTTCCAGACCGGCCACCCGGTCTGGGTCCGGATCCACGGCCGCAACCACCGGGCGACGCGCGGCAATCTGAGCGAGGTCGAGCTCGGCGACATCACCAACCACCTCTACGGCGCCGATGGGACCGCCCGCCTGCAGGGCGGCGCCGACTTCGACGTTAGCTACGAGGTCGGCCTATCCCGATCCCGCCGTCTGCGTTTCCGGCTCAACGCCACCCCGATCCGCGCGGCCCGGCGCGAGGGGGCCAATATCGTGCTGCGGCCGATCCCGGATCTGCCGCCCTCGCTCGCCGAGCAACTGGTCGAGCCGGGCATCCTCGCCGCCTGCTTCCCGGAGCGCGGCATGGTGATCGTCTCGGGCGGGACCGGCTCGGGCAAGTCCACCCTGATCGCCGGCATGACGGTGGCCAAGCTGGCCGACCCGGATGGGCACTACAACATCCAGGAGGCGGCGGCGCCCATCGAGTTCCTGCTCGACCGCTTCCCGACCGTCAACTCGACCATGGCGCAGACCGAGGTGCCGCGTGACCTGCCCAGCTTCGACGCCTTCATCCGAGGCTGCATGCGCCGCGAGCCCACCGACATCATCGTGGGCGAATGCCGCGACAGCGCCACCATGGCCGCCTCGGTCCATGCCGCCATCTCCGGCCATGCCCTGACCACCACGATCCACGCCGACAACGTGCCCCTGACCATGCAGCGGATCACCACGCTCTGCCCGCGCGACGAACGAGACAACCTGGTGGCCTCGGTCGCGCAGTCGCTGCGCCTCGTGGTCAACCAAAGGCTGCTGCCCTCCGCCGACGGCAGGCGGACCGCGATCCGCGAGTTCCTTCCCTTCGATTCCGCCCTGCGCACCCGCCTGCTGCGCGCCGATCCCGGCGAGTGGCCGCTCATCACCGGAGAGGTCCTGGAGACCGACGGGCAGAGCTTCCGGGCTTCCATTCATCACGCGCTTGGCCAGGGCCGGATCACCGAGACCGTCGCCGCCCGCGCGCTCAAGGAGATCGGCTGATGTGGCGCAACACGGCCCTGCCGGTGCGGATCCTGATGCTGGATGCCCGGGCCTGCATCCCGGTCCTCTGCTTCGTGGTCTACTGGAGCTGGACCACCCTCTACATCGCCCTCGCCGGCACGGCGTTCTTCGGGATTATCAGCTTCTTCGGGCTGACCGTCCCGGCACTGCTGCGGGTGTTGCGGCGATGGCTGGTTGGCCGGCTGCGGCCCGCCGTTCCGGCCTGGCGCCGCCGGAGGCTGGCATGAGCCCCTCCCTGGACCTTGGCCGGCTCGGCCACGTCCTGCAGGCGATGGTCGAGCGTGACGGACGCCCTCTGCTGCTGCGCGACGAGGCTTCCGGCCGGCTGCACCGCCTGCCCGCCGATCTGGCGGGGGCGCCGGACGGAGTGATGCCCAGCCTTATGGCGGCGGCCGATGCGGTCTGGCAGGCCGCCACCGGCCGCTCGCTCGGGGTCGAGCAGGCGCGCGATCCCGGCGCGTTGCTGGGCTACCGGGTGCAGGCGGTTCGGGGCGAGCCCCTGACCGTGGCCGCGCTCGCCGCCCTGGAGGCGATCAGCCGCACCGGCAGCCCCAACGCGCTGCTGGTCAACGACTTTGCCGAAGTGTGGAGGTCGCTGCGGCTGGAGCAGGCTCCGGCACGCCGGGTCTCGCCGGGAGCCAGTCCGTGAGAGCCCCGCTGATCGCGGCAACGGCTGCCCTGGCGCTGCTGGCCCTCACCCCGGCGCGGGCGGAGGGTGTGACGGATACGACGGTTGCCACGGCCACCGAGTGCATCCGTGCCGCCGCTGTCCTGCACCGCGTCCCGTCTGGCGCGATCGTCCTGCTGCTCTCCGTCGAGGGAGGCGCGATCGGCCGCACCAGCGGCAACACCAACGGCACGGTGGATATCGGCCCGATGCAGGTCAACGAGATCCACCTGCCAGCCCTGGCCCGGCGCTGGCACACCAGCGTGGCAGGCGCGCGCGAGGCGCTGCTCAACAACTTCTGCGCCAATGTCGAGGCCGGCGCCTGGATCCTCCGCAACGCGCTGGACAGTGCCGGCGGCGACTTCTGGGAAGGGGTCGGCCGCTATCATTCCAGCACCGAGGTCTACAAGACGCGCTACCTGCGCCGGGTGCTGGAGCACGCCGAGCGGCTGCGCCGCATCGCGTCGGGATCCGCGGTCCCCCCGGCACGCTGACCGGCGCTGTTCGCACGGCGAAACGGCAGACTCCGGGGATGAGATCGGAGCCTCGCATGGCCAGCGCCATATTCATCCCCTGTTCCCCCGACCCCCTGCGGCATGGCGATGCCGATGCCGTCCGCATGG
This sequence comes from Roseomonas gilardii, assembly GCF_001941945.1. Lineage (NCBI taxonomy): Bacteria > Pseudomonadati > Pseudomonadota > Alphaproteobacteria > Acetobacterales > Roseomonadaceae > Roseomonas > Roseomonas gilardii. The sequence continues at coordinate 6,618 of NZ_CP015585.1, read as the reverse complement.
TGCTGCTGCGCCGCATGGCGGGTTTCCGCGCCGTGGGGCAGGGCCCGTGGCGCGGCCTGGCCGCGCGCCTGCTGCGCATCCTCTCGCCGGTGCTGGTCTGGATGCGGGATCACGCCGGCCTGGTCCTCGATCATCCCGCCGTGCGCTTCTCCATGGAGCTGTCCTCCATCGCCGCCCTGGCCACCCGGCGGCGGTTCCGCCGCCTGATTGGCGGGGAGATCGTGGAGATCGAGGCGCGGGCGATGCCCGAGGCCATCGTCTATCCGCTCAACCGATGGCTGGACGACCTGCCGGGCTATGACAGCCGTTTGCCGGTGGAGCGGCAGACCGTCGTACCGCTGCGGCACCACGCCAACGTCGTCTTCTTCGGAGCCCCGGCATGAGCACCATGGGAGGCGGCTCCCGCCGCGGCTGGGCATCGGGCGACGACTATTTCGTGCTCTGCCTCATCGTGATCGTGGCGGGCCTCGGGTTCCTGGGCTGGCTGCTCTGGAGCGAGCACCACGCCGAGGTGGTCGCGGCCGTGGCCTGGCTGCAGGTCCACAAGATGACGTTCGTCTCGCCCTACACGACCGAGCTCGCGGCGCTGCGCGAGGCCGTCATCACGGGCAACTACGAAACGGTCAGTTTCGAGCGGCTGGTGCGGATGTGCGGGCAGGTCAACACGGTCTTCCGCCTGCCGGCGGCGCTGCTGATCGGCGCCCTCGCCGTGGTGTGCTTCGTCTGGGCGCCGCCCGGCCGCTTCCGTCGGCGCTTCGATCTCGACGGCCTGCTGCGCGAGCAGGCGGGCTTCTACCGCTCGGCTGGCGCCATGCTGGGGCGCCGGCTCCGGCTGGTGATGCCCGCCGCCACGGCGCCGCGCCCCGCCGACCCGGCGCTGCACCTCGAGGAGTGGCTGCGGCGCTTCGCCATGAGTGACAGCCAGGAGATCGACGAGGCGCGCCTGCGCCGGGCCCTGACACGGCAACTCGGTCCCGCCTGGCGCGGTTCGCGCAAGGCCCAGCCTGCGGCGCGGGTGCTCTTCGCGGCCTTTGCGCTGCATCTGGCCGGGGATCGGGAATCCTCCCAGAGCCTGCTGGGCGACTTCGCCGAGGGTCTGGCCGCCGATGCCGGGCATGGTCCTTCGGGCCCGGACAAGCCCCTGGCCGTGCCGGGCGAGGTCCTCGCGCGGGCGGACGCGACGCTTGCCGACGCCACCATCCGCGATCCGGCCGAGATCGCCGCCAATCTCCACGGCTACGAGACCACCGCGATGATGGGGCTCCTCAATGCCGCTCGACTGGCCTCCGGCGTGTTGGCGCCGGCGCAGTTCAACGGCCTCAAGCTGGTGAATCGCAACCTCTGGTATGCGCTGCATTCGCTGGGCTTTCCCGGGCACGGGCCAGGGCAGAACAGCCACCCCAATCCACGCGTCGAGGCGGTCGGCGCCCGTTCCCATTGGCAGGCCGAGCGGACGGCGCGGCATGCCCTGTTCCAGCCCTGCGTCGAGGAAGCCGTGAGCGCCATTCGCATGACCGTCCAGCAGGATCGCTCCGAGCCGAAGCGCAGGGAGCAGGGGTGATGGCGAAACTTGCAATGGCGGAGGGCGGGCTGGTGGTGAACCTTCCCGGGCGCCAGGAGGGAGTGGCGGAACCCGGCGCCGGGCCGCAGGTCGTGCATCTGCACATCCATCTCGGCGAGGCGATGGGGGCAGCTCCGGAGCGCCAGGAGCGGCGTCAGCGGCGCCCGCTGCTGAGGCTTGGCGCCATGCTCGGTCTCGGGGGGGCCGTGTTCCTCGCGGGCTACCTGACCGCCGGGGGGCAGCGGCTACCTGGGGGGATGGACCCTGCTGCCTTCGCCGCTGGATCTCCGGCGATACCCGGGGCGGTGCCGGCGCCTGCCGTGACGGCGATGCCGCCTTCCTTCCCGCCGCGACTGCAGCAGCAACTGGCAGAGCGCCCGCGCATCGTCATGCCCTCCACGCCCGGCACCCAGGTTCAGGGGCCGGCGCCGTCCGGCGCCCCGGCCCGCAACGCCTTTGGCCTGGAACGCTGAGGTCCCATCATGATCCAGCGCGAGATTTCCGGGCCGCAAGGCCGGTTCGAGCGCGGTGGCGGCATGGGCTACCGCGACGTGCGTCCGCTCACCGTCCGGCTCGCAGAGCTGCTCGGCAGCCAATTCTCCGGACTCTTGCTGGGGGTGACTGCGGCGGGGGCGTTCCTCTACCCGGCAGCCCTCGATCTGCTGGTGCCCGCCTCGATCGCCTATGCGACCTGGGTGATGCGCCGGCACGTCAAGCTGCCGCTGCGCCTGCCACAGAGCGCGGGCCAGCTCGACTGGAACTACCCGAGCCCGAAGGACCGCTCGCCTCGCATGGCCGCAGGCAGCCTCTACCTCGGCACCGACCAGGTGACCGGACAGGAACTGTGGATCACCAACGAGGATGCGCGCCAGCACTGCACCATCCCGGGCACCACCGGCGCCGGCAAGACCACGGCCATCCTCAGCCTGCTGACCAATGCGCTGGCCCAGGGGACCGGCTTCGTGCTGGTCGACGGCAAGGCCGACAACCAGCTCTACGGCCAGGTCGCGGCGCTGCTGCGGCACTATGGCCGCGAGGATGACCTCCTGGCCCTCAACCTCCTCGTTGCCTCCGGCGTGAAGGACAGCAACACCTTCAATCCCTTCGCCCACGGCAATGCCGATGCGCTGCGCGAGATGCTGGTCAGCCAACTGGGCGAGCAGCGCTCCGAGGACAGCAACGGCGTCTTCCGCACCCGCGCGATCGCGCTGGTCGGGACCATCGCCCCGGTGCTGGTGTGGATGCGCGACGAGAAGGGCATTCCGATCAATATCGAGACGATCCGCTTCGCGCTGGAGCTGCGCTCCATCGGCATGCTGGCGACCCGCAAGGTCTTCCTGCACCGCGAGGGCATCAGGGGGACGGTGAGGGAGATCTTCGTCAACGACATTCCCGAGGAGATCCTCTACCCGCTGAACGCCTATCTCGGCGAGCTGCCAGGCTACGACACCACCCAGCCCTACAACAAGCAGAAGGGCGAGGAGCCGTCGAAGCAGCACGGCTTCGCGCTGTTCTACTTCACCGGCCCCTTCACCCAGCTGTCGGTCAGCCTGGGGCACATCTTCAAGGTCACGCATGGCGACATCGACATGCGCGACGTGGTGCTGAACCGGCGCATCCTCGTGGTCAACCTGCCGGCGCTGGAGAACTCCGACGACACCCTGGCGTCGCTGGGCAAGATTGTCGTGGCCAGCCTGCGCGGCATGCTCGCACAGCTACTGGGCGCCCGCCTCGAAGGCGACACCCGGGAGATCTTCTCGCTCAAGCCCGGCATGGGCGAGGGGCCGTTCTACGTCGTCTTCGACGAGCTGGCCTACTATGCGACCAACGGCATGGACCGCATGCTGGCCATGGGGCGCGGCCTCAACATCGCCTTCTGGCTGGCCTTCCAGGAAATCAGCGGCGTCTGGGCCCGTCTCGGCGAGAAGACCGCCTCGCTGCTGGGCAACGCCAACCTGACCATCGCCATGCGCCAGCAGGATGCGGAGCGCACCCGGAACTGGATCGAGAAGACCGCCGGCGAGACCGAGGTGACGCAGGCGACGAGCTTCGTCGCGGGCGACGCGGGCAACTACCGCGAAGGACCATCGGCCGAGGTTCGCAAGGTCAACCGTGTTGCCTGGTCCGACCTGCAGAAGCTGCTGGAGGGCGAGGCGGTGATCCTGCTCGGCGGCCGGCGCGTCTACGCCAAGCTGTACCACGCGGAGATCGAGGTCGAGGGTCCGATCCGGCGCAACCGGCCGGTCATGCTGGCTGGGCCCACGGACGAGACGCAGGAGGAGGCCAGGCGGATCGTCGACGTCCTGGCGCATATCGAGACGGGCCGGGTGCCCATGGGCGTTCCAGAGCGGCCGGACGCTGCGCTGGCGGCCATGATGGAGGTGTTCGCGGCGTCAGGGTCCGCCCCGCTGTCGGAAAGGGCAGCGGCGGCCGTCGCCGCGGCCGGCCTGGTGGTGGTGCCGCGCTCTGCCAGCGATCCCGGAACCGAGCCCCCTGTGACGTCGAGCACGGCCATGCTGGAGAGCGGGACGACGCCAGCCGCACCGCCTGCTCCGGCCGGCCCCGGCTCGTCCCTTTGGCTGCGGCGTTCACCACAGGTGGAGCGCGCGGTGGCCGCGATCGAGGTGCTGGCTGGCAATAGCCCGGAGGAAGCCCAGGCCGCCGCGGCAGCGGTCGGGCAGGCCCTCGCGCAGGCGAGGCTCGTCACCCTGCCGGAGCCGCCTGCCATGCGGCCGGAGGAGCTGGCCGGGCGGCTCCGCGACCTGACCGCGCGGCTGGCTTCGTGATGGCCGGTCAGGAGCTGGCGGGCGATCTGGCGGCGAGGCTATGGACGGCTCTGACACACCCTCTCGGCGTGGGCGCTCTCGCGCGGGAGTGCGATGCGAGCCCGGCCGAGATGGCGCTGGTGCTGCTCGGGCTTTCCGCCCGGGACCATCTGCGCCCTTACTGCCAGGACCTCGTGATCCGGACCGATTCCGTAGCCGATCTGCGGGATGGCCCGGTGGAACCGGAGTGGTCCGCCAGCCGTCGCATTGCCGCGGCCTTGCCGGTCACCGGCGGGGTATCTCTGGCCCATCTATGGTCCCATACCGCCCTGCCGCCCGCCGTGATCGGGGCCGAGGTGGAGGCGTTGATGCGCCTCGGTGCCGCCGAGCGTGGCCCGCAGGGGTCATGGCGGCGGGCCGGGATCCGGGTGCCGACCCCCTCCCAGCGCCAGGCCCTGGTCCGGATGCTGGCGCGAAGCGCGGTCCTTGCCGAGCCCGCCCGGCCGATCCGCAGCTTCCATCTGGCGAGGCTCCTTGGCCTGCCCCCGGCCCGGATGAACGACCTGCTGCAGGCGATGCTTCGCCGCGGTGAAGTGTCCCACCTGGGGCCCGGCCTCTACGCCCCGACCGGGAGCCGTTCCGCCGGACTGGTTGCCTTGCCGGCGCCCTGCGGCGGAGATTCGCGCACGCGGGGGCGGAGGGCGGGCGATGCCATCCTGAGCTTCCTGTCGGAGCCGCGTCAGGCAGGCGAGATCGCCGGCCATGTCGGCCGTTCGATCTCCAACGTCACCGGCCATCTCCGCGCCCTGCAGGCGTCCGGCGAGGTCGTTCGCCTCGGCTGGGGTCGGTATGCCCGCGCCGGCACGCCGGCCCTGCCGCCAAGCGATCTGGAGCGCCCGCGGCGGCGGCCGCCCCTGACCGGCATTGCCCAGGAGGCTACGTCGTGACCTTCGTCCCGTGCGCCATCCCGATCTGCTATCGCGGCCCCGATCATCCGCACTTCATCACCGAACGGGACGTGCGGACGGCGCTCGATTTCCTGGTCGCGGTCGCCGCCACCCCGGCGGGCGTGTCGGCCGGAGGGGTCGCCGGCCTGCCGGCGCGCCGGCTGGGGGAGGTGGAGCGGGCGGCCTCTCCCCGGGCTGGCAGAACCCAGGTGACCCGGCGGGCGATCACCGCGGCGTGGACGGTCGCCAGTTGCTCCACGGTATCGGATCGGGCTCCATCGTTGGCGCCGAGGGAGATCAGCACCGCATCCGCCCGGACCGGCACGGTGGCGTAGGTCCGGGCAAACTCGGCGCTACCGATGCCGACCCGGGCCCGCACCTCGCAGCCGGGGGCATGGCGGGCGGCACCGACTGCGAGGCTGTCGCCCAGCACAGCGCAGCTGCGCCCGATCTCGGGCGGCCTCTGTCCGAATGCGGGATCGCCAAGCAGGAGGCAGGGCAACAGGAGCAGAATGCGGCGCATGCACCGATTTCGTGCCATGCCGATGCGAACGGCACTGCCGGTTGGCTCGATCCCGGCGAGCACCGCCTGGACGAACTGGAAACCGGGCCGGGGACGCGGCATCTCTCGGTAATGGACACGCCTGCCCGGCCCCCCGCCAGCCCGATGATGGCCGCTCACGCGCAGGCGAGCGCGGCGGCGCCGGGCTACCTGGTGCTGTACCGGGTCGGCGAGTTCTACGAGATCCTCGGCTCCGATGCCCCGATCGCCTCCCGGGCGCTCGGCCTGCAGCTGACCCACCGGCGGCAGAGGGATGCGCCCGACGTGCCGATGTGCGGCGTGCCATCGGCCAGTGCCGCCGGGGCCGTCGCCCGCCTGCTGGCCGCCGGGCACAGGGTCGCTCTCTCCGAGCAGCCCGTCGAGGCGGGGGGCGAGCGCCCCCTGCGTCTGATGACGCCGGCCACCTCGGTCGATGCCGACGTGCTGGTCGCGGGCAGGGCCAACAACCTGACCGTCGCCCTGGCCGAGGGTCGGGCGGTGGCGTTCGCCTGGATCGACCTGTCCACCAGCGAGATCGGCACCTGCATGGCCTCGCTCGAGGGATGCGGGCCGGCCCTGGCCCGCATTGGCCCTTCCGAGATCCTGGTGGCACAGTGGCCCGAGGATTCGGATGCGCTCGCCGTCGCCATCCGCAGCGCGGGCCTTCGCCATGGCGACCTCGGCCGTCCGTCCCTGACGCCGGAAGCGGTCGAGGCCGTGCTGTCCGAGGCGTTCGGGCCGGCCGGGCGGACCGCGATGCGTGGCTTCTCGCCGCCGGAGCTGCGCGCGCTGGCCGCCCTGCTG